>NZ_JBHWUO010000011.1:46406-163346 GCF_042736975.1 Streptomyces sp. NPDC059989
GTGTGGGGGTGTTTTTTTTTTTTTTTAACAGCGTGTGCGTGGCGCCGCCCCACCCGCCGCGGGGGGGCGGGGGGCCCGGGGCGGCCCCCCCCGCCCCCCCCCCGCCCCGCTCCCGCTAGGGTGGTGGTACAGACCACAGACCACAGGTCAGAGGCCCCCCAGAGTGGAGAGAAGTCCGTGGCAGAGCGCAAGCCGATCGAATCCTGGCTCACCGACATGGACGGGGTCCTCATCCACGAGGGCACCCCGATCCCCGGCGCCGATGCCTTCATCAAGCGGCTGCGCGAATCCGGCAAGCCGTTCCTGGTGCTGACCAACAACTCGATCTACACCCCCCGCGACCTCCAGGCCCGCCTCAGCCGCATGGGCCTCGACGTCCCGGTCGAGAACATCTGGACCTCCGCGCTCGCCACCGCCAAGTTCCTCGACGACCAGCGCCCGGGCGGCACCGCGTACGTCATCGGCGAGGCGGGCCTGACCACCGCCCTGCACGACATCGGCTACATCCTGACCGACCACGAGCCCGACTACGTGGTCCTCGGCGAGACCCGCACCTACAGCTTCGAGGCCATGACCAAGGCGGTCCGCCTGATCAACGCGGGCGCCCGCTTCATCTGCACCAACCCCGACGAGACCGGCCCCTCCACCGAGGGCCCGCTCCCGGCCACCGGCGCCGTCGCCGCGCTGATCACCAAGGCGACCGGCAAGAAGCCGTACTTCGCCGGCAAGCCCAACCCGCTGATGATGCGGACCGGCCTGAACGCGATCGGCGCGCACTCCGAGACCAGCGCGATGATCGGCGACCGGATGGACACCGACGTCCTCGCGGGCCTGGAGGCGGGCATGCAGACCTTCCTCGTCCTCACCGGTCTGACCTCGGTCGCCGACACCGAGAAGTTCCCGTACCGGCCGACCAGGACGGTTGACTCGATCGCCGACCTGGTGGACCTCGTTTAAGTCGTTCGGCTGACACGTACGGCGCCGCTCCGGATGCGGAGCGGCGTGGCGCGCGTGAATCTCCTTGTTGAGGAGGTTCACCATGCGCAGTGTTCTGATCGCGCTCCGTGTCACCGGGGTGGCCGTCGCCCTGACGGCCCTGACCGCCGTGGCAGCGCCCACCGCCCTCGCGGGCGAGGAGGACCGCTGGGGGAGCGGCGGCGATCGCGGCAGCATCTCGGTCGATCCGGACCCGGCCCACCCGGGGGCGCAGGTCAAGCTTCGCGTCCAGGGCTGTGACGGCACGAGGGGCGCGGCCAAGTCCTCCGTCTTCGTGGCGGACGTCGACCTGTACGGCCGCGACGGCGGCCGCAGCCCGCTGTACGGCGACGCGCTGATCCGCGCGCACGCCGAGCCCGGCCGGCACTCCATCCGGGTGACGTGCGACGGTCACGACAAGATCAGCGGCTCCATCGAGATCGGCCGGCACCAGCCGAGCCACCACGCCTCGCCGGTCTGGCCGGTCCACGCGGGCGGCGGCGGCATGTCCGCCGAGATCCAGGAGACCTCCCGGCTGGCCGCCGCGGCGAAGAAGGACCACGGGGGTGACGGCCCGGGGCTGCCGCACACCGTGATCGGCGCCGTGCTGGCCGCCGCCGCCACCCTGGCCGTCGCGGGCCGGGCGCTGACCCTGCGCCGCCGCCGCAACGGTGACTGAGGGCAAGGCCTCCGGAGGCCGGCTGCTGACCTTCGCGGCCTGGTCGGTGCTGGTGCTCGGCCTGTGGCTCTGGGGCCGCCAGATCACCGGGGTCCCGGCCCCGCTCACCGGCCAGGCCGGCGGCGCGGTGGGCCCGGGCCTGCCGGCCGCGCACGCCCCCCTCGCCGGAGCCCTGCCCCAGCGGGTCGACGTGCCCTCCATAGGCATCCAGGCCCCGGTGATCTCCCGGAGCCTGGACGCCGACGGTGCGATCGAGCCGCCCCCGTACGACAGCCCGGGCACCGTGGGCTGGTGGGGCAAGGGCACCCTGCCGGGGGCCGCCGGGGCCGCGCTGATGGTCGGGCACGTGGACACCAGGTCCAAGCCGGCGGTGTTCTACGGGCTGAGCTCGGCGCAGCCGGGCGACAAGGTGCGGGTGGTGCGCGCGGACGGCTCGGTCGCCGAGTTCACCATCGAGGACGTACGGGTCTACGAGCGCGCGGGCTTCGACCCGCACAAGGCGTACGGGCAGCGGGTCGCGGGCCGGGCCGAGCTGCGGCTGGTGACCTGCGGGGGCTCCTACGACAAGGCGGCCAAGGAGTACACGGCGAACGTGGTGGTCTCCGCCTACCTGACGGGCGCGGGAGTCCGCCCGGGGACGGCGGTGTAGCCCGCCGTTCGGAGGAAGTCCGCAGGAATCCCGGAGCAAACGAAGAAGCCCCCCGCAGCTTTCGCTGCGAGGGGCTTCCTCCGTCTGTGCGCCGCCAGGGACTCGAACCCCGGACCCGCTGATTAAGAGTCAGCTGCTCTAACCAACTGAGCTAGCGGCGCTTGCTGACAGGGAAAACTCTACCCCACCTCCGCGGGTGCTCGTGACCAGCCACGCCCGCCTTGTCCGATTAACCCATGTTTGAGGGGTTTATCGTGCACGATATGTCTGGCCGTGCCACATCTGACGCCCCGCCAGATGCGGTCGTGGCCGACCAGTGGACGAGCAGGGGAGTGGACGGAACCGCATGACGATGCAGCCGCCGACGCACGTGCAGATGCCGATGCCCGTTTTCGAGGAGTACGAGCCCGCGGGCGACTGCGTGTGCCGGGGTTGCGCCCAGCGCCGCCGCTCCCTCGCCCGCGCGCGGGCCATACCGCTTCGCGACGGGGGACACCCCGCCGCGCGCGGGGCCCGCCGGGCGCTGGTGCTGGCCACCGCCGCCGGAGTGGTCCTGGGCGGTGGCGGCGGAGCCGCGGTGGCGGTCACCACCCCGGCCCCCACCCCGGCTCCCGGCCCGGCCCCCGGCCCGGTGGCCCAGGACGACCCGGGATCCCCGCAGGGCGGCCGGGGCCCGCTGCACGGCCCGAAGAAGGGCCCGGTCGGCAAGCCGGGAGCGCCCGCCGCCGTGAAGCGGATCGACCGGACGGCGATCATCAACCGGGCGAAGCTGTGGCTGGACGCGAAGGTCCCGTACAGCATGTCCGAGTACTGGGAGGACGGCTACCGGCAGGACTGTTCGGGCTACGTCTCCATGGCGTGGAACCTCGGCACGAACGAGTGGACCGGCAGCCTGGACAAGTTCGCCACCAAGATCACCAAGGCGGAGCTGCTGCCGGGGGACATGCTGCTCTTCCACAACCCGGCGGACCCCAACAACGGCTCGCACGTGGTCCTCTTCGGCGGCTGGGTCGACGAGACGCAGACGCACTACATCGCCTACGAGCAGACGCGGCCCACGACGCGGAAGCTGGCCACGCCCTACGGCTACTGGGCCAACGCGACCAAGTACGTCCCGTACCGGTTCAACGGGGTCACGGGCGGCATCCTGCCCGAGGAGCCGGCGCCGGGGCCGAAGCCGGGGGAGTCGACGGTCTTCCCGGGCGCCGAGAAGTTCGCCCCGGGGCAGACCAACGACTCCGTCGCCCAGCTGGGCCGGATGCTGATCGAGCGCGGCGCGTACCGGTTCTACCCGAAGGGGGTCGCCGACCGGACGTGGAGCGACCACGACCGGCTGGCCACCCAGGCCTTCCAGGCCGCGCAGGGCTGGACGGGCGCGGACGCCGACGGCATCCCGGGCACGCACACCTGGCGGCTGCTGGTGGAGCGGCAGGGCAGGGACATCCCGCCGACGGTGGTCGGCGCGCCGGGTCCGGGCGGGGTACGGGCCTACCCGGGGTCCCCGGTGTTCCGCCCGGGCCGGTCGCACGAGGCCATCGCCGCCCTGGGCCGCCAGCTGGTGAAGAAGGGCTTCGGCAAGCACTACACATCCGGCCCGGGCTCCCGCTGGGGCGAGGCCGACCGCCGCAACGTCGAGGCCTTCCAGCGCGCGCAGGGCTGGCGCGGGGCCGCGGCCGACGGCTACCCGGGCCCGGAAACCTGGCGACGGCTCTTCGCATGACGGAGGAAACGATGTACCCCACGCGCACCACCTCGACGACGGGCACCCTCCGGGTACCACCCACGACCGCCACCCCCGCCCGGGCGGAACACACCCCCCCGAGCCCGCACCCGTCCCCCACCCCGACGAACCCCACACCCGGCCACACCTTCCCGGCCGCGGACCGGGATCGAGCAGGGGCCCCGGACCAGGCAGCGGCCTCGGCGAGCCCCACCCCCCGCCCCGCCTACCCGGCCGCGGCCCCGGACCGAGCGGTGGCCCCGGATCGGGCGCCGGTGGCCCCGGCCTGGGCAGCGGACCCTGCCCGGTCAGCGGCCACCCCCGCCCAGACCCCGGCGGAGTTCGCGCCGCTTCGGGCGCAGTCGGCCCCCGCCCCGGCGGACCCTGCACCCGGCCACGCCTTCCCGGTCCCGGCCTGGGCGGCCGTCCAGACCGGGGATCGAGCGGCGGAGCCGGCCCGCGCCGCCACCGAGGCCCCGGCGGAGTTCGGGCCCCTTCGGGCGCATTCGGCTCCCGCCCCGGCTGATCCCGCGCCCGGTCACGCCTACGCGGCCGCGGTTCCGGATCGAGCGGTGGAGGGGGCCGTCGCCGCCACCGAGGCCCCGGTGGAGTTCGCGCCGCTTCGGGCGAACTCGGCTCACGCCCGGGCGGAGTCCGTGCCCCCGTACGCCTACCCGGCCCCGGACCGGGCCGCCGCCTCTGTGCCCGCCGCGGCGGCGACCCTGGGTACGTACTCCGCCTCCGCCCCGGCGGAGTACGCGCACCCGTACGCCTCCCCGGCAACGGCCCTCGACCGGAGGGCGGAGCCCGCCGCGGCCGCTGTTCCGGGCCCCGGCCGGGCAGCGGAGCCGGCCCACGCCGCCGGCGCGGCCGCGGCGGAGTTCCCGGCTGCGGGCGCGCACCCCGCGCACCTGCGGGTGCACGCGGCCGCTGAGCCGGACCCGGCCGAGCCGGCGCCCCCGCGCGCCCATCCGGTCTCCGCCCCGGACCGGGCGGCGGAGTTCGCGCCCCCGCGCGCACCCCAGGGCCCGGCCCCGGCCGCGGAGCCGCTGCCTGCGTGGGGCGTCGGTGCGCCCCGCGAGGCGGTCGAGCCGGGCGCCGCGCCGGTACCGGCGGCCGCGGCCGAGACCTCGATGGGTTGGGCCACCGTGCCGACGGCCCTCCTGGCGGAGGCCCCGGCCCGGGCTGTCCGGCCGGGGCCGGAGCCGCAGCCCGGAGCGGAGTCCCAGCCCGCTCACCCGGCGTCGCCGGTGGGGCTGCCCGCTGCCCGGCTCCAGGCCGAACCCGAGCCGGTGCAGCCGTACGCGGACATCCCGCACCCGCAGGAGGAGGCGCCGGCCCCCGTCCCGGTGGCCACCCTGCGCCTGCGGACCGCCGACGGCGATTCCGCGATCCCGCACCCACAGGACCCCGAGCCCACCAGGCCGGGGCCCGCCCCCGAGCCCTGGCCGGACCCGGAGTTCGACCTCGAGACCGACCTCGAACCCGACCTCGAAACCGACCTGGAGCCCGACCTCGCCGTCGAAGCGGCGCCGGAGCCGGACCCGGACCCGGAGCCGGACCCCCCGCACTCCGGCGTACCCGGCCCCGACGTGGCCGAGATCGTCGCCCGGGCGGTGGCGCGCGGCCTGGAGCAGGGGCAGCGGCACGGGCACGGCCAGGGCCAGGGCCAGGAAGAGGAGGACGATACGCAGGACATCCCGCGCGTCGGCCCGTACCGGGGGACCGCCGTCACCGAGGTGCCGGTGCACCTGCCCTTCCGCGGTGAGCCGAAGCGCCTGCCCCGACCCGCCGGGCCCGCCGCCCGGCCCGCGCCGGCCACCCCGCGCCCGGCCCCCGGCCGCCGGGTCCCGCCCGGCGACGAGCGGCTCCGGGAGCACCGCGGCCCGGTCCTGCCCGGCTGGATCGGGGTCGGCATCGGCGGCCTCGCCCTCGCCGGCTGCGCGGCCGTGCTCTGGCGGGCCGGCGCCGTCCCCGCGACGATCGTCGCCGCCTTCGGCGCGGCCCCCCGCGCCTACCACGGCCTGCGCGCCACCCACTGGCCCCCGCTCGCCTTCCTCGGCATCGTCGCCCTGCTCGCCCTCGGCGGCCTCGGCCGCGCCCGCGCCGGCCACGCCTGGGTGCTCACCCTCTTCGGCCGCTACCGCGGCACGGTCCGCCGTACCGGCCTGACCTGGGTCAGCCCCCTGCTCCTGCGCCGCCGGGTCGACGTACGCCTGCGGCACTGGCGCAGCGACCCCATGCCCGCCGTGGACTCGGGCGGCCTCGCCCTCCAGGTCGTGGTCCAGGTCGTCTGGCAGGTCAAGGACACCGCCCGGGCCACCCTCGCCGTCGCGGACCACGTGGACTACCTGGCCGAACAGGTCGAATCGGCCATGGCCCGCGTCCTGTCCCAGCTCCCCGCCGACGCCTTCCACGAGGACGCCCCGACCCTGCGCGACGCCGAGGCCGTCGGCGACGCGCTGACCCGGATGCTGGCGGCGGAGACCGAGGCCGTCGGGATCGAGGTGTTCTCGGCCCAGCCGACCCGGATCGAGTACGCGGCCGAGGTCGCGGAGGCCATGCGCCGCCGCCGGGTCGCGGCGATCGACGCCAAGCACCGGGACACCGTGCTGAGTTCGGTCGTGGATGCCGTCGACGACACCGTCCACCGGCTGACCTCGCGCGGGCTCGTCGAGCTCGACGACTACGAGCGCAAGGCCCTGGTGAAGGACCTCACCGTCGCCTTCTACACGGGACGCGCCGAGTAGCGCGGGAGGAACCACGGGAACGGGTGGCCGGAACCGACCGGACCACCCGTTCCCCCTTTGGTATGGACACGGACAACTCCCGTCAATAATCTGGGACTTGGTCTAGACCTGAATAACAGTGCGCGCACTCCCCGAACTCCCCCCACGTTCAAGGAGCATCATGCGTAGCCTCCGCATGCCCGGACGAGCCGGCGCCGCCCTGCTCGGTCTCGGCCTCATCGCCGGCGTGTCCGTGCTCAGCGCCCCCACCGCGAGCAGCCACGGATACACCGACACCCCCATCAGCCGCCAGAAGCTCTGCGCCAACCGGACCGTCTCGAACTGCGGCGCCATCCAGTGGGAGCCGCAGAGCGTCGAGGGCTTCAAGGGCTTCCCTGCGGCCGGTCCGGCCGACGGCAAGATATGTTCCGCCGGCCTGTCCCAGTTCGCCGAGCTCGACGACCCGCGCGGCGGCGCCTGGCCCACCACCAAGGTCACCAGCGGCCAGAGCTACAGCTTCCGGTGGCAGTTCACCGCCAACCACTCCACCACCGACTTCAAGTACTACGTCACCAAGAACGGCTGGACCGGCACCAAGGCCCTCACCCGCGCCGACCTCGACCCCCAGCCCTTCCTCACCGTCGCCTACAACGGCGCCCGCCCCGCCATGACCACCGTCCACCAGGGCGCCATGCCGAGCGGGAAGTCCGGCCGGCACATGATCCTGGCCGTCTGGACCGTCAACGACACCCCGATGGCCTTCTACGCCTGCTCCGACATTCAATTCTGACGCAACGTCAGATACCCTCCGGCGGCATGCGGACGACGACTGCACCCGAAACCGTCGCGGAGCTCATAGCGCGCCAATGGGGCGACCACCGGCCCGGGCTGATGTACGGGGACGCCGAACGGCACGTCCTCAGCCACCACCGGACCGCCCAGGAGGCCGCCGCGCGCGCCGCGCTCCTCGTCGACCTCATGCCTCCGGGGGCCGAACCCCACCTCGGGGTGCTCCTGGACAACACCCCCGAGTTCCCCTTCTGGCTCGGCGCGGCGGCCCTCGCGGGGGCCGCCGTCGCCGGGATCAACCCCACCCGCCGCGGCCCCGAGCTGGCCCGCGACATCCTGCACACCGACTGCCGTCTCCTGATCACCGAGCGCGCCCACCTGCCGCTGCTGCGCGGCCTCGACCTGCCGGGCGTACGCATCCTGGTCACCGGCACCGAGGAGTACGAGGCCCTGCTCGCGCCGTACGCCGCCGCCAAGCCCGGCGAGGCGGTGATGGCCGCCCCCGCCCCGGCCTCCCGGCTGCTCCTCTACTTCACCTCCGGCTCCACCGGCGCCCCCAAGGCCGCCATCTGCACCCAGGGCCGGCTGGCGGCGGCCGGCTCCGCGCTGGCGGGCCGGTTCTCCGTCGCCCCGGACGACGTCCACTACGTCTGCATGCCGCTCTTCCACGGCAACGCCGTCATCGCGGACTGGCTCCCGGCCCTGGTCGGCGGAGCCGCGGTGGCACTGCGCCGGCGCTTCTCGGCCTCCGCGTTCCTGGACGACGTACGGGCCTACGGGGCGACGTACTTCACGTACGTCGGGCGGGCGATCCAGTACCTGCTGGCCACGCCGCCGCGATCCGACGACCGCGAGCACACCCTGCGCCTCGGCTTCGGCACCGAGGCCGGGGCGGTGGACGCGGCCCGCTTCACCGAGCGGTTCGGGGCCCGGCTGGTGGAGGGCTACGGCGCCACCGAGGGCGGCGCCTCGGTCCAGCACACCCCGGACACCCCGCCGGGCGCCCTGGGCCGGGCGGGAGCCGGGGACGACCTGGCGGTGATCGACCCGGAGACGGGCCGGGAGTGCCCGCCGGCGCTCCTGGACCCGCAGGGCCGCCTGCTGAACGGCTCCTCGGCCATCGGCGAACTGGTCAACCGCGGCCGCAGCCTGTTCGAGGGGTACTGGCGCAACCCGGACGCGGAGGCCGACCGCACGCGGGACGGCTGGTACTGGACGGGAGACCTGTTCTTCCGGGACACGGCGGGCTTCCTGTACTTCGCGGGCCGCACGGACGACCGGCTCCGCGTGGACAGCGAGAACCTCGCCGCCGCGATGATCGAGAACATCCTGGCCCGCTGGTCCGAGGCGGCGGCCGTCGCCGTCTACGCGGTCCCGGACGAGGTGGCGGGCGACCAGGTGATGGCGGCCCTCGCCCTCCGGGAGGGAGCGGAGTTCTCCCCCGCCGCCTTCGAGGCCTTCCTCGCCTCCCAGCCGGACCTGGGCACCAAGATGGCCCCGCGCTACGTCCGCGTCGTCCCCGCGATGCCGGTCACCGCGACGAACAAGGTCCACCGGGTCGCCCTGCGCCGCGAGGGCTTCCTGTGCCCGGACCCGGTCTGGCAGCGCGCCCCGGGCGGGCACTACGAGCCACTGGACGGCCCGGCCCGCTCCGCCCTCCTCGCGCGGTACGAGGCCCACGGCCGCGCGGACCTGCTGGAACGCTGACGGACCCCCCCCTCATAAGATGGTCCAGACCATCTCGGCCCGTGGACGCCGCGTCCACGGGCTTTTGCCTGCACGGGGGAGTCCCACATGCGCACCACACACCGCCGCGCGGCCGCGATCGCCGCCGCCGCCCTGCTCGTCCCGGCCGCCTTCCTGGCCACCCCGGCCGCCGCCGCCCCGGGGCCGCAGCCGGCCCCCGCCGCCGAGGCGTCGCAGCGCTCGATCCGGCTGTCCCTCGTGGACGTACCCGCCGAGTTCCAGGCCGGTGGCGGCTGGTCGACCTTCCGCCTCGTCCTCGACAATCGCGCCGGAACCCAGGACCTCGACCAGGTCAGGCGCTCCGCCATCCTCGCCATGGACACCAGGCTGGGCCCGAAGGACGCCGTCCTCGAATACCGCGACGGCACGACCTGGAAGCGCTGGGCAGCCCACGACCTGCGCGGCGCGCTCAGCGGCGCCGTCGGCTACCAGAAGGTCCCCGCGGGCAGCGTCACCACCGTCCAGCTGCGCCTGCGGTTCACCGCCTCCGCGAAGGTCACCGCCGGCATCCTGCTGGCGCACGCGGGCACGGACGCCCAGCAGACCGCCTACGCCGGCGGCACCCTGCACCGCTTCCGCGTACTCCCGGCCGCCACCAAGTCGTAGGGCCTGCCCGGCGTACGGGGGGGGTAGGGCCGGCCCCACCCCCCGCACGCCCCCTGGGGCCATGGTCCGACCGGGCCGCCCACGGCTAGCGTGCCCGCATGGACGACGCCCCCCGCAGCACCTGGCAGGCCCTGGCCCGCCCCGGCCACCTCCGCTCCGCATGGCCCTGGCGCGCCGCCGGCTACCTCGCAGGGAGCGCCCTCACCGGCATCCCGGTCCTGCTCGCCCTCGTCCTGCTCGCCGGCTTCGGCGCGGCCCTCGGCCCCGCCCTCATCGGCCTGCCCCTCCTCGCCCTGCTCGGCCTCGTCGGCATCCCCACCGGCGCCGTCGAGCGCCGCCGGCTGCGGCTCGTCGACACCGAGCCCGCCCCCGGGCCGCACCGCACGCCCGCCGAGCCCGGCCTCGCCGCGTGGGCCCGGCTGCGCTACCGGGAGCAGGCCACCTGGCGCGAGCTCGGCTACGCCGTCCTGCACGGCTTCCTCCTCTGGTGGGTGGACCTCACCGTCCTCGCCGCCTTCCTCGGCCTGCCGCTGCTCCTCCTCACCACCCCGCTGCAGCTCGCCCTCGCCGCCGACCACGAGGTCAAGGTGGTCAAGCTCTGGCTGGTCACCGCCTACCCCGCCGCCTTCGCGTGCGCCGCCGCCGGCGCCGTGCTCCTCCCCGCCCTCCTCTACCCCCTCTCCGCCTACGCCGGTGCCCGCGCCGCCCTCGCCCGCGCCTTCCTCGTCCCCCGCGAGCGCGAGCTCCGGGGCCGCCTCGACGAGGTCACCCGCTCCCGGGCCCGCCTCGTCGACGCCTTCGAGGCCGAGCGCCGCCGCATCGAGCGCGACCTCCACGACGGCGCCCAGCAGCGGCTCGTCGCCCTCACCATGACCCTCGGCCTCGCCCGCCTCGACGCTCCCCCCGGCCCGCTCGCCGACCAGCTGGCCACCGCCCACGAAGAAGCCGGCCGGGTCCTCACCGAACTGCGCGAGCTGATCCACGGCATCCACCCCCAGGTCCTCACCGACTACGGGCTCACCGGCGCCCTCGCCGACGTCGCCGACCGGTCCGCCCTCCCCGTCGACACCGACGCCGTCGACCCCGGCCTGCCCCGCCTGCCCGAGTCCGTCGAGGCCGCCGCCTACTTCGGCGTCTGCGAGGCCCTCGCCAACATCGGCAAGCACAGCGGCGCCTCCCGCGCCGCCGTCGCCGCCCGGCACACCGGCGCCGCGCTGCTGATCGACGTACGGGACGACGGCCGCGGCGGCGCCGATCCGGCCGCCGGCTCCGGCCTGACCGGACTCGCCGACCGGATCGCGGTCCTCGATGGCACACTGACGATCACCAGCCCGCCCGGCGGGCCGACCGTCCTGAGCCTGGAGATCCCGTGCCCGGTGAGCCCCTGAGAATCGTCCTCGCCGAGGACGGAGTGCTCCTGCGCGAAGGGCTCGTCGGCCTGCTGACGCGTTTCGGCCACCACGTGGCGGCCGCCGTCGGCGACGCGGACGGGCTCCGCACCGCCGTCGCCGCGCACGATCCGGACATCGTCGTCACCGACGTGCGGATGCCCCCGGGCTTCACCGACGAGGGACTGCGCGCCGCCGTCGAGCTCCGGGCCGCCCGCCCGGCGCTGCCGGTGCTGGTGCTCAGCCAGTACGTGCAACGCGCGTACGCCTCCGACCTGCTGGACTCGGGGGACGGCAGCGGCGTCGGCTACCTGCTCAAGGACCGCGTCGGGCAGGTAGAGCAGTTCCTCGACGCGGTGGTCACGGTGGCCGGCGGCGGCACCGTGGTGGACCCGGAGGTCGTACGCCAGCTGCTGCGCCGGCGGCGCGATCCCCTCTCCGCGCTGACCCCGCGCGAGCGCGAGGTGCTGGGGCTGGTCGCGGAGGGGAAGTCCAACGGGGCCATCGCCCGGGACCTGGTGGTCTCCGAGGCGGCCGTCGGCAAACACATCGGGAACATCCTGGGAAAGCTGGACCTGCCGCCCGCCGAGGAGACCCACCGCCGGGTCCTGGCGGTCCTCGCGTACCTCCGCGGGTAATGGTTTTGAGCACCCCTGAGGACCAGGTAGTATTTTCTCTGTCAGCAGGCGCCGCTAGCTCAGTTGGTTAGAGCAGCTGACTCTTAATCAGCGGGTCCGGGGTTCGAGTCCCTGGCGGCGCACCTGTCCTTCGGGCGGTTTCCGGTTCACCGGGAACCGCCCGAAGTGTTTTCCGGGCCGCCCGCCCCCCTAGAGCGTGAGCGACAGCAGTAGCGGCGCGGCCTTCCGGTTCAGGGTGTCGGCCGCGGCCCGCAGCCGGTGCGCGTGCTCGACCGGCATCGACAGCGCCAGGCAGCCCACCGAGGCCCCGGCCGTGATCGGGACGGCCGCGCAGACCGTGCCCACGGCGTATTCCTGGAGGTCCAGCATCGGCACGGTGGCCGGCTGGGCGTCCAGCTTGGAGAACAGGATCCGCTCGTTCACGATCGTTTTCGACGTGAGCCGGGCGATCTTGTGGCGGGACAGGTGGTCGCGCCGTCCGTTCAGGTCGAGCTGCGTCAGCAGACACTTGCCGACCGCGCTGGCGTGCGCGGCGGAGCGGAAGTCGACCCACTCGTGCACCTTGGGGGTGCGCGGGCTGTCCGCGAACTGCGTGATCCTGACCTCGCCGTCCACGTACCGGCTGATGTAGACGGCCGCGCCGACGGAGTCGCGCAGCCGGTCCAGGGTCTCCTGGAGCTTGTCCGTCAGGGCTTGCTGCCGGTCGACGCCGGAGCCGAGCAGGACGAGGGAATCCCTATGGCGTAGGCGCCGTCGGACACCTGCAGGACATATCCCTCCCGGCGCAGCATGAGCAGCATCGGGGCGAGATGGACTGCGGGCAGGCCGGTCTCACGCGCGATCTGCACGTCGGTCACACCACCGGTGTGCCGTGCGATCGTTTCGAGTACGCGTAGTGCGTACTGCACCGAGTGGAACGGCGCGGTCGGCTCGGGCTTCAGCGCCACGGTTTCCCCCTAGCAGGTTGTTACCGCTTGCCCTACCACGATAGCCATCAAGAGGCCCATGTGGAGCGCCTGTTGAGGAGATTGATGGCTCAATCACGTCACTCTGCCAGGACCTACTCCTCTGGCATATGCCATGGTCACGCGCACCGCCCCGGTGTGCCGGGAATGCCCGGGGCCCGCCCACGGTTCGAAGTCTTCGTACGGATGGGAACCGAGACGGGAGCGACGATGAGTGACACCGGGGACGGGCATCGGCAGGAGGGCCGCGACGGGATCCGCGGCACCGCGAGGGGCCGGGCACCGGTACCGCTCTCGGTCCTGGACCTCGTCACCGTGGGCGCCGGCAGCACCGCCCACGCCTCCCTGCGCACCAGCGTGGACATAGCCCGGCTCGCCGAGTCCCGCGGCTACCACCGCCACTGGGTAGCCGAGCACCACTCCATGCCCGGGGTCGCCAGCTCCTCCCCGGCCGTGATCCTCGCCCACCTCGCCGCGCACACCTCCCGCATCCGGCTCGGCTCGGGCGGGGTCATGCTGCCCAACCACGCCCCGCTCGCCGTCGCCGAGCAGTTCGGCACCCTGGAGGCGCTCGCCCCGGGCCGGATCGACCTCGGGCTCGGCCGGGCCCCCGGCACCGACGGGCGCACGGCCGCCGCGCTGCGCGGGCCCGGGCGGCTGGACGAGGCCGCGGACGAGTTCCCCCGGCGGCTCGCGGAGCTCACCCGCTTCCTCGACGACGACTTCCCCGACGGGCACCCGTACGCCCGCGTGCACGCCGTACCGGGCCCGGTGCAGGGGCCCGCCGGGCGGCCGCCGCTGTGGCTGCTCGGCTCCTCCGGCTTCAGCGCCCGCCTCGCCGGCGAGCTCGGGCTGCCCTTCGCCTACGCCCACCACTTCTCGGCGGCCGGCACCCTGCCCGCGCTCGACCTCTACCGGCAGAGCTTCCGCCCCTCGGCCGTCCTGGACGCCCCGTACGCCGTCATCGGGGTCGCGGCACTCGCCGCCGACACCGAAGCGGAGGCCCGCGCCCAGGTGCTCACGGGCGCGCTGTCGATGCTGCGCCTGCGCAGCGGGCGGCCCGGGCTGATCCCGACGCCGGAGGAGGCGGCGGCGTACCCCTTCTCCCCGATGGAGCGGGAGTTCGTGGACGGCTGGCTCGCGAACATCGTCCACGGCACCCCCGACGAGGTGCGCACGGGGCTCGACGAGCTCGCCAAGCGGACGGGTGCGGACGAGCTGATGCTGACCGCCAACGCCCACAGCGGCACCGCCAGATTGCACTCCTACGGTCTCATCGCAGATGCGTACGGACTGCCGGTGGAGGCTCCTGCCGCTGCTTGACCGCATGCGAACGGGGTTCGGCTGGTTTGTTGCCGAAACCTTGCCGCGGGATGTCTTAGGGCACCCTTAAACCGCTCGTCACCCGGGGTGGCGGGCGGTTTCTGATGTGCGCTCAGGTCTCTGACGAGGGCATTTACGCCGGGAGTGGTCTAGTCCTTCTTTGGTCCAAACCATTGACTGGGGCGGGCGGTGATCGCTATCACTTCTCCCACCTGGACTTGTTGCTCTCCCCTCCCACCCCCACGGAGACAGCTCATGCACATCCGTAAACCCCTCATCGCGGCCGCCGCCACCGCCGCGCTGGCAGCCGGAGCGCTCGCCTCCCTCGCGGGGCTCGGCACGGCCCAGGCCGCGGACGCCTCGGCGACCGCCGCGGCCGGCGGCGTCCGCATCGCCTACTACGACCAGTGGAGCGTGTACGGGAACGCCTTTTACCCCAAGCACCTCGACACCCGCGGCATAGCGGGCAAGCTGGACGTCATCAATTACTCGTTCGGCAACATCCACCCCACCAACCTCACCTGTTTCGAGGCGAACAAGGCGGCGGGCGACGACAACAACCCCAACGCCGGTGACGGCGCGGGCGACTCGTACGCCGACTACCAGAAGTCCTTCAGCGCGGCCGACAGCGTCAGCGGGGTCGCCGACAAGTGGGACCAGCCGATCGTCGGCGTCTTCAACCAGTTCAAGCAGCTCAAGGCCAAGTACCCGCAGCTGAAGATCAACATCTCGCTGGGCGGCTGGACCTACTCGAAGTACTTCAGCGACGCGGCGAAGACCGACGCCTCCCGCAAGAAGCTCGTCTCCTCCTGCATCGACCAGTACATCAAGGGCAACCTGCCGGTCGAGGGCGGATACGGCGGCGCGGGCACCGCGGCCGGCATCTTCGACGGCATCGACATCGACTGGGAGTACCCGGGCTCGTCCGGCGGCCACCTGGGCAACCACTACGCCCCCGAGGACAAGCAGAACTTCACGCTCCTGCTCAAGGAGTTCCGCGAGCAGCTCGACGCCTACGGCCAGGCCAACGGCGGCAAGAAGTACCTGCTGACCTCGGCCCTCCCGGCCGGCCAGGACAAGATCAAGTACATCGAGACGGACAAGATCGGCGCGTACCTCGACTACGCGAACATCATGACGTACGACATGCACGGCGCCTGGGACGGCGACGGGCCGACGTACCACCAGTCCCCGCTCCAGCCCTCGGCGGCCGACCCGACCGACCCGATCGCGCCGGGCACCCAGAAGTACAGCATCGACAACGCGATCGACTCCTGGATCGACGGCAACGCGGCCTACGGCATCGCGGGCGGCTTCCCCGCCAACAAGCTGACCCTGGGCTACGAGTTCTACTACCGCGGCTGGAAGGGCGTGCCCGCGGGCACCGCCAACGGCCTCGCCCAGACCGCCACCGGCGCCTCGGGTGCCCGGCCCACCAGCCAGCAGGCCGGCATCGCGATGTACAAGGAGCTCGGCGGGATCGTCGACAACCCCGCGACGACCTTCTGGGACGACCAGGCCAAGGCCTCGTACTTCTACAAGGACGGCGAGTTCTTCACCGGCCTGAACCAGAAGTCCATCCAGGCCCGGGTCGACTACGGCAAGCAGCGCGGCCTGGCCGGCGCGATGATGTACTCCCTGCTCGGCCTGGACGCCAACACCACGCTGCTGAACCAGATCTCGGACGCCCTCGGCGGAGCCACGCAGCCGCCGGTCACCACGCCTCCGACGACCACCCCGCCGACCACGACGCCTCCGACCACCACGCCGCCGACGACCCAGCCGCCCACCGGCTGCGGTACGACCCCGGCGTACGTCGCGGGCACGATCTACACGGCCGGCAACGAGGTCTCCCACAGCGGGCACAAGTGGAAGGCCCAGTGGTGGACGCAGAACGAGACGCCGGGGACCACCGGTGAATGGGGTGTCTGGAAGGACCTCGGCGCCTGCTGATCTCCCCCCACCCCGCGCCGAGCGCCGGCCGCCCCCGTCCTCTCCGGAGGCCGGGGGCGGCCGTGTGCTCAGACGAGGGGGTGCGGGGCGGGCCCGTCCTGTCCGGTGGATGCGGATGCGGATGCGGATCCGGCAGCGGGGGCGGAGGCCGGCGCCGCTGGCGGTGCCGCGGAGGCGGCGGTCGCGGCGACCTGGCGGGCGATCATGCGGGCGATCACGTCCGGGGCCACCGCCCGGGAGTACAGCCACCCCTGCCCGGTGTCGCAGCCGACCCGCCGCAGCCGGGCCGCCTGCCCGGCGGTCTCCACGCACTCCGCCGTCACCGTCAGCCCCAGCCGGTGCGCGAGCTGGACCAGCGCCTCGACGATGGTCTCGTCCGCCGGGTTCGGGTGCGTGCCCTCCTCGTAGCGGAAGCCCCGTACGAAGGAGCCGTCCAGCTTCAGCACCGAGACCGGCAGCCGGCTGAGGTAGGCGAGGTTCGAGTACCCGGTGCCGAAGTCGTCGATCGCGATCCGCACGCCCATGTCGCTCAGCGCCTGGAGGGCCTGGAGCGGCCGGCCCGCCGAGCCCATCACGGCCGACTCGGTCAGCTCCAGCTGGAGCAGCTGCGGAGCCAGCCCCGTCTCGGCGAGGATCTCCGCGACGTCGCCCACCAGGTCCGAGTCCCACACCTGCCGCACCGCGACGTTGACGGACACGAAGACCGGGGCGTCGCTGGGCTGCTCGATCTGCCATCGCCGCGCCTGCCGGCAGGCCGTGCGCAGCACCCACTGCCCCAACTGGACGATGGAACCGTCCTCTTCGGCGATCCCGATGAACCGATTCGGCGTCAACGTGCCGAACTGCGGGTGGTTCCAGCGCACCAGCGCCTCGACCCCGCGCAGCGCGCCGCTCTCCAGGTCCACCAGCGGCTGGTACTCCAGCGCGAACTCCCCGCGCTCCACGGCAGGCCGCAGCGTCGAGGAGAGCGCCTGCCGGGTCATGCGGTGCGCGTTGCGCTCCGGGTCGAAGAGGGTCCAGCGCGCCTTGCCGTCCGCCTTGGCCCAGTACAGGGTCGTGTCGGCGGCCTGCATCAGACAGGTCGCCGAGGTGCCGGCCACGGCCCGCTCCACCACCCCGATCGAGGCGGAGACCGACAGCCGCTGCCCGGCCAGGTCGAACGGCTCCTGTACGGCGGCCAGTACGCTCCGCGCCAGGTCGGCGAGCTGCTCGGTGCCGGAGGAGTCCTCGACCAGCAGGGCGAACTCGTCGCCGCCGAGCCGTGCCACCAGGTGCCCGCCCGTGCGCCCGTATCCGGACTGGTCGGCGCACTGGGTCAGCCGGGCCGCGACGGCGGCCAGCAGCCGGTCGCCGACCCGGTGGCCGAGGGTGTCGTTGACCGCCTTGAACCCGTCGAGGTCCAGGTAGCACAGCCCGATCCGGCCGGTGCCGCCCCCGTGTTCGTACGAGGAGGCCTCCAGGGCGGCGGAGAGCCGCTCGAAGAACAGCGCCCGGTTGGGCAGCCGGGTCACCGGGTCGTGCATCTGGAGGTGGCGCAGCCGCGCCTGGAGGTCGCGCCGGTCGCTGATGTCGGCGACGGACAGCAGGACTTCGCCGGTCCCGGGCACCGGCCCCAGCGTCACCTCCGTCCACAGCGAATGGCCGTCGGGGTGTTTGAGGCGTCGGGTGCAGCGCAGCCGGGCCTGGCGCCCGCGCAGCACCTCCTGGTACGCGGCCCAGGTGCGGGCCTCCGCGGCCAGGTCCACCAGGTCGGCGGCGCACCGGTGGACCAGTGCGTGCGGCTCGGTGCCCAGCAGTCCGGCGAAGGCCTGGTTGGCGGCGACGACATAGCCGTCGCGGTCGACGACGGCCATGGCGAGGTGGGCCGCGTTGAAGGCGGCCTTGTAGTCGCGCAGATCGGATTCGGCGCGCGACAGGGATGCCCCTGCCGGCACTGCTGGGTGACGCTCCGTAATGGCCGATCGGATGCTGTCGGCCGCCGAACCGGTTCCCTCTGAGGTTCCGCTCACCGTTGGCTCCCGCAGTGCTCGTGAGTGTCCGTGCAGGAAAGTGTGCCGATCATAGAGGCTGCCGGGAGGCCCTATCCAGCGGCGTCGCCGCGCGGGACGCGGGAGTTCGGCGTGATGACGGATTGCCCGTCCAAGATCGCGTGATCGTTTCTGCGCGGCTGTGAGCACGCGGAGACCCCTGCTGATCTCGGGTGATCGGTCGTGACGTTCTGTAGGCAGGCGCGTGAAGTCCGGGGGTCACCGGCTTGCCGTATCGCTCACTCGTGTGGGGCAGCGGAACAGGGCATTAGTAAGACAATCGCCCCAAGGTGGATGAACAGGTACGAATCCACCACCGGAGGTCGATGTGCCGCGACAGCAGACACCCGGGGGAGTGGAACGCTCCCGCATCCGAAGTACGGCTGCAGCGCTCACTTCCCTGACGGCGCTCGCCGCCATGTCGCTCGTCGCGGGGCCCGCGGTGGCCGTTCCCGGAGCCGGGCCGTGCGCGCTGACCCGTACCGCGGCCCACCACTCCCTGGGCCTCGACAGCTGGAACGGCGCCTACCCGCGGCCCGTGCGCACCCTCAACGCGGTCATGGTCTTCCTCTCCTTCCCGGACCACCGGACCACCCTCACGCCCAGCCAGATCGCGGGCGACTACTTCCCCGCCACCAGCGACTTCTTCGAGCGGGCCTCGTACGGGCGCTTCCGCCTGGCGCCGCACCCGCAGAAGCAGTGGATCCGGATGCCCAAGCCGTCCACCGCGTACGGGATACAGCGCGACTGGGCCCCCGAGGACCGGGCGGCGTACCTGCGGGACGCGGTCACCACCGCCGACGCCGCGGTGGACTTCAGCCGGTACGACGTCGTCTACTTCGTCGCCGATCCGGACGCGCCGGGCGTGGACTCCGATGCCACGAAGGTCGTCAACTTCGACCGCCCGATCCGCGCCGACGGCACCGACCTGCGGCGGATCGTCACCGTCTTCGAGCGGCACCCGCCGGACCGCAACGTGCTCGCCCACGAGACCGGGCACGTCTTCGACCTGCCCGACCTCTACCACCGGCCGACGGACGGCAAGGGCGACTGGGACACGTACGTCGGGGACTGGGACGTCATGGGCAGCCAGTTCGGGATGGCCCCCGACCTCTTCGCCTGGCACAAGTGGAAGCTGGGCTGGCTGGACTCCGGGCAGGTGGACTGCGTGCAGTCGGGCTCCTCGCTGCACACCCTCCTGCCGCTGGCGGAGACCCCGCCGAACGGCGGCACGGGCGGGACCCGGCTCGCGGTGATCCGCACGGGCCCCGGCAGCGCGATCGCCGTCGAGGCGCGGGGCTCATCGGGCAACGACGGGGACACCTGCACGGAAGGGGTCCTGGTCTACCGGGTGCGCAACGAGGCGGCCTCGGGCGGCGGTCCGATCGAGGTGCTGGACGCGCATCCGGCGACGGAGGCCTGCTGGGACCGCTCGGTGTACCCGCCGCTCGCGGACGCGCCGCTGGAGGTGGGCGAGACGTTCACCGTGCCGGGGGAGCGGATCACCATCGAGGTGGCGGACCGGACCCAGTCGGGCGCGTACACGGTGAAGATCACGACGTAGGCGGGACGGTGCCGGGACACGGTGCCGGGACACGAAGAAGGCCCCCACTCTGACGAGTGGGGGCCTTCTCTTGTCTGTGCGCCGCCAGGGACTCGAACCCCGGACCCGCTGATTAAGAGTCAGCTGCTCTAACCAACTGAGCTAGCGGCGCTTGCTGACGTCGTAGACATTAGCATCCGGATCCGCGGAACGAAAAATCGATATCCGCAGCTCGGGCGGCGCGGACGAACGCCCAGAGCAGGGCCTCGGGCCCGGGCAGCCACGGCGCGCGGGCGTCAGGGGCCACCAGCCAGCGGGACGGGCCCGGGGTCCCGGCCAGCGGCGGCACGGTGACGGCGTCGCCGAGCCCGTGGCACAGCGGCGCCGGGACGGTACGGGACCCTCCCCACTCCTCCCACGCCAGCAGGGCGGGCAGCCGGTGAGCGGTGCCGGTGGCGGCGAAGAGCAGCATCCGGCCGCGGTGCACGGCGACCGGGCCGGAACCGGGGCCGTCGGCCCAGAGCAGGTCCAGGAGGCGCCGCCCGAGGACGAGCGGGACGTTGACGACGTCGAAGGCGCTCCCGCAGGGCAGCACGGCCGGCGAGCCGGGCTGGGCCTGCCACAGGGTGAGGGTGCGCTCCGGATGCGCGGAGGCCGAGGCGAGCCAGGCGGCACCCTGCGGGGTGACGTGGGTGGCGGACGCGGTGCGCACATCGAGGGCGGGGCAGGTCGTCATGCATCCAGGTCTACCGGGCGTAACGTTCCGGTTTCCAGGAGTTACCGGAAACCGGGACAGGGCGGGCCGGGGTGGGGTATGTTGCGCCCCGCATATGCCAATCCGCTGCGCTTGGCCACCGCAGCCCAGGCCGAGCTGGGGCGGTTCCGGCGGGGCCGGGCGCGCGGCGGGGCACCTCCTCGGGCGCCGAACGTGACCAGGGGTCGGAGAGTGGCGGCCTTGTTGTGTTCGGCGCCCTGCGGGGGCGCCCCACCGCACACCCGGCCCCACCGAAACCGCCAACATCAAGCCTCGCCGGCGTTTGAGGCGCGGGGGTCCGGGGGCGGAGCCCCCGACGGGGGGCTGGGGGCGGAGCCCCCAGTTTCGGGAAGGGGTGGGGTGGGGGAAGCCCCGCGCAGCGGCAACCCGCACCCCGCCGGAGGCCAAGGGTTAGTCGGCGTCCGGGCCCGCGCCCCGCTGGAGGGACTCGCCGAATTCGATCATCTTGCGGGCGTAGTCCTCTGTCCATTCCGCCTGCTCGGCGATCGCCCCCGGCGACAACCGGTCGAACCGCCGCGGATCCGCCAGCTGCGCCGCGGCCAGCGCCTGGAACTCCACCGCCCGCTCCTGCGCCGCCCGGAAGGCCAGCGTCAGCTCGGTCGCCCGGGCCAGCAGCTCCTGCGGGTCCTCTATCGACTCCAGGTCGAAGAAGTGCTCCGGGTCCGTGGCGGCCTCCGACGGCTCGAAGAGCAGCGGCGCGGGCCGCAGCCTCCGCTCGGGCTCTGCCATGCGTGTCCTCCTGCTGCGCGTACGAAATGCTTCCGGGCCACCGTCCATTGTCCAACGCCGCGCAAGACCGCACAGCGGCGCACGGGGGATCGCCCGCAAGCGGGAGCGACACCCTCAGGGCCGCCAGGGCACGCGGTGTTCGGCGAGGTGGGCCAGCACCGCGTGGTTGGCCTCCCAGCCGTCCGGAAACTTCACCGTCACGCCCAGCTGGACCGGCTCCGTCGAGGGGTGGTCGTCCAGGAGTTCCGCTATGCCCGCCCGGGCCACCACCACGCACGCGTGCCGGTGCCGGGAGGCCAGGACGCACAGGCGGCCCGTCTCCAGGTGGAAGGCCGTCGCGTCCGGGCGGCCCGACAGCGGGTGGAGCACCACCGTCAGGTCGTACTCGCGGCCCTGCAGCCGGTTCGCGGTGTCCACCGTGACCCCCGCGACCCCGAGCGAGGCCAGTGCCGCGCGGACCGCGGCCGCCTGGTCGCGGTGGGCGGTGCCGACGGCGATGCGGTCGGGCGTCAGGGGGGACGCGTCCGGGGACTGCTCGTCGCTGGTGACCGCCCCGCGGTCCAGCGCGCGGCGGACGACCAGGGCCACCGCGCGCACCGCCTCCGGGTCGGTGCGCGGGGTGTGCCGCGCGGGCAGCTCCAGTAGGCCCCAGCCCGACTCGGCGGCCTCGTCCAGCACCCGGTCGGGGCCCGACCCGTCCGAGGGGACCCCGTACGACAGCCGCCGCTCGCCCGGACCCGTACCGCTGCGGAACTGTGTGTACGGGTAGAACGCGCGGGAGACCAGCGGCGCCGCCGTCGCCGGGAGCCGCCAGGACACCGGCAGCCGGTGCTGCGGCAGCTGCGGGTTGTGGGCGAGCAGGGTGCTCACCGCCGAGGCGGAGGGGTCGTAGGACAGGCCCGCCCACTGCTCCGCCCCGACCACGCTGAAGGGGTCCAGCTGCCCCGGGTCGCCCACGAACAGCGCCCGGTCGAACAGCCCGGCCACGGCCAGCAGCGCGTCGGAGCGCATCTGGTAGGCCTCGTCGACGATGGCGTGCTCCCACGGCTCGACGTCCTTGACGAAGGCCCACTTCGCCGCCGTGGAGATGGTGATGGGGAGTTCGGCCAGGTCTCCGGGCTTGGCCGAGAGGGTGACCGAGGGGAGGTCCCGCAGGGCGGGGTCGTACGCGTCCCCCTCGCTGCTGTGCAGCCGGCCGACCTTCAGCTCCGGGTCCTTGTCGGCGAGCCGCAGCACCAGGTCGTCGACCTGCGCGTTGGTCTGCGCGACCACCATCAGCCGGCGCCCGGCCGCGGCCAGCTCCCGGGCCGCCCGCACGACGAGCGTGGACTTCCCGGCCCCGGGCGGGGAGTCGACGACCACGCCCCGCTCGGTCCCGTGCAGCGTGTCGTGCAGGATGGCGGCGGTCGCCTCGGCGGCAGCGGCCCCCGGGTCGAAGAGCGCGGTCACAGGAGGTCCTCGTCGGTCACGGCGTCGGGCAGCGGGGTGGCGGTGGCGGATCCGGGCGGGCCCCCGTGCGTCCACGGGGTCTGCTCCCGGTCCGGGAGCTTCGGGCCGCCGCGCGCGTCGTGCTCGAAGAGCGTCCAGCACACCCGGTCGCCCTTCTCCGGCACCGAGCCGGGCTCCGGGTCCCGGCCGCGGCCCATCTTGTCCAGCAGGCGCAGCACCAGCCCGCCGTCCTCCTCGAAGCGTACGAACTGCGCGCTCTGCGGACGTCCGTCCAGCGAGCGGTAGACCTTCCCGCCGCCGTCCTCGGCGAGCTGCGGCCGGTCCTCCGTCGCGACCGTCACCAGCGGGCGGGGGCTCGGCCGCTTCGACTCCGTCCACTCCATCACCACCTCGGTGACCTCGCCGGCGAAGGCCTCGCCCGCCAGCCGCCGGCCCGCCATGACGAGGGGGTCGTCCAGCGCCTCCTGGGCGTCGAGCCGCACCTGCTCGGTCTCCCGCGTGGCCAGCTTCTGCGCCGCCGTCACCACGTCGTCCCGGCGCGGCTGCGGCGGCTCGCCCGCCCGTACGCGGTCCCGGTGGCCGGTGTAGGACCAGCGGTCGCGGGTCCAGCGCTCCTCGGCCCGCTCGCCGGGCGGGAGGGCGCGGAGCAGGTCGACGGAGCGCCACACCGCGTCCCAGGTGGGCCGCATCTGCGCCGCGACGAGGGCCCGTACTTCGGCGTCGGCACGTTCGAGCACGCGCTCGTTGCGGGGGTCCGCGGAGCGCGCGGCGTCGTACCGGGCCACGGCCGGGGCCAGCAGCTTGTTGTCGAAGGCCGGATCGGTGGCCGGACCGGCGGGCGGGACCAGCAGCGAGCCGTCCCGGTCCCGGGCGAGCTCGGCGCGCAGGGCCGCCTCCGCGCCGGACGCGCCCTCCGGCGGGCTTATCCACGCCAGGAGCGCCCCCAGGTGCTGGTCCTCCAGATTGCTCTGGCCGGTGGCCCAGTGCCGGGACAGCAGGTCCGTCGCCGACAGCAGCATCGAGGACCCGGGTACGCGGGAGCGCTCGGCGAGGTGCGTGAACCAGCGCCCCAGCATCGGCACCCGCGCGGGCGCCGGATACGGATTCTCCGGATCCTCCTCGGCCGTCCGCCGGAACCGCATCGACCGGCCGAGCAGCCGTACGTACTCGATGCCCGCCCGGCTCGGCACGATCAGCTGCGGTGCGTCCAGGCACAGTTCGGCCTCGACCTTGACCTTCCTGCCCGTCTCCGGGTCGGCCTCGCTGCGCTCCACGAGCTCGACCTCGTCGCCGTAGGCGTCCACGTACGGCAGGACCTCGTCCGCGAGGTCGGCCAGGAAGGACCAGCGCAGATTCCGGTCGCGCGGCTGCGGCACGACCAGCAGCCGGGGCTCCTGCGGATCCGTGCCGACGAGGGCGCCCAGCGGGGCCCCGGCCTCGCCCGCCGTCGTCAGCGGTACGAAGACCAGCGGGCGCTCGCTCAGATGCCGGTGCCGTACGGTCGCGAGCGGCTGGGCGCGGCCCGACTTGAGGGCCTGCAGCCGGGCCAGGGTGCTCAGGAGGGACATGCGCTAGCCTCCGCCGCCAGGCCCAGCGCCTCGGTGCGCAGCCGGGCCGCGTGGTGCAGTGCCGCCGCGGTGGGATCGTCGGCGGGGCCGTGCCCGGCGGCCGCCGCGAGGGCGGCCTCGACGGTGGTCAGCGCGCCCAGCTCGCCCCGTACGGAACGGCCCAGCGCGGTCACCTCGTCGGCGGCGCGGGCCCGGTCCCGGCAGTGGAAGGCCAGTTCGCAGGCGGCCAGGCACTCGGGTGCGTAGGAGGCGTCCACGGCGGCGACCGCCTCGGCCAGTTCATCGGCGGTCCGCGACGGGTCGAAGCTGAGGCCCTCGGGCAGCGCCGCGGCCAGCTCCTCGACCCGCGTCAGCCGGTCGAGCTGGCGCCGGGTCACGGAGCGCTCGCGGCGGACGTCGACGGGCGAGGCGGTGGGCAGGTTGGAGAAGTCCTTGGGGCAGACCAGCAGGACGGTGTGCCCGACCTCGGCGCCGGTCAGCTTCTCGGCGGTCTTCTCCAGGGCGAGGACGTAGACGGCGGCCTGGCGGGCGGCGGCGCCCACCTTCGCGGCGTCGGCCGCGCCGTCGATCATCGGGAAGGACTTGATCTCCACGACGGTCCAGCGGCCGTCGGGATGCACGACGACGGCGTCCGGCTCCAGGTAGGCGGGGGAGCCGGCCACCTCCAGGGCCAGCATCGGGTGGTCCAGCAGGGTCCAGGCCCCGGCTTCCCGCCCGGCGGCGGTGGCCTCGCGCAGGGCGAGCGCGGTCCGCGCGGCGCGGCCCTCGGGCCCGGCGGCGGCCAGGTCGGGGACGCGGGCGTCGGGGCCGGGGGGCTCGGCGGCGGGGTCGAGGTGTCCGTGGACCAGCCGGAGCAGTTCGGCTCCGCCGTCGCCCTTGACCTTGGCCTCGAAGGAGTTCCCGCGGACGATGGCGAACTGCGACTGCCCGAAGGAGGCGGGGGAGCCGAGGGCCGAGGCGAGGGCGGTCTTGTCCACGCCGGCGCCGTCGAGCAGGGCGCGTCTGCCGCAGCCGGGGTTGGCGGCGAGGGCCGCCAGCGCCCGGGCGTCGAGCGGGCGGGGCGGCACGGCGGGGCCGCGCAGGCCTGCGAGCCGCTGCCGCAGTGTCGTCGGCGGCGCCGTCGGCTGCGCGGGGCTGCTGGGCGGGTAGGAGCTCACGGGCGGAAGTGTCCCATCCGCCACTGACAATCGTGGACTTACACAGGAAAGCGGTCGCGGGGCGGGCTGGTGTTCATGTGATGGATGATGGACGGGCGACTCAACCACCATAAACAGCACGAACTCTCATGGACCGGGAGAAACTACATGGCCCCCCGCATCCTGCTGGCCCGCCACGGCCAGACGGCGTGGTCCCAGCTCGGCAAGCACACCGGGCGCACGGACGTGCCCCTGCTGGAGGAGGGCAAGCAGGGCGCGAAGCTGCTCGGCGAGCGGCTGGCCCGCGATCCGTGGAAGGGCCTGCCGGGTGTCGAGGTCCGCACCAGCCCGCTGGTGCGCGCGAGCGAGAGCTGCGACCTGGCGGGCTTCGGCGCCCAGGCCGATCCGTGGCACCTGCTCATGGAGTGGGACTACGGCGACTACGAGGGCATGACCCCGGCCGAGATCCAGGCGGTCCGCCCCGGCTGGCTGATCTGGCGCGACGGGGTTCCGGGCGGCGAGTCCGTCGCCGATGTCGCGGCGCGCGCGGACGAGGTCGTCGCGTGGGCCCGCTCGGCGGAGCGCGACGTCCTGGTCTTCGCCCACGGGCACATCCTCCGCACGCTGGCCGCGCGCTGGCTCGGCTTCGAGGCCTCCTTCGGAGCCCGGATCCGCCTCGACCCCACCTCGCTCTCGGTCCTCGGCTGGGCGTACGGGGCGCCGGCACTGGAGCGCTGGAACGACACGGGGCACCTGGACGTATAGCCGGGCCTGCGCCTCAAACGCAGGCGGGGCTGGTCTTGGCCGGCACTGTGCAGCGCAGCTGAGCCAAAATCAGCCCCGCCGGCGTTTGAGGCGCGGGGTCTGGGGCGGAGCCCCAGCAGCGGCGCCGCACCCGACGGCTGGACCCAGGCCACATCCAGCCCCGCCGGCGTTTGAGGCGCGGGGTTTGGGGCGGAGCCCCAACAGCGGCGCGCGGCCTCAGACCGTGGCGTGCCGGGTCAGGAAGGCCCCGACCCGGGGCGACCGCTGGTGCGGAACCAGCGTGCGGGCCGTTTCCGACAGCATCGAGCGGATCCGCGTGGACTGGACCTCGGCCAGGAGGTCCAGCACCCGCCCGCCGGCCCACGCGGCTTCGTCGGGGGCTCCCGCACGGGCCAGGTTACCGGCCAGCTCGGCGGTGTAGAGGGCCACGTTCCGGGCGAAGTGCGGATCCTGCAGGTCGGCGGCCCGGCGGGCGTGCCGGGCCGCGCGGGCGTGCTCGCCGAGGGTCGCCCAGCACCTGGCCTCCAGGGATTCCAGCTCGGCCTCGCCGAAGAAGGACATCCACTCGGGGTCCGCGCCCGCCTCCCCCCGGGAGAACTCCGTGTGGGCCCGGGTCAGCGCCTCCTCGCAGGCCTTGCGGTCGGCCAGGCCCGCCCAGCCCCCCGCCTCCCGGAGCGCCAGCAGGGAGAGCAGCCGCGGGGAACCCAGCGAGCGGGCGGCGCGGCGGCCCGCCTGGGCCGCCCGTACGGCCTCGCGCGAGCGGCCGCAGTCCCGCGCCAGGAACGCCATGTTGCTGAACGCGTGCGCCTCCAGGCCCGCGTCCCCCGACACCCGGGCCGTGGCGAGGGCCTCCGCGTAGTGCGAGCGGGCGTCCTCGAAGCGGCCGGAGTCGTGGGCCAGCCAGCCGACCGAGACGGCCAGTTCGCCGGCGCCCGCGTGCAGCCGGTCCTCGGTGGACTGCCGGGTGGCCCCCGCGTCGAGCAGGGCGTAGGCGGTGCGCAGGGGTTCGGCGGCCTTGCGGTAGAGGGCGTCGGCCCCGTGCCGGTCGTCCAGGAGCCGGATCTGGCGTACGGCGTCCTCGACGGCCGCGGCCTCGGACTCGCCGGCGCGGGAGGGGAGCCGGCGGGTGTCGCCGAGCAGGGTGAGGCTGAGCGTCGCGGCCGCCACGGTCGCGGAGCCGCCCGCCATGAACGCGCGACGCAGCACGTCGCTCTCCTTGAAGCTGGTACCGGAACCGGAACGGCTGGTGAGCTGCGCCGAGCGGCCGCGGACGGCCTCGCGCGGCGAGAACCCCAGGTCGGCCAGGGTGCGGCCGGGGAACATGTGGAGGAAGACCCGCTCGTAGGCGTAGTTGGGGCAGCGGATCTCGCCGGACTCGACCCGGCCGATGTAGCGCGCGTCGCAGGAAACCGTTTCGCCGATCTCCTTCGCCGCCCGGCGCACCAGCGCCGCGAACTCGGCCGGGGAGTGCTGCCCGCGCAGCCGCCGGAACGTGGAGTTGGGTGAGTGGGGGGACGCCGCCATGGACGTGGCCTCTCTGGCAAGGAACGCAGTGCCGGGGCTGTGACATGTGATGCGAAGCTGGGGTCCGGCGCGCATGAACGTACCGCCAGCGAGGGCTTGTTCATGCGGTGTTTGGCTACAAAACGGATATCTCACCCGCCATCCGCCATGAACTGCCATCCTTTGCAGCGTCTTGCCGCCGCACCCGTTGACGTTCCCGTGCGTTGAACCCATGCGGATACGGATCGAGGAGGGGTTCCCTTGGTGGAGGGCGGCATGGAGAGCACTGGAACGAACACCGCGCCCGCGCCCGGCGCGGCCCCGGCCCCGGAATTGGACCTGGACCTCGTGACCGTGCCCGCCCGGCAGGGGCTGGAGGCGGTGGACATCATCCGCCGGGCCGCCAGCCAGGCCGGCGGGGTCGGCCCGGTCCTGCACGACGGTTCCGGCGGCACCCTCGGCTTCCTCGTCCCGCCCGGCACCGCCGACGCCTGGGACCTGCCGGGCAGCGCGTGTACGCAGACCAACGGGCGCGGGATGCGTTTCGGCGACGCGGTCTCGCCGACCGCCGGCGCCACGGGCTGGCTGCTCCCGCCGGAGGCCGTCGGGCCGGTCACCGACCCCGAGGTGCTGCGGGCGGCGCTGGGCGAGGCGGCCCGGCTGATCGAGGCCGCCGACAACTGCCGCTGACCGGGCGACCGCCGCTGACCGGCGACAATGGGGTCGTGGCAGGCAAGGACAGAGGCAAGGGCAGCAGGCAGCAGCAGCGCGGACGCGGCGCCGCCGAACCGGTCGTCGGGCAGGTGGGCGGCGGCCGGGCGGAGCTGGAGCCGGACCGGGAGCGCGCCGACGCCTGGACCCTGCTGATCGACGGTGCCCCGCAGTCGCACGTCGACCTGGCCGACCCCGGGTACCTGGACTTCGCGTACCAGCGGCGGATCGGCCACCTCATCGACCTCGTCGCCCCCGCCCGGCAGCCGCTGAACGTGGTGCACCTGGGCGGCGGCGCCTTCACCCTCGCCCGCTACACGGCCGCCACCCGCCCCCGCTCCACCCAGCAGATCGTGGAGATCGACGCCGCGCTGGTGGCCTTCGTACGGGAACACCTGCCGCTGGATCCGCAGGCGCGGGTCCGGGTCCGGGCCGTGGACGCGCGGGCCGGCCTGGCCAAGGTGCCGGACGGCTGGGCGGACCTGGTGATCGCGGACGTGTTCAGCGGCGCGCGCACCCCGGCGCACCTGACGAGCACCGAGTTCCTCGACGACGTACGCCGTGCCCTGGCGCCCACCGGGTGGTACGTGGCCAACCTCGCGGACGGTCCGCCGCTCGCGCACCTGCGGGGGCAGATCGCGACGGCCGCGTCCCGGTTCACGGAGCTGGCGCTGGCGGCCGATCCCGTGGTGTGGCGGGGGAAACGCTTCGGCAACGCGGTCCTGGTGGCCGCTGACCGCGAGCTGCCCGTGGCGGAGTTCACCCGCCGGGTCGCGAGCGATCCGCACCCGGGCCGGGTCGAGCACGGCCGGGCCCTGGCGGACTTCGCGGGCGGCGCGGCGCCGGTCGCCGACGCCTCGGCGGTGGCCTCGCCGCAGCCGCCGCCCTCGGTCTTCCGGTAGCCGGCCGGCGCGGGACATCGCGGGGCCGGCGGGCAAAGACCGCCCAGGTCTCCCGGTGGGAGCCGGGGCTGCGTAGCCTGTGGTTCCCTGAGAGGGATCGCTCCCTTCTCACGTAAGCGTTCAGGAGACGGCAAAGCCCATGTCTGATTCCCCCGCCACCCCCGGTGCGCCCACCCCCAGCACCGCCGGCTCGGACTACACGCGTCGGCTCGCCCGACTGGAACAGTCCGGGATCAAGCGGCTGCTGCCGACGCAGGCGCCGTACCGGTGGAACCTGCAGCGGCTGCAGCTGGGCCGGGTCCTGGACGTCGGCTGCGGAATCGGACGCAACCTGCTGAACTGCGGGCCCGAGAGCGTCGGTGTCGACCACAACCCGCACTCGGTGCAGACCTGCCGCGAGCGCGGACTGACGGCCTACACGCCCGACGAGCTGGCCGCCGCTCCGGACTGCGGGCCCGGGTCCTTCGACAGCATGCTGGTCGCGCACGTGCTGGAGCACGTCGACGAGGAGACCGCGGCCGCGCTGCTGGAGCAGTACCTTCCGCTGGTGAAGCCGGGCGGCTCCCTCGTCCTGATCACCCCGCAGGAGGTCGGCTACCGCACCGACGCCACCCACGTCCGGTGGGTCGGCTTCGAGGAGCTGCGCAGCCACGCGGGCAAGGCCGGGGTCTCGGTGCGGCGCACCTACTCCTTCCCCTTCCCCCGCACCATGGGCAAGGTCTTCCCGTACAACGAGTTCGTGCTGGTGGGCACGGTCCCGGCGACCGGCTGACGCCCCGCGCTTAGGGGTCGACGATCTCCACCACCGGCGGGTGGTCGTGCCAGGTGCAGAACGCCGACACCTCGCGGCCGTCCTTGGTGAAGGTGACCCGGATCCAGTAGTCCTGCTTCCACACCTGCATCCGCCAGCCGGCCGCCGGGGTCGCGGAGACCAGCTCGGCCGAGGACGCCCCGAGGGAGAAGACGACCCGTCCGCCGGAGACGGGGTAGGCCTTCACGTTGCCCTGGTCCCCGTCGTCCGTCGGCTGACTCGCGCGGGGGCTGGGCGAGGCCTTCTGCGAGGGCTTGGCGGGCGAGGGCCCCGCGGACGGCGAGGCGGAGGGGCTGGGGGAGGCCGACGGCGCGGGCGACGGCGATTCCGCGAGCTGCGCGCGGTGGGTCGAGGAGGACAGCGGCTGCCCGGCCAGCGGCACCGCGAGCGGCGGATCGTAGGCCGTGCCCGACATGACGGTGTGCACGCCCCACCAGGACAGCGTCACCGCCGCCCCGGTCGCCAGCGTCCAAGCCACGGCATGTACAAGTCCTCGAAGCATCAGGGGACATACTGCACCACCTGCCACAAGAGCCGCTCGGCCCCTCCCCCGGTCCCCCGAATGGGCTACGGTGCGGGCCATGGCAAGTGTGCTCGTGGTCGAGGACGACCAGTTCGTACGTTCCGCCCTCATCCGGCACCTGACCGAGGCCTCGCACACCGTGCGGAGCGTCGGGACCGCCCTGGAGGCCCTGCGCGAGGTCGCCCACCACCGCTTCGACGTGGTCATCCTCGACCTCGGGCTGCCCGACCTCGACGGGTCGGAGGCGCTCAAGATGCTGCGCGGCATCACCGACGTACCCGTGATCATCGCGACCGCGCGCGACGACGAGACGGAGATCGTCCGGCTGCTCAACGACGGCGCCGACGACTACCTGACCAAACCTTTCTCCGTCGAGCACCTCTCCGCCCGGATGGCCGCCGTCCTGCGCCGCTCCCAGGCCGCCGCGGCCGAGCCCCCCTCGCGCGTCCTGCACGTCGGCGGGCTGGCCATCGACCCGCTGCGCCGCCAGGCCGAGCTCGACGGGACCGTGCTGGACCTCACGCGCCGGGAGTTCGACCTGCTGGCCTTCCTGGCCGGGCGGCCCGGGGTGGTCGTGGCCCGGCGCGAGCTGCTCGCCGAGGTCTGGCAGCAGTCGTACGGGGACGACCAGACCATCGACGTCCACCTGTCCTGGCTGCGCCGCAAGCTCGGCGAGACCGCCGCCCGACCGCGCTACCTGCACACGCTGCGGGGTGTGGGCGTCAAGCTGGAGCCGCCCCAGTGAGCGTCGCACGCGCGGCCACCGGGCCGCAGACGACCGCGATGGCCGCAGTGGTGCGCCGCGCGGGCGACCGTGACAACAGCCGCTGCCGCGGCGGAGCGAGCCACAGGAGATGAGGTGGGCGCTGGTCAAGGTGTGCCTCGCGGTCACGGTCATGGTGGTCGTGGCCTTCGCGGTGCCGCTCGGGCTCGTCGTCAAGGAGATGGCCAGCGACCGCGCGTTCTCCAACGCGGAACGGCAGGCCGCCACCATCGGGCCGACCCTGTCGATCACCACCGATCCGGTGCAGCTGCGCAAGGCCGTGGAGTCCACGCAGATGGGCGCGGCCCGGCGGATGGCCGTCCACGTGCCCGCGATCGGCGGCAGCGCGCCGGTGGACATCGGCGAGGGCCGTGCGGGCGAGCGCGCCGTCGCCGAGACCCGGCGGATGGGGCGGGCCACGACGGCCTCGGTGGCGGGCGGCGGCTCGGCGCTGCTCCAGCCGATCGCGCTCGGGTCCGGGGACATCGCCGTCGTGGAGGTCTACGTACCGGAGAGCGAGGTCAGCAACGGCGTCACGACCGCCTGGCTGGTGCTCGCGGGCGTCGGTCTGGCGCTCATCGTCGGCTCGGTGGCGGTCGCCGACCGGCTCGGCGCACGGCTGGTCCGGCCGGCCGAGAGGCTCGCGGACGCCGCGCACCAGCTGGGCGAGGGCCGGCTGGGGGCCCGGGTACCGGAGGCAGGACCGAAGGAACTCCGCTCGGCGGCCGTCGCGTTCAACGCGATGGCGGACCAGGTCGTGGAACTCCTCGCCAACGAGCGGGAGCTGGCCGCCGACCTGTCGCACCGGCTGCGGACGCCGCTGACGGTGCTGCGGCTCAACACGGCCTCGCTCGGGGACGGCCCGGCCGCCGAGCAGACCCGGGCGGCCGTGGAGCAGCTGGAGCGGGAGGTCGACACGATCATCCGTACGGCCCGCGAACAGCGCCCGGCCACCGGCCTGACCGGCGCGGGCGCGGGCGCCGGCTGCGACGCCTCCGAGGTGATCCGCGACCGGATGGCCTTCTGGTCGGCGCTGGCGGAGGACGAGGGCCGCGAGGTGCGGCTCGCGGGCGTGGACCGCACCGTACGGATCCCCGTGGCGCGGCCCGAACTGGCCGCCGCCCTCGACGCCATGCTCGGCAACGTCTTCCGGCACACCCCCGAGGGCACCCCCTTCGCGGTGGACGTGCACGACGCCTCGGACGCGGTCATCGTGCTCGTCTCCGACGCGGGCCCCGGCATCGCGGACCCGGACGCCGCCCTGCGCCGCGGCAACGACGGCGCCCGCGACGGCTCGACGGGCCTCGGCCTGGACATCGTGCGCCGGGTCGCCGAGTCGACCGGCGGCGACCTACGGCTGGGGCGCTCGGTGCTCGGCGGGACCGAGGTGCGGGTCTGGATCGGCCTGGACGGCCGGACCCGGGGCGGCTCGGGCGGGGTCCGGACCCGGCGCGGCCGGCGCAAGCGGCGCAGCAACTGACGTAACGGGGCGGGGGCCGGGGGCGCGCCTCGCGGGCGGTATGTCCGTGGATCGGTACGGTCCGCGGCATGGACACCCTCATCTTCGGCGGCCTCCTCGCCACGCTGATCGCCATGTACCGGGAGTCGTCCCGGATGGTCGTGCTCGGAGCGTGGTGGGTGATGCTGCTCGCCGTGATCCTGCTGATGGCGCACCACATCGCCAGCAGCCTCGCCCTGACCTTGAGCTACTGACGGTGGCCGTCATGCACAGCCTCCTCCCGGAGGAGGCACCGACGGGCGGGTTGCTCGGGCGCGGCCAGTACTGGTTCGCCTGCGTCTTCGCCATCGGCTGGACGGGCGTGGTCTGCGGCGGCCTCTTCTACCAGTTCGGGCTGTGGGAGTACCCGTGCCCGCTCTGCATCGTGCAGCGGATGTTCATGCTGCTGGCGGCGATGGGCGCCGCGTACATCGTCCGGACGGCCCTGTGGCACGGCGTGGTGACCGGCCGCGACTACATGATGGGCTGGGGCCTGTCCCTCGTCGCGGTGATCGCGGGCTCCTTCGCCTCGTGGCGGCAGACGATGCTGCACGTCCTGCCCGGCGACAAGGGGTACGGGAGCGAGGTCTTCGGCCTGCACCTGTACGTGTGGGCCTGGATCCTCTTCCAGGCCTCGGTGGTCGCGGTCGGCATCGCCCTGGCCTTCGCCCACCAGACGGCGGACCGTTCCGTGCCGGCGACCGGGCCCGGGCCGCTGCGGACGGCGGGGATGCTCGCGCTGTGGTTCCTGGGGCTCGTCATCGCCGTCAACGTCGTGGCCGTCTTCTTCGAGGAGGGCTTCCACTGGTTCCTGCCGGACGATCCGACGCGGTATCAATTCTTCTACGACGTGGGAATCCTGGACTAGCCGGGCCTCTCCGGCGAGCGGAAGGAATCAGGCATGCGCTACGCAGTCCTCGGCACCGGGATCGTCGGCCGCACGCTGGCCGCCCGGCTCGCCTCCCTGGGCCACGAGGTGATCATCGGCACCCGGGACCCGGGGGCGACCGCAGGGCGCGCCGAGTACGCCGAGTGGCAGGCGGGGCAGCGCCAGGTGCGGCTCGCCGCCTTCGCGGAGGCCGCGCGGGACGGCGACACCCTGGTCAACGCCACCGGCGGGCAGGTCAGCATCGAGGCCCTGACGGTGGCGGACGCGGCGCACCTGGACGGCAAGGTCCTGATCGACGTGGCGAACCCGCTGGACTTCTCGCGGGGGTTCCCGCCGAGCCTGGACCCGGTGGACACCGACAGCCTGGGCGAGCTGATCCAGCGCACCTTCCCGGGGCTACGGGTGGTCAAGACGCTGAACACGATGAACTGCCGGATCATGGTCGAGCCGGCGCGGGTCGTCGGTGAGCACCACGTCTTCCTGTCGGGCGAGGACGCGGACGCGAAGAAGGCCGTACGGGAGCTGCTCCACTCCTTCGGCTGGCCGGAGCGGAGCATCCTCGACCTCGGCGGCATCGAGACGGCCCGGGGGACCGAGATGATGCTCCCCGTGTGGCTCCGGCTGATGGGCAGCCTCGGGCACACGGACTTCAACTTCCACATCCAGGGCGCGTAGTACCTCCTCGCGGGGCTCCCCGTACGGCCGCCGCCCGGACGGTGGCGGAGATGTTGCCCCGTCCGGCGGCCCCGCCCAGGGTGGCCGTGACGGAAGGAGTCACGCATGAGAGTCATGCTCAGGGCGCATTTCGACACGGCCGCCACCAACGAGGGCATCAAGACCGGGTCCCTGCCGGCGGCGGTGAAGAACCTGATGGACAAGGTGAAGCCGGAGGCGGCGTACTTCGGGCTGCACGAGGGCGTGCGCTCCTGCTGGATCGTCTTCGACCTGCAGGACAGCGCGATGATGCCGTCGCTGACGTGGGAGCTGTTCCAGGATTTCAACGCCGAGATCGAGGTCGGTCCGGTGATGCGGCCCGAGGAGCTGGCGAAGGCGCTGGGGGCGTTGCAGTCCTCGTAGGAAGCCGCCGGGGGTGGCGGGGGCGGCGGGGGCGGCGGGGCCGCGAGGGCTGCGGGGCGGGCCCGGGCCGGGATGTGGGCCCGGGCCTCGTCCTTTTGGGGCCCCGTTCAGTCGCTTTCGCCCGAGGTCAGCCGCTTGGCCTGGGCCCGGCCGACCTCGGCGGCGCGGTGCAGGTAGTCGGCGATGACGGCGAGTTCGGAGTCGGAGTAGCTCTCCAGCACGGCTCCGAAGGCCCGGCCGGGGGTGTCCCAGGCGGCGCCGATGCGCGTGCGGGCCTCGGGGGAGAGGGAGACGAGGGAGCGGCGGCGGTCGTGGGGGTCGGCGTGCCGCTCGACGACGCCCGCCTTGACCATGCGGTCGACGAGGCGCGTGGCGGAGCCGGAGGTCAGGCCGGTGAGGCGGGCGATGTCGCCGGTGCTGACGGGTTCGGGCTCCATGTCGAGGAGGGCGACGCACTGCATGTCGGTGGGGTGCAGGCCGACGTGGTCGGCCATGGCCTGGTTGAAGAGCGAGTAGTCGGCGTAGTGCCGCTGGCTCTCGGTGACGATGCGGGCGAGCAGCTCGGCGCGGCTCCACTCATCACCCGTACGAGGGGAATCGGTTGACATCGGCTTCTCCATGCTCCAAATTTATCTGTGTGGCGCAGAGAATGTGCAACGCAGAATCTGTGCCACGTATCCATCGTAGCCAGAATTTGGGCAACCCAGAACAGAAAGAAGGACTCGCTCGCCATGTCGATCCTCGTCACCGGCGGCCGCGGTGCCGTTGCCCGCGGACTCTCCATCCTCCTCACCTCCCACGGCATCGCGCACCGCCTCGCCTCCCGCGAGCCGGACCGCGCCGATACCGTCCACTGCGACCTCTCCGATCCGGCGACCTTCGCCGGCGCCCTGGAGGGCGTCCGCTCCGTCTTCCTCTACGCCGAGGCCGCCGGAATCGACGCCTTCGTCAAGGAGGCCGTCACCGCCGGGGTGGAGCACGTCGTGCTCCTGTCCTCCTCCTCGGTGCTCGCCCCCGGCGCCGCCGACAGCCCGCTGTCCGCGTCCCATCTCGCCGTCGAGCAGGCCCTGTCGGCCTCCCCGCTGCGCACCACCCTGCTGCGCCCCGGGTCCTTCGCGAGCAACGCCCTCGGCTGGGCCTGGTCACTGAAGTCCGGCCGCCCGGTCCGCCTGCCCTACCCCGGCGCCTACTGCGATCCCGTCCACGAGGCCGATCTCGCGGAGGCCGCCTACGCCGTCCTCACCGACCCCGCCCTCGGCGGGCGCGCCTACACCCTGACCGGCCCGCAGTCGCTGACGTTCGCGACCCAGCTCGCGATACTCGGCCAGGTCCTCGGCCGGCCCCTACCCTTCGAGGCGGTCTCCGCCGAGCAGTGGAAGTCCGAGGTCGACGGCTACATACCCGGCCCCTATGCCGACGCCCTGCTCGATTACTGGGCCTCATCGGACGGCCTCCCGGTCGAGGTCACCGGCGCTGTGGAACACCTCACCGGCCACCCGGCCCGCACCTTCGAGACCTGGGTGGCGGACCACGCCGACGCGTTCGGCGTCTAGGCCGACGCGGTTTCCGGGCGGGGGCTCGGACGGCCGCGATAGAGAGGGGCGAAGGAGATCAGGAGGAGCACCGCCGTGACCGGGATGAGGTCCTTGTCGACGAGCGGAAGGGCGGTGCCGGCGAGCATCAGAACGGGGGCCCAGGGCTTGAGGATGCGGCGCGAGGCGAGCTGGACGGCCAGGACCAGCTGGGCGACGAAGAACAGCAGCGGGCCGAAGTCGTAGAACACCGGAAGCATGCCGGGCGTGTCCTGGATGCGGGCGAAGAGCTCCTGCATCTCGGCTCGGTCGGCCGAGGCGAACCCGACCGCGATGTCGATGAGGAACTGCCCGCCGAGTGTGACCGCCCCGGCCGTGGCGGTCCAGAACCCCGCGGTGGACAGCCGGTTGCGGCCGGCCATCGTGCGCATCGCGGCGAAGCCCTGGACGAAGAACGCCAGCCCGGCCAGGAAGCACAGGTGGCCGGCGGTCCATGCGACCCCGGGGCCGTGGTCGCCGTCGAGGCCGTCGGCGATGCGGATCAGGCCGTAGGCGCCCATCAGGGCGGGGGCGGCGAGGAAGGCGGTGCGGGGTGTGGTCATGGCCATGACGCTATGAGTGCGGCGCCCTGAACGGCATCGGGTACCCGCCCCGAGGCGACCCCGAGATGACGGGGTGCCCACCCCCTAGGTGAGGGAGTCGATCCAGAGCTCTAGGCGGCGGGCTTCGGTGGTCATGAGGTCCGGGTCGCGGAAGGTGTTGGTGAGCAGCGAGATGCCCTGGTAGGCGGCGAGCAGGGCGACCGCGAGTTCGCGGGCGTCGGTGCGGCCCATCGCGCGGAACTGCAGTTCGGTCCAGTCGAGCAGGACCCGCATGACCTGGGCGATGGACTGGTCGAGTCCGTCGGCGCGCTTGTCGAGTTCCGAGGCGAGGGTGCCGGTGGGGCAGCCGTACCGGGCCGTGAGGTCGCGCTGTTCGGCCCAGCCGTTCACCAGGGCCTTCAACCGGTCCTGTGGGGCGGGGAGTCCGTCGAGCGCGTCGATCAGGCCCCGGAGGTTCTGGGCGTGGGCGTCGATCGCGGCCTCGACGAGCTGGTCCTTGGTCTTGAAGTAGTAGTAGACGTTGCCCACCGGGACGTCCGCCGCCTGGGCGATGTCCGCGAGCGTGGTCTGGGCGATGCCCTGCTCGTGGAGCACCTGGGCCGCGGCGGCCGCCAGCCGCTCCCGCTTGCCGGACGTCCGCCGGGCCTTCTTTGAGTCAGTCACCTGACTGACTGTAGACGGATGGGTGGCGGGCGGCTATGGTCAGAAGTGAGTCAGCCAGCTAACTAACTAATTTCAGGGGGAGCCGTGATCGTGGTGACGGGTGCGACGGGCAATGTCGGACGGGAGCTCGTGCGGATCCTGGTCGCGGCGGGCGAGCAGGTGACCGCCGTGTCCAGGGGGCCCGCGGAAGTGCCCGACGGGGTTCGCCACCATCAGGCCGACCTCGGCGTACCGGAGGGGCTGCGGCCCGCTCTCGAAGGCGCGGACGCGTTGTTCCTGCTCGTCGCCGGCGATGACCCCCAGGGCATCCTCGACCGGGCACGGGCGGCCGGGGTCGGACGGGTCGTTCTGCTCTCCTCCCAAGGCGTCGGCACCCGCCCCGAGGTCTACCGGCACCCCGCCGGGTTCGAGGCGGCCGTCCGCCGGTCCGGCCTGGACTGGACGGTCCTGCGTTCCGGCGGCCTGAACTCCAACGCCTTCGCCTGGGCCGAGACGATCCGTACGCGGCGCACGGCCACCGCACCCTTCGCGGACATCGGGCTGCCGACCGTCGACCCGGCGGACGTCGCCGAGGTCGCGGCCGCCGTCCTGCGCGAACCCGGCCACACCGGCAGGACCTACGAGCTCACCGGACCTGCCCTGACCACCCCGCGGGAGCGGGCAGCGGCGATGGGCGCGGCCCTGGGCGAGCCCGTGCGGTTCGTCGAGCAGACCCGCGAGGAGGCCCGCGCCCAGATGTCGGCCTTCATGCCCGAGCCCGTCGTGGAGGGCACCCTTGCGATCCTCGGTGCACCCCTGCCGGCCGAACGGGCGCCGAGCCCCGCGGTGGAGCGGATACTCGGCCGCCCTCCCCGGCCCTTCGCCGACTGGGCGGCACGCTCCGCCCCGGCCTTCCGCTGACCGCCGCCGCGCCCCACCACCGGACAGGATCCGCCATGCCCGTACAGCCCGTACTCGACTCGACGATCTCCTACCGGGAGCTCGGCACCGGTACCCCGATGGTCTTCCTGCACGGCAACCCCACCTCCTCCCACCTGTGGCGCAAGGTCCTTCCGGCCGTCGGCGACCGGGGCCGGCGACTGGCCCCGGACCTGATCGGCATGGGGGAGTCGGGAAAACCCGACATCGACTACACCTTCGCCGACCACGCCCGTTACCTCGACGCCTGGTTCGACGCCCTCGGGCTGGACGGCGTACTGCTCGTCGGCCACGACTGGGGCGGCGCACTCGCCTTCGACTGGGCCTCCCGCCACCCCGGGCGGGTACGCGGCATCGCCTTCACCGAGACCATCGTCAAGCCGATGTCCTGGGAGGAGTTCCCCGAGGGCGGGCGCCCGCTGTTCGAGGCGATCAAGACGCCCGGGGTGGGCGAGGCGATGATCCTCGACGACAACGCCTTCATCCGACAGGCACTGCCCGGCACCGTCGCCCTCCCCCTCGACGCGGCCGACCTGGCCGTATACGGCCGGCCGTACCCCACCAGGGAGAGCCGCCGACCGCTGCTCCAGTGGCCGCGCTCGATGCCGCTCGGCGGCGAACCCGCCGATGTCGTGGCCCGGGTGGAGGCCTACGACGCGTGGCTGGCGACCAGCGGGGAGATACCGAAGCTGCTGCTCACCTTCGCCCCCGGACCCGGGGTCATGATGGGACCGGACGTGATCGACTGGTGCGCGGAGCACATCGCCGGCCTGGAGATGGCCCACCACGACCTGCCCGCCGGCCACCACACCCCGGAGGACCAGCCCCTCGCGCTGGCCGCGACCGTCGCCGCCTGGGCCGACAAGCACGGCCTCCGCTAGGCCGGGCGGGACTACTGCACGCTGAACTCGTGCGGGTGGGCCGGGTCCTGGGGGCAGGCGAAGATGTTGAGCTTGCCGTGGTTACCGACGACCACCCCGGTCGGGCTCTGCGCCTGGTCCTCCGGCCGCTCCTCCAGCGGGATCCAGCTCGTGCCGTCGGACTGCCACTCGCGCGTGGCGACCGTCAGCAGCAGCTCCGTCGCGGAGCCGCAGGTGCGGCAGTCCAGCGTCCCCGGCCCGGTGAGGTTCCACGCGGCGTGCCCGCCGGCCTTCCAGCCCGGGGCGATGGACAGGTCGCACTGGTAGCTCGGAAAGGCGTCGCCGTCACCCTCGGTCTCGTCGGCCTCGTAGGCGGCCTCCTCCTGGGCGCCCTCCCACTCCTCGACGAGTTCGCCGAGAGCCCCGGTGAGCAGCTCGATGTACGGGTACTCGGCGACCTGCTCCGGGTGCAGCACGCAGGGGCTGGGCACATAGCCGTCGAAGCCGACGGCACCGGGCGCCGGCTGCTCGGTCAGGACCTCGCGCACCTCCGCGGCACGGCGCCACCGCAGGTGCACGTACATGCCGGCGCCCGTGGGCCCGTGGGCGTCGAAGGGGCACCAGAACACCTGGAGGAGATCGCCGCCGTCCGGACCGGCGGGCAGGTCGGGCACGTCCCGGCCGTAGAGCTGGGCCACGGCGAGCAGCGGCCGGGGGCCGGCCGCGGACGGGCCGCGCCCGTGCGGGGCCTCGCACACCGGCCACGGCTCGTCGGCCGGCCACAGCAGCGGCCCGCCGACGTGGCTGTCGCGCACCCCGGGCGACCCGGCGCGCGGGTGCAGCCGGGTCGTCGTACGGCGGTGGGCGGCCAGTTCGGGGAAGAGGGCCTCCACGTCCAGGGGGCGCGGCGGAGTGGTGAGGCGCATGGCGCCGAATCTACAAGGACGCCGGCATCGCCCCCGTCCGGGCCAGCCGGGCGTACCAGTGCGCGCTGGAGCGCGGGGTGCGGGCCTGGGTCTCGTAGTCGACGTGGACGATGCCGAAGCGCTTGCTGTAGCCGTAGGACCATTCGAAGTTGTCCATCAGCGACCACAGGAAGTAGCCCCCCACCGGGGCGCCGTCCGCCAGGGCGCGGTGGAGGGCGGCGAGATGGGCCTCCAGGTAGTCGATCCGCGCCGGGTCGTGCAGGTCCGGGGCGTACGCCGCGCCGTTCTCGGTGACCAGCAGCGGCAGGCCGGGCGCCTCGCGGGTGAAGCGCATCAGCAGGTCGTACAGGCCCGTCGGGTCGATGGACCAGCCCATGTCGGTCCGGTCCCCCGGCGGTTGGTGGAAGGCCACCGCGTCCGCCGCCGGCCAGGGGGAGTGCGCCGTCGCCCCGTGGCCGTCGGCGCGCGGGCCGGCGCCGCCGGGGGCCGCCGAAACCACCGTCGGGGTGTAGTAGTTCACGCCGAGGAAGTCCAACGGCTGGTGGATCAGCGCCTCGTCGCCCGGGCGGAGGAAGGACCAGTCGGTGAGCGCCCCGGTGTCCGCGAGGAGGTCCTGCGGATAGGCGCCGTGCAGCAGCGGCCCGGTGAAGATCCGGTTGGCCAGGGCGTCGATACGGCGCTGCGCGTCCAGGTCGGCCGCCGAGCCGGTCAGCGGCCGCACCGCGCTGGGGTTGAGCGCGATCCCCACCCGCGCCGAGGCGGGCAGCGCGGCGGCGGCCATCCCGTGGGCCAGGTTCAGGTGGTGCGCGGCGCGCAGCGAGTCGGCGGGGGAGGTGCGGCCCGGGGCGTGCACCCCGGAGGCGTAGCCGAGGAAGGCGCTGCACCAGGGCTCGTTGAGCGTGGTCCACAGCTCCACCCGGTCGGCCAGCACCTGCGCGACCTGCGCCGCGTACTCCGCGAAGGCGTAGGCCGTCTCCCGCTCCGGCCAGCCCCCGGCGGCCTCCAGCTCCTGCGGCAGGTCCCAGTGGTAGAGGGTCACGCAGGGCTGGATCCCGTGGGAGAGCAGCTCGTCCACGAGCGCGTCGTAGAAGCCGATCCCGCCGGAGCGCACCCGCGGCCAGGACACCGAGAAGCGGTACGCCCCGAGCCCCAGCTCGCCCATCAGCCGGACGTCCTGCCGCCACAGCCGGTGGTGGTCGACCGCCACCTCGCCCGTGTGCCCGCCGTGCACCTTGCCCGGGGTGGCGCAGAACGTGTCCCAGATCGAGGGGCCGCGCGAGGCGGCCGCGCCCTCGATCTGGAAGGCGGCCGTGGCCGCACCCCACAGGAATCCGTCCGGGAACCGCAGTTCCAGCGTGTCCGTCGTGTCCGTCGCGTTCGTTGGCGTGTCCGTCAACCCTTCACAGCTCCCTGCATGATGCCGCCGACGATCTGGCGGCCGAAGACGAGGAACACCAGCAGCAGCGGGAGCGTGCCCAGCAGCGCGCCCGCCATGATCACCGACTGGTCGGGGATGTAGCCCCGGCCCAGCCCGGTCAGGGCCACCTGCACCGTCGGGCTGCCGTTCTGGGTCAGCGCGACGATCGGCCAGAAGAAGTCGTTCCAGGCCATGACGAAGGTCAGCATGGCCAGCACCGCCATCGCCGGCCGGGCCGCCGGGAACACCACGTGCCACACGATCCGCAGCGAGCTCGCCCCGTCCGTGCGCGCCGCCTCCACCAGCTCCACCGGCAGGGACTGCACCAGGTACTGGCGCATGAAGAACACCCCGAAGGCGGAGACCAGCGTCGGCAGGATCACCGCCTGGAGCCGGTCGGTCCACGACAGCTGCGCGATCAGCATGTACAGCGGGACCACGCTCAGCTGCGGCGGGATCAGCATCGTCCCGACCACCAGCGCCATCAGCAGCCGGCGCCCCCGGAAGCGGAGCCTGGCGAAGGCGAAGCCCGCCAGCGTGGAGAACACCACCGTGCCGGCCGCGACCGTGCCCGCCACGACCACGGTGTTCAGCAGGGCCGTGCCCATGTTGGCGTCGGTCCAGGCCACCTGGAGGTTGCGCCCCAGGTTCCCGCCGAACCAGAAGGGCGGCGGGGTCTGCGCCAGGCGGGTACTGCTCCGGGAGGCCGCGACGGCCGTCCACAGCAGCGGGAAGAGCGAGCCCGCGGTGAACAGGGCAAGCACCACGTACGTGAGCCGGCCCGCGCGCAGTGATCTCATCGGGATCCCTCCCGTCCGCGCAGCAGCCGCGCCGCGCCCGCGATGACCAGCAGGATCAGGAACATCGCCCACGCGATCGCCGAGGCCCGCCCCAGGTGCAGGTTCACCCAGCCCTGCTCGTACAGGTACAGCCCCAGCGTCTGGAACTGGTGGTCCGAGCCGCCCGTCGCGCCCGCCCCGCCGTTGAACAGCAGCGGCTCGCCGAACAGCTGCGTCGCCCCGATCGTCGACACCACGCAGGTGAAGAAGATCGTCGGCCGCAGCGAGGGCACGGTCACGTGCCGGAACTGCTGCCACCGCGAGGCCCCGTCCAGCGCCGCGGACTCGTACAGCTCGCCCGGCACCGCCTGCATGGCCGCCAGGTAGATCAGCGCGTTGTAGCCCGTCCACCGCCAGATCACGATGGTGGACACCGCCAACTGCGAGGCGAAGGTGCCGTTCTGCCAGTCCACCGCGTCGAAGCCGACCGCCGACAGGGCCCAGTTGACCATCCCGTAGTCCCGGCCGAAGAGCAGTACGAAGACGAGCGTGGCGGCCGCCACCGAGGTCGCGTACGGGGTGAGCACCGCGACCCGGAAGAAGGCGGAGCCGCGCACCTTGTAGTTCAGCAGATGGGCCAGGCCCAGCGCGATCGCCAGCTGCGGCACCGTGGACAGCAGCCCGATCGTCACGGTGTTGCGCAGCGCGTTCCAGAAGAACGCGTCGTCCCACAGCCGGGTGAAGTTCCTCAGCCCCACCCACGTCATGGAGTCCGGATCGGTCAGCTCCACCTGGTGCAGCGCCGCCCAGCCCGTGTACAGCAGCGGGAACAGCCCGAAAGCGGCGAAGAAGAGGAAGAAGGGCGCCACGAAGGCGTACGGGCTCCAGCGCAGGTCCCACCGGTAGCGGCGGGAGCGCCACACCTGGCGCCGGCCGCCCCCCTCCGCCGCAGGCCGTTGCGCGCCGGCGGCGGAGGGGGACAGGACGGCCGTCTCGTCAGTCATCGGCGAGCACCGGCCCTCACCGGTCCAGGGCGTTGTCGATCGCCTTCACCGCGGCGTCCCAGCCCTCCTGCGGCGTACGGCCCTTCTGGTCGACCTGGAGCATCCCGATGTCCGCCAGGTTCTGCGCGATCACCAGGTCCTTCGGGCCGACCACCGTCACCGGCACGCCCTCCGCGGCCTTCGCGAAGATCTCGCCGATCGGGGCCCCGCCGAAGTAGTCGTGCTTCGCGCCCGAGACCGACGGCAGCTTGTACGCGGCGCTCGCGCTCGGGAAGCTGCCCCGCTTCTCGAAGAGCTTCGCCTGCTGCGCCGGCGCCGTCAGCCAGGCGGCCAGCTTCGCCGCCTCCTCCGCGTGCTTGCCCGCCTTCGGCACCACCAGGAAGGAGCCGCCCCAGTTGCTCGGCTTCGGCGCCTGCGCCACGTCCCACTTGTCCTTGCCCGACGGGCCCGCCTTGTCCTGGATGTAGCCGAGCATCCAGGCCGGGCAGGAGACCGTCGCGAACGAGCCGTTGGCGAAGCCCTGGTCCCAGGCCGGGGTGAACTGCTGGAGCCTGGCGCTCAGCCCCTCGCCGGCGAAGGAGGCCGCAAGGTCGAAGGCCCCGCGCACCGCCGGGTTGGTCTTGTAGACGACCTCGCCCCGCTCGTCGTAGAACCGCTGGGCGCTGCTCCCGGTCACCGCCGCCATCACACCCGACGCGGAGTCCACGAAGGCCTTCCCCTCGCCCGCCTTCGCCTTGTACGCCTTGCCCGCCTCCAGGTACTTGTTCCAGTCGCCCGCCCACAGCGCCCCGACCGCCGCCCGGTCGGTGGGCAGCCCGGCCGCCTCGAAGAGGTCCTTGCGGTAGCAGATGCCCTGCGGCCCGATGTCGGTGCCGAGACCGACCGTGGCCCCGCCCTTCGCCACGCTCGCCGTGCCCTGCGCCCACTTCCAGGGCAGGTAGGCGGCCTTGTCCACGCCCGGCGCCTTGCCCAGGTCGACCAGCTTGTCGGCCTGGGTGGCGGTGATCTCGGCGATGTTGTTGACCTCGACGGCCTGGATGTCGGCGAGCCCGCTGCCGGTGCCCAGGTGGGTGAGGAGCTGGGGGTAGTAGTTCTCGTTCCGCTCGATGGAGGTCTGCTCGATCCGGATCCCGGGATTCTGCACCATGTACTCGTCGTAGAGCCCGGCCTCCTGGAGGCCGAAGGCCCCGAAGACCCCGACGGTGAGGGTGGTCTGCGCCTTCCCGTCCGCGGGGGCGCCCTTCTCGGGGGACTCGGCCGGATCCTGTGCGCACCCCGCGAGCAGCAGGGCCGTCGCGCCGAGCAGACCGGCCGTGGTGACGAGTTTTCTTCGGGCTCGCATCTGAGTCCTCCCTGAGGGACGGAACGTGCCGGGTGTCGTGTGACACAGTGTGGGAGCGCTCCCATCGTCGTCAAGAGGTAGATTCACAACCGGGAGGAAGCCATGAACGGTCAAGGGCGCGGCGGGGGACGGCCGACCCTGGAGGAGGTCGCGGCGCGCGCCGGAGTCGGGCGCGGCACCGTCTCCCGGGTGATCAACGGGTCCTCCAAGGTCAGCGAGCACACCAGGGCCGCCGTCGAGGCGGCCGTCGCCGAGCTGGGGTACGTGCCCAACCGGGCCGCCCGGGCGCTGGCCGCCAACCGCACCGACGCCATCGCCCTCGTGATCCCCGAGCCGGAGGCCCGCTTCTTCGCCGAGCCGTACTTCTCCGACGTGGTCCGCGGGGTCGGCGCCGCCCTCGCCGAGACCGACGTCCAGCTCGTCCTCACCCTGGCGGGCAGCGACCGCGAGCGCCGCCGCCTCTCCCAGTACCTGTCCGGGCACCGCGTCGACGGGGTGCTCCTCGTCTCCGTCCACGCCGGGGACCCGCTGCCGGACCTGCTGGCCGAGCTCGGCATCCCGACGGTGATCAGCGGCCGCCGCTCCGCGGCGGAGACCCTGCCCAGCGTGGACTCCGACAACCTGGCCGGCGCGGCCGAGGCCGTACGCCACCTCCTCGGCCGGGGCCGGCGCGCGATCGCCACGATCACCGGACCGCTGGACGTCTACGGCGCCCAGTGCCGCCTGGACGGCTACCGGCAGGCCCTGGCGGCCGCCGGACACCCCGTCGACGAGCAGCTGATCGCGGTCGGCGACTTCACCGAGGAGGGCGGCCGCCGGGCCATGCGCGAGCTGCTGGAGCGCCGCCCCGCGCTCGACGCCGTCTTCGCCGCCTCCGACGTCATGGCGGCGGGCGCCCGGCTGGAGCTGCGCACGGCCGGGCGGCGGATACCGCAGGACGTGGCGCTGGTCGGCTTCGACGACTCGGTCGTGGCCCGGCACATGGACCCGCCGCTGACCAGCGTCCGGCAGCCGATCGAGGAGATGGGCCGCACCATGGCGCGGCTGCTGCTGGACAGGATCCGCCAGGGGAGCGCGGCGGAGCCGGGCGAGGCTGCCGTCGTCCTGCCCAACCGCCTGGTGGTCCGGGAATCCTCGTAAAACGCAGAAGGCCCCGGTCCGCTTTCGCGAACCGGGGCCTTCTCATCAGGGTGAGTGACGGGACTTGAACCCGCGGCCACCTGGACCACAACCAGGTGCTCTACCAACTGAGCTACACCCACCATGTCCGGTCGGAAAACCGACCGGCCGAAGAAAAGGGTACAGGGTCCGGGAGGGTGCTCGCTCCCCCCTTCTCTCCCGCCCCCCTCCCCGGTCCTCCCGCGCCCGTCTCCGGCGGTGCTACTCGGCGGGCACGACGTGCTTGGCGGCGATGGTCCGCGCCGTGTCCGAGTCGGGGCCGGGCTGCGGAACGAAGACCGCCTCCCGGTAGTAGCGCAGCTCGGCGATGGACTCCTTGATGTCCGCGAGCGCCCGGTGGTTGCCGTTCTTCGGCGGGCTGTTGAAGTACGCCCGCGGGTACCAGCGGCGGGCCAGCTCCTTGATCGAGGACACGTCCACGATCCGGTAGTGCAGGTAGCCCTCCAGTGCGGCCATGTCGCGCAGCAGGAAGCCGCGGTCGGTGCCGACCGTGTTCCCGCAGAGCGGCGCCTTGCGGGGCTCCTTCACGTGTTCCCGTACGTACGCCAGGACCTGCGCCTCGGCATCCGCGAGGGTGGTCCCGCCGGCCAGCTCGTCGAGCAGACCGGAGGCGGTGTGCATCTCGCGCACCACGTCGGGCATGGTCTCCAGGGCCGCGTCCGGCGGGCGGATCACGATGTCCACGCCTTCGCCGAGCACGTTGAGCTCCGAGTCGGTGACCAGTGCGGCCACCTCGATAAGTGCGTCGTCCGTCAACGAGAGCCCGGTCATCTCGCAGTCGATCCACACCATGCGATCGTTCATGTGTCCCACCTTATGCGGTAGCCCCGGGAGCGGACCGCATAAGCGGAAGGTCCCCCATCGGTGGTGACCGATGGAGGACCTTCCGTGCCGTACCCGTTGTGAGGGTTACGCGTGTTCCCGCAGGACCCGCCCGGGTGAGTACAGCTCGGTCACCGACGGGCCGGACGCGGCCAGGGCCGCCGCCGCCCGCTGGGGCTGCGGAGTGCGCTGGTGCGGCACCGGAGACCCCGAGAGCTCGGAGACCTGCGCCACGTCGCCCTGCGGTCGGCGCGCCCGGTAGGCCGAGCGGTAGGCGGCCGGGGAGGACCCCAGCTGCCGCCGGAAGTGCCCGCGCAGCGCGACCGGCGAGCGGAACCCGCAGCGCCCGGCGACCTCGTCGACCGAGTAGTCGGAGGTCTCCAGCAGCCGCTGTGCCTGGAGCACCCGCTGGGTGATCAGCCACTGGAGCGGCGCGCTGCCGGTCAGCGAGCGGAACCGCCGGTCGAAGGTGCGCCGGCTCATGTACGCACGGGCCGCCAGGGTCTCCACGTCGAACTGCTCGTGGAGGTGTTCCAGCGCCCAGGCGACGACCTCGGCCAGCGGATCGGCGCCGATCTCCTCCGGCAGCGACCGGTCGAGATAGCGCTCCTGGCCGCCGGTGCGGCGCGGCGGGACGACGAGCCTGCGGGCCAGGGCCCCGGCCGCCTCGCTGCCGTGGTCCGTGCGCACGATGTGCAGGCACAGGTCGATTCCGGCCGCGGTGCCCGCGGACGTGAGCACGTCGCCGTCGTCGACGAACAGCTCGCGCGGATCGACGTGGACGGACGGGTACCGCTTGGCCAGCGTCGGCGCGTACATCCAGTGCGTCGTCGCGGGCCGGCCGTCGAGCAGGCCTGCGGCGGCGAGCACGAAGGCTCCCGTGCACAGTCCGACGATCCGGGCCCCCTCCTCGTGCGCCAGACGCAGTGCGTCGAGCGCCTCCGGAGGCGGCGGTGAGGTGATGGAACGCCAGGCGGGCACGACGACCGTGCCTGCCCGGGCGATCGCCTCCAACCCGTATGGCGCGGTCAGTTCGAGTCCGCCGGTGGTCCTGAGCGGACCGTCCTCACCGGCGCACACGAGTAGTCGGTAGCGTGGAACTCCCGCGTCCTGCCGGTCAATGCCGAACACGGAAAGTGGAATGGAGCTCTCGAAGATCGGCCCGCCGCTGAAGAGCAGCACCGCGACGATCTCCCTGCGGCGACGCCCCGCGAGCTTCCGGCCGGCGTCCGCGACGACGGCGGTGGAATCCTGGCTCATGGCGCTAAGCCCCCCTTGGGTGTCGCGACTCCTTGGTCTGGTCGCACCTGCACGTTTCCCCTCGGCCTTGCACGTGGATCCCCCGCCGTAAATACATGATCGAATCTACTGCGTCCCGTGGTGTCGGCGTGACAAGTTCAGCACGCAGCGCTATGTCGACTTCTCAACTTGGCGAAAAGCATTCGATCAGGAAGCGTTCCACTCCGCTACCGGGGTGGGAAGCGTTCCGTCCGCCTGTGGCCAGTACCCATAGGGTCGCGGCGCCCCCCGAGGTCTGTCGTCGCTGGTGGTAGGGGGGTTGGGGGGACATTCCGGCAAGGAGGGCACCTTGCCGGGAAGTTGGCTGAAAACATGCGGGTGTGGGTGTGCGAACCAGTCAGTCGTGCGGGGAGACGGGGTCCGAGCCGCCGCAGCCGCGGTGGTTCCCGGGCCCGCCGCGGGAGTGCCGGCCGCGGTGGCCGGACGGAATCCGCTCCTCCGCCCGCACCCGGGCGGCGGCCCGCTCCGTCCGCTCCGAATAGCGCAGCAGCACCCGGCAGGCGGCCGTGACGGCGAACAGGCCGAGGGTGGCCACGGCGGCCCCGCCGAAGGAGGTTCCGTAGACGACGAGGACCACGGGAACGAGTAGGCAGCTGAAGGCGGCCCACCGGACGACGTCACCCGCGGGGTCGTCCTGGTGGTGTCTCGCGGGTTGCACGGACGAGTGAAGGGGAGTGCGGGGGGAAGGGGCGAAGTGCGGAATGGTGTCGGCGTAGTGGACGGACTGCGTCGGCTGAGCTGGCTGGACGGGGTGAACCGGATGGCCGGGCACGGCGTGCTCCCTGCGGGCTCTTCCTGGACGGTCGGACTCATGCCCAACGCCGCTCGGCGGGGCTCGGTCACTGCGCGCACGGGTGGCGCCCGGCCGGATCGTCACTGGCTGTAGGGGGCAGCGGCCATTGCCAAGGCGGGCTCGCTCCGGCATGCTCCCTGGGACGCTCTCCAAGGGCGGCAAGCCCTGTGCAGGACAGGAGTGTCGCCGTACCCTGGTGGGTATGGGCTTGGGAAGATGCTTCCCGGACAGAGCTCCGTAACACAGCGTCGCCGAATTTCGCCCCTGTTGCTTCCTCCAAGGACCTCTTCGCCGAGACACCCATGGCCGGTCACGAATTCTCCGAACCCGCGGACCGCAAGCGCAAACGCCTCGCCGACCCCGCGTCGGCCGCCGATCTGCGCGCGGTGGAACAGACACGCCTGCCCTGCGATCCGGCCTTCCGGCACGGGGTCGTTGTGGGATTCGACGGATCCACCTCCAGCGAGCGCGCGCTCGCGTACGCGATCGGCATGGCCCGTCGCTCCGGATCCGGTCTGATCATCGTCCATGTCGCCAATCGCCTGCCCACCACCGTGTGGGCCGGCTGCGAGCCGCCCGTCTTCGTGGACGTGCCGGACCACCGCACCGAGGTGCTCGGACTGGAGCTCGCCTGCGCGGACTACCTGGCCGAAGTGCCGTGGATCCTGGTCGAGCGCGGTGGTGACATCTGCCATGAGCTGGAGGAGGTCGGCCGTGAGTATTCGGCCGACGCCATCGTGGTCGGCTCCACGCACGGAATCATCGGCCGGGTCTTCGGCTCCGTGGCGGGCCGGCTCGCCAAGCGCGCACAGCGACCGGTCGTTGTCATTCCGTGACCGCCTGTTAAGCCGATTGTGCGGTTGTGCACCCGTGTAAAGGGTAGATAAATGCTGCTGGGACGCAGCAAACAACTGCAGATCGAAGGGAGCCCGCCGTGGACAATGGTGTCTCTGCGGGAAGCACGGCCTCGACTTCGACCCTGGGGAACATCGCCCTGGGTCTCACCCTTCTCGCATTCGGTATCGGCCACACCGGTGTCATCGACGGAGTGTCCGCCGCCAATTCCGTGTCGCTCGCGATGTACGTCGGCGGCGCGGCCCTGTTCCTCCTCGGGCTCCTCGAGTACCGCGGCGGGAACGGGTTCAACGGCACCGCCTTCGCGGGCCTCGGCATCTTCTGGTTCACGTGGGCCAAGGGCGCCGGAGCTTCGGTCTCCGACGAAGCAGCCGGAACGTTTCTTGTCCTCTTCGCGATGCTCGCACTGACCCTCACGGTCGCCGCGGCGAGCGGTCTGTTCAGCCAGGGCGTCTACGCCCTGCTGACCCTGTCCCTCCTCCTGCTCGCGATAGGCGCCTTCGCCGACAGCGGCGGTCTCGCCAAGGCCGGCGGCTGGGTCGCCGCCGTGTCCGGCCTGCTGGCCTGGTACGGGGCCACCGCAACCCTCGCGCACTGGCCGATGGCCGTGGGCAAGGCCGGTCGGGGCGCGGTCGCCGCGGGCTGAGTGGCGGATCGGCGCGACGACACGAAGACCCCCGTGCGCAGGGTGCACGGGGGTCTTCGTGTCGTCCGTGGACTACTCGACGGTGACCGACTTCGCCAGGTTGCGCGGCTTGTCGATGTCCCGGCCCATGGCCAGGGCCGTGTGGTAGGCGAACAGCTGGAGCGGGATGCCCATCAGGATCGGGTCCAGCTCGTCCTCGTTCTTCGGCACCACGATGGTGTGGTCGGCCTTCTCCTGCTCGCGGTGGGCGACCGCGAGGATCCGGCCGCTGCGGGCCTTGATCTCCTCCAGCGCCGCGCGGTTCTTCTCCAGCAGGTCGTCGTCCGGGACGATCGCGACCGTCGGCAGCGAGGGCTCGATGAGCGCGAGCGGACCGTGCTTGAGCTCGGAGGCCGGGTAGGCCTCGGCGTGGATGTAGGAGATCTCCTTGAGCTTGAGGGAGGCCTCGAGCGCCACCGGGTAGCCCCGCACGCGGCCGATGAACATCATCGACTTGGCCTCGGCGTACTCGGCCGCCAGCTTCTTGATGTCCTCCTCGCCCTTGAGGATCTCCTCGATCTGGGCGGGCAGCCGGCGCAGGCCCTCGATGATCCGCTTGCCGTCGGTGACGGACAGGTCGCGGATGCGGCCCAGGTGCACGGCCAGCAGCGCGAAGGCCACGACCGTGTTGGTGAAGCACTTGGTGGAGACGACGCAGACCTCGGGGCCGGCGTGCACGTACACGCCGCCGTCGGCCTCGCGGGCGATCGCGGAGCCGACCACGTTGACCACGCCGAGGACGCGGGCGCCCTTGCGCTTGAGCTCCTGCACCGCCGCGAGCACGTCGTACGTCTCACCGGACTGGGAGACCGCGATGTAGAGGGTGTCGGGGTCCACGACCGGGTTGCGGTAGCGGAACTCGGAGGCCGGCTCGGCGTCGGCGGGGATGCGGGCCATGCCCTCGATGAGGCCGGCGCCGATCATGCCGGCGTGGTACGAGGTGCCGCAGCCCAGGATCTTGACGCGGCGGATGCCTCGCGCCTCGCGCGGGTCCAGGTTCAGGCCGCCCAGGTGCACGGTGTTGAAGCGGTCGTCGATCCGGCCGCGCAGCACGCGGTCGACCGCGTCGGGCTGCTCGGAGATCTCCTTGTGCATGTAGGTGTCGTGGCCGCCCATGTCGTACGAGGCGGCCTCCCACTCCACGGTCTCCGGGGTGGCGGTGGTGGTGGCACCGCTGGTGGTGTAGGTGCGGAAGTCGTCGGCCTTCAGGGTGGCCATTTCGCCGTCGTCGAGGGTGACGACCTGGCGGGTGTGGGCGACCAGCGCGGCGACGTCCGAGGCGACGAACATCTCCTTCTCGCCGATGCCGAGGACCACCGGGGAGCCGTTGCGGGCGACGACGATGCGGTCGGCGAAGTCGGCGTGCATGACGGCGATGCCGTAGGTGCCCTCGATCGCCTGGACCGCCTCGCGGACCTTGTCCTCCAGGGTCTCGGCCTCGGAGCGGGCGATCAGGTGGACGATGACCTCGGTGTCGGTCTCCGACACGAAGACGACGCCGTCGGCCTCGAGCTTGGCGCGCAGCTCGGAGGCGTTGTCCACGATGCCGTTGTGGACGACCGCGACCTTGTTGTCGGCGTCGAGGTGCGGGTGCGAGTTGATGTCGCTCGGGGCGCCGTGCGTGGCCCAGCGGGTGTGGGCGATGCCGGTGGTGCCGGCGAAGCGCTTGGGGACGCGGGACTCCAGTTCACGGACCCGGCCCTTGGCCTTGACCACCTTGAGGGCGGCGGCCTTCGGGCTGTTCACGACGATGCCCGCGGAGTCGTATCCGCGGTATTCGAGCCGCTGCAGACCCTCCAGCAGCAGCGGTGCCACGTCACGCTTACCGATGTAACCGACGATTCCGCACATAAAAGTGTTACCCCTCCTGAAGTTCCGGTGTCTCTCTCAGCCGTAGACGATGCGGCGCAGCTGCCGGAGCGAGAGCTCCGGGGGCGCCACGGCGCGGTGCGGCAGTTCCGCCGCGATCCGCTCGAAGATCTCCGCGTTCACGGCGCCGCCGGACTGCAGTTCGCGGTGGCGGCGGCGGACGAAGTCCTCGGTCGTCTCGTCGAAGTACGCGAGCACGTCGAGCACCACCCGGGCGGCCTCGCCCCGCTGGAGCGAGGTGCTGCGCACCAGGTGGTCGACAAGATCGTCATGCGACGGGCGGCGGTCGAGCACCCGTAGATACTGACGGGTCAGGCCGCCGAACGCAAAGATCCTGCCCGAATCCGGGCAGGATCCGCCTGGTCTGGACCAGCGGAATGGTGGGATCCGGTCAGAATCGGGACAAATGCACGGCGCGCTCGCCGGCGGTCCGTGTGCCGTCCTTCCGGATGATTTCCGCCCCCCGGCCGTCCATGCGGGGTCCAGGACGGCCCACTTGGCCTATACCTGGGCGCATGAGAGTCCTGCGACGCACGCTCGGCACCCTCCTGCTCCTCTGCGCGGGCCCGGCCCTCGTCACGGCCTGCACCACCGCCCGGGGTGACGACGCCAGACCCGGCGATGCGCCCCGAGCCGCCCCGGCCCCCTTCGAACGGCTCCTGCCGGCGCCGGCCTCCGCACGCGCCGAAGGTCCCGGGTACGCCTTCGGGGCGGGCACGGTCATCCGTACCGGACCGGGACACGACGAGGAGGTCCGCAAGGTCGGCGAGCTCCTCGCCGAGCAGCTGCGCGGCCCGAGCGGGCTGCCGCTGCCGGTGGTCGACGGGGCGGAGGGGGACGGCATCCGGCTCCGGATCGACGAGGAGGCCGAGGGGACCGGGGACGAGGGGTACCGGCTGGAATCCGGCCCGACCGGGGTCACCCTCACCGCGCGGACCCCGGCCGGGCTGTTCCACGCGGGGCAGACCCTGCGGCAGCTGGTGCCGGTGGCGGGACCGGGCGCGGTGCCGGGCGGGACGGTCACCGACAGGCCGCGCTTCGCCTACCGGGGGGCGATGGTGGACATCGCACGGCACTTCTTCACGGTGGAACAGGTGAAGAGGTACGTGGACCAGCTCGCCCAGTACAAGGTCAACACGCTGCACCTGCACCTGACCGACGACCAGGGGTGGCGCCTGGCGGTGGACTCCTGGCCGCGGCTCGCCGCCTACGGGGGCGGCAGCGAGGTCGGCGGCGGACCGGGCGGCCACTGGACCAAGGACCAGTACCGGGAGCTGGTGGCCTACGCGGCGGACCGGTACGTGGACGTGGTCCCGGAGATCGACATGCCCGGGCACACGAACGCGGCGCTCGCCTCCTACGCGGAACTGAACTGCGACGGCAAGGCCCCGGACCGCTACACCGGCATCAAGGTCGGCTTCAGCTCGCTGTGCGTCGGCAGGGAGCGGACGTACGAGTTCATCGACGAGGTGCTCGGCGAGCTGGCGGAGCTGACGCCGGGCCGCTACCTGCACATCGGCGGCGACGAGGCCAACTCGACCCCGGCGGCGGACTACGCGGCCTTCATGGACCGGGCGCAGGCGGTGGTGGGCCGGCACGGGAAGACGGTGGTCGCCTGGCACCAGCTGGCGTCGGCGCGGCCGGCGGCGGGCGCGGTGCTCCAGTACTGGGGCCACGACCGCACGGCCGCGGCGGAGAAGGCGGCCGTGGCGGCGGCCGCGAAGGCCGGGCACCCGGTGATCCTGTCGCCGGCCGACCGACTGTATCTGGACATGAAGTACGACCGCGCGACCAAGCCGGGGCTGGCCTGGGCGGGCTACGTCCCGGTGCGGCGCGCGTACTCCTGGGACCCGGGGGCCTACCTGTCCGGCGTGCCGGAGTCCTCGGTCCTGGGCGTCGAGGCCCCGCTGTGGACGGAGACGATCGCGAACCGGGGCGACTGGGAGCTGATGGCGTTCCCGCGGGTCCTGGGCCTGGCGGAGCTCGGCTGGTCCCCCGCGGGGGCGCTCGGCTGGGACGCGTACCGGGAGCGGCTGGCCGCGCAGGGCGCCCGGCTGGACGCGCAGGACATCGCCTACTTCCGGGACCCGGAGGTGCCCTGGCAGCGCTAACTAGAAAACCTTTCTAGAAATAGCCTCCACAACTGCTGTCCTACGGCCCACACTTGACGCATGACGGGTGGCGAAGAGCACTTCTTCCAGCGGATCCACGAGGACGCCTTCCGCCGGGCGTGCGCCGAGGCGCGCACCCGGTGGACCGTGCCGGAGGCGGTCTGGGCGTTCCGCTTCCCGCGGCCGGACCCGGTCGGCTCGATCGCGTCGGCCAGCCTGCTGGAGCGCGGGACGGTGCGCGAACGGCTGGCCGGGATGGGCGCCGAATGCGCGGTGTACGTCCACGAGCAGCTCACCGCGGGCACGGGTCGGCTGCTCGTGGCCGTCGCGATGTGGCCCCGCCACGGCTTGTCGGCCGTACGCACGGCCGCGTACGGCCCGGACGGCCGGCCGCCGGCCGAGATCGCCACGGCCGGCACGGACCTGGAGGACCTGACCGTGCCGTGGCTCGCCGCGTGCCTGCCCGTCGGGCACGAGGCCGCGGCGGTGGGTTCGGCGGTCCCGGCGTCGAGTTCGCCGGGACGGGCCGCCGGGGCGGCCGCGGGCATCGCCTGGTTACGGGGGTACAGGCGACGCCCGCGGTGACTCCGCCGGGGTGGGCGCCCGACACGCGCCCACCCCCATGGCCGGCCCGTCACTGGCCCGACTGGTCCGGGCTTGAGCCCTCCTCCGCGGAACGGGCCTTCTCCACGAGCATCTTGAAGGGTGTCTGGTCCATGGAACCGCGCACCAGCGAGAAGCCGTACCGGTCAAGGTTTCGTTGGTTGAAGCGGGGATTTTTGGAATCGAATACGATCTTGTCCCCCGGCGGTGATATGGCCACATCTATACGCGACCGGTCGCCACTGGGAACCCGCCATACGGATATGCTTTGCGGACCTCGGATGATATTCAGGATCTCGCTGCTGTCCGAGATTCCGGATTCGTTCCTGTATTTTGCGTTTTCGGGTTCCTCGGGGCGCCACTTGCCTTCCTTCTTGAGTGTCTCGATGGTCGCCCGGGACTGCTCGTACTCGGTGGCCAGTGTCATTCTGTCTCTCCTGACCACGTACGCCTCGGTCTGGGCCTTGATCACTTCGTAATCGACCTTGTCGGGATCCTTGATCTCGACGACCGCGTCCTGCGCGACCTCTTCCCCCGGATTCAGCTCGCGACCCGCCGGTCTGACGAACTCGCCGTCGTAGATCAATGTGTAAGGGGGATCCCTGAGGTCGGAAATATCGGTTGCGGGGCCGCCGTGGACCCAGTAGATACTGCCGAGGATATAGACCGGAACGTGGCCGTCGTTCTTTACGTACGCATGGACCGTCACGCGCAGCACCTTCCCCGTGCTGTCCAGGCTCGCCTCTTTGAACTCGGCCCCGCTCATGACCAGCGGGGCTGTCGCATGGGGAACATAGATTTGCGAATACGCCAGGTTGATGCTGGCGAGCAGGGTGGGAATGATCGCCCCGATTGCGATGCGCCCGGGATAGCGGAGGCCCTTCCATGCCCGGGATCTGATGAGTCCGACCCCGGCCAATATGGACCCCGCGAGGAAGAATATCCCAATCACGGACCAGCGGGTGAAGTGCTCGCCGATCTGCAGGAGGAGGAGCGAGGAACTGCCGAGAAATGCGATTACGACTCCGGCCAGGACGGCCGCCCCCGAATAGCTCCTCTTTCGCTTGTGCCAATAATCGAGAGCGGCCAGTGCGGCAACTATTTCCACCAGGGCTGCAGCCAGTACGGAATATCCTGCGAGTCGCCCGCCGAAGGTCAGGGCATTGCGGCAGTCCGCCCAGCCGATCCTGATGAGCAGGCAGGCGGTCAGCAGGAAGCCGAAGAACATGAGGCTGCCCACTGTTATCCGCTGCACCGTTCGGTCCGGCCAGACAAGGCTGTCTCCGCCGAGCCATTGGACGGGGTGCCCGGGTTCGAGCCCGGCATCTTGCAGGAGTGTTCGGAGTTCCCCGGGGGACCGCACCTTGCCCGCGGACTTGTGGTTGATCGTGACTTTCCGCCAGCCAAGGTCATCAGGCGGCCCTACGGTTACCTCGGGCATGTTCGCCATGGCACCAGCCTCCCGCTTCTTCGCGGGAGGCGCCCCTGGAGCGGCAGCTACTTCGTCACGGCGGGGCCGCAGCCGTCAGGGTGCGCTTGACGTGGTTCGGGGTGAAGCTGGTCCTGACGTGTCCGTGTCGCTCATCCTCACAGGAGCCCCCATGCGTACACGACTTCTCGGATTCATCGCCACCGTGGTTCTGGCCGCTCTTGGTGCCATGGGCCCGGCCGCACAGGCTGCCGTACCTGCCGTCGGCGGGCCGGCGTGTGTGGCCGGCGGCGGCACGGTGGAGTACGACTCCGGTGCCGGCCTGTGGATCTGCGTGAACGGCAGTTACGACGGCGAATCCATCAACTGACAACGACATCGCCCGACGGGCGCCGGCACCAGAACCGCCCGCCCGACCCCCGATCACCGGCGCGCGAAGGGCGCGACGGGGTTCTTGAGGGTGCCGATCAGCTGGAGGGCCGCCGACGGGTCGGCGAGGTCGACCATCTGCTTGTTGTTACGCAGCTGGAGGCGGTTCAGGCAGGACAGCTGGAACTCGTCCGCGAAGAGGTCGTAGCGGGCGAAGCGGTCCGCCAGGGCCGGGACCGAGTCCTGGTAGTCGTGGGCGCAGTCCGCCACCGCCTGCCAGAAGGTGTCCTCCTCGCAGATGCCCTCCGTCGCCAGGATCGAGCCCAGGAAGCGGAAGAAGCAGTCGAAGACGTCCGTGAAGATGGACAGGAGCTTCATGTCCTCCGGGATGTCGGCCTTGATGCGCTCGACCGCGGGCGGCAGGACCGCGTCCGCGTCCATGACCACGATCTCCTCGGCGATGTCCTTGAAGATCGCACGCTCCACCACACCGTCCTTGATGACCAGGATGGTGTTCTCGCCGTGCGGCATGTAGGCGAGGTCGTACTGGTAGAAGCAGTGGAGGAGGGGGAGGAGGTAGGCCTTCAGGTACGGCTTCAGCCATTGCGCCGGGGTCAGGCCCGATTCCTCGATCAGTGCGCCGACGAAGGACTTGCCGTCCGCGTCCACGTGGAGGAGGGAGGCCATCGTCGCCAGGCGCTCGCCGTCCCGGAGGGAGTCCACCGGGGATTCGCGCCAGAGGGCGGCCAGCATCTTGCGGTACGGGGAGTAGCGGTCCGTCGCGCGCTCGTACTGGCGGTGGTGGTAGCCGATCGCCGCGCGCTCGCGGATGATCGAGAAGTCGACGGACTTCAGGACCTCGTCCGACTCGATCAGCTGGTGCAGCCAGTCGTTGATGGCCGGGGTGGCCTCCATGTAGGCGGCGGAGAGGCCCCGCATGAAGCCCATGTTCAACACCGAGATGGCCGTCTTGACGTAGTGCTTCGTCGGCGTGGTGGTGTTGAAGAAGGTGCGGATCGACTGCTGGGGCAGGTACGCGTCCTCGCCCTCGCCCAGCAGGACCAGCCGGCGGTTGGCGATCTCGGCCGCGAAGGTGACCGTGGTCTTGTTCCACCACTGCCAGGGGTGGATCGGGAGGAAGTGGTAGTCCGCCGGGTCCAGGTCCAGGGCGGACAGTTTGGCGGCGAAGCCGGCGACGGCCGACTCGCCCAGTTCGGCGCGCATGAACGCGTCGTGGTCCAGGCCCGCGCCCGCCGTGAAGGTGGAGACGTCCTTGCGGGCGGCGACCCACACCAGGTGGACCGGGCTCGCGGTCTCCGGCGCGTACGAGAGGTACTCGTGCACGCCGAAGCCCAGGCGGCCGTTGTTGGCCACGAAGCACGGGTGGCCCTCGGTCATGCCCGTCTCGATGTCCTGGAAGGTGGACTTGGCCAGGACGGAGGAGGGGATCTGCGGCTTCGTGTACTTGAAGCCCGTGCCGGCCAGGGTGGAGGAGATCTCCTCCAGGTAGACGGGCAGGACCTCCGCGCTCAGGCCCAGGGTCTGCTGGAACTCGATGTGGAAGTCGAGGGCGTCCGGCTCGGCCTGACCGCCGTCCTTGTGGCGGGTGATGGAGTTCTCCTCCACCGCCCAGTGGTCCAGGGAGTGGAGGGCGGCCGTGAAGCGGTACTCGACCGAGCCGTCGTCGCTGAGGACCGAGTAGCGGTCCTCGCCCAGCGGCTTCGGGGTCAGCAGGCGCTCGTGGGAGAACTCCGCGAGCGCCTTGCGGACCAGCGCGCGGTTCGCGCGGGCCCACAGCTCGGGGGAGAGGTGGGAGATGGCGTCGGCCAGGCTCATATCGACGCCTCCTCGGTGATCGGAGCGGTCTGGGTGATGCCGGTGGCGGCCTCGAACCGGGCGCGGGTGCAGAAGCTGAGCAGGGCGACCTTCTCCGGCTTCCGGACCTCGCGCTCGGGGACGAATCCGACCGCCTCGTTGAGGGTGTGCACGGCCTTGTTGCGGACGTCCGGCTCGACCACGACCCGCTCCGTCTCCGCGTCGCCGAAGAGGGCGGCCATCACCGTCGTGATCACCGCGCGGGTGAAGCCGCTGAGGGGCCGGTCGCTCGGCGCGACGAGGAAGTGCATGCCGACGTCGCCGGGCTGGGCGTCGTACAGGCCGACCAGTTCCAGCTCGCTCGGGTCGTAGCTCTCCATCAGGAAGGCGGGACGGCCCTCGTGGAGGCCGATGAAGGCGTGGTGGTGCTCGTGCGCGGCGATGCGCATGTACTCGCGCTCGACGTCCGGCAGCGAGGCGTCCTGCATCATCCAGAAGGAGGCCTTGGGGTGCGTGACCCAGCCGTGCAGCAGCTCCGCGTCGGCGAAGGGGTCCAGCGGGCGGATGGAGAAGGTCCCGAGGGCCGGGTCCGTCCGGGTGAAGAGGGTGTCGGTGGTGCTCATACGTGCGTGCCTTCCGGGGCTGCGAACTGCTGGAACGCGATGGACTTCTCGACCTTGTAGTACTCGCGGCCGAGGAGCTCGGAGACGATGTACGCGTTGCGGTACGCGGCCATGCCCAGGTCGGGCGAGGTCAGGGAGTGGTTGTGGGTCGTGCCGTTCTGGAGGTACACCCCGCGGCCCGTGGTGTCGACGCTGTAGTTGCGGGCGGCGTCCAGGCGGCCGCGGCCGTCGAAGTTCAGCCGCTCGCGCACGGGGGCGAGGAAGTCCGGGACGGCGTACTTGTAGCCGGTGGCCAGGACCAGTCCCTCGGTGGAGAGGGCGAAGTCCCGCTCCTGCTCCTCCTGGCGCAGGCCCAGGGTGTAGGTGCCCGTGGTGGTGTCGTACGCCGTGCTGTTCAGCGAGGTGTTGGTCAGCAGGGTGGTCGGGACCGGGCCCGGCATGGTGATCTTCTTCTGGTACAGCAGGTCGAAGATGGCGTTGATCAGGTCGCCGTCGATGCCCTTGAAGAGGTTCTTCTGCTGGGTCTCCAGCCGGTAGCGGGTGTCCTCGGGGAGGGCGTGGAAGTAGTCCACGTACTCCGGGGAGGTCATCTCCAGCGTCAGCTTCGTGTATTCGAGGGGGAAGAAGCGCGGGGAGCGGGTGACCCAGTTGAGCTGGTAGCCGTGCACGTCGATCTCGGCGAGGAGGTCGTAGTAGATCTCCGCGGCGCTCTGGCCGGAGCCGACCAGGGTGATCGACTTCTTCTTCTGCAGCTCCGCCTTGTTCTGCATGTAGGCGGAGTTGTGCAGGAAGTCGCCGCCGAGGCCGGCGCAGGCTTCCGGGACGAAGGGCGGGGTGCCGGTGCCCAGGACCAGGCGGCGGGCCAGGTGGGTCTCGCCCTTGTCCGTGTGGACCTCGTAGAGGCCGACCCGCTCGTCGTAGGTGACCTCGGTGACCGAGGTGGAGTACAGGACGTTGTCGAGCCGGTCGGCGGCCCAGCGGCAGTAGTCGTTGTACTCGGCGCGCAGCGGGTAGAAGTTCTCCCGGATGTAGAAGGAGTACAGCCGGTCCTTGTCCTTCAGGTAGTTCAGGAAGGAGAAGGGCGAGGTCGGGTCGGCGAGCGTGACCAGGTCCGACATGAACGGCGTCTGCAGGTGTGCGCCGTCCAGGAACATCCCCGCGTGCCACTCGAAGTGCGGCTTCGACTCGATGAACAGGCCGTCCAGCTCGTCGATCGGCGCGGTCAGGCAGGCGAGTCCCAGGTTGAAGGGACCGAGGCCGATACCGATGAAATCGTGGGGCTCAGTGGTGGACGGCAAGGGATTCTCCCAGGAACTGCTCGGCGTGTGCGGCGAGAAGGTCGAGGACGGCAGCGATGTCGGCCGTCGTGGTCTGCGGGTTGAGGAGGGTGAACTTCAGGTACTGCTTCCCGTCCACCTTGGTGCCGGCGACTACGGCCTCGCCGGAGGCGAAGAGCGCCTTGCGGGCGTGGAGCTGGGCCTCGTCGACGAGCTCGGCCGGGACCTCCTCGCCGGGCAGGAAGCGGAAGACGAGGGTGGAGATCTGCGGCTTGACGACGACCTCGAAGCGCGGGTCGGCCGTGATGACGTCGTAGCCGGCGGCGGCCAGGTCGACGACCTCGTCGAAGAGGGAGCCGACGCCGTCGGCGCCCATGATGCGCAGGGTCATCCAGAGCTTGAGGGCGTCGAAGCGGCGCGTGGTCTGGATGGACTTGTCGACCTGGTTCGGGATCCGCTCCTCGGCCATGCGGCGCGGGTTGAGGTAGTCCGCGTGGTACGTGGCGTGCTTGAGGGTGTCGCGGTCGCGGACCAGCATGGCGCTGGAGCTGACGGGCTGGAAGAACGACTTGTGGTAGTCGACCGTGACCGAGTCGGCGCGCTCGATGCCGTCGAGGAGGTGCCGGCGGGTGGGGGAGACCAGCAGTCCGCAGCCGTACGCGGCGTCCACGTGCATCCACGCGGAGTGCTCGTCGGCCAGGCGGGCGATCTCGGGGAGCGGGTCGATGGACCCGAAGTCCGTGGTGCCGGCGGTCGCGACGACGGCCATCGGGAAGAGGCCCTCGGCGGCGCAGTTCTCCAGCTCCAGGGCGAGGACCGAGGTGTCCATCCGGCGGTTGCGGTCGACCGGGACGGAGATGACGGCCTCGTAGCCCAGGCCCAGCATGGCGGCCGACTTCTTCACGCTGAAGTGGCTGGCCTCGGAGGTGAAGATGCGCAGTTTCGGGAGGAGCTCGGCCTTGGTGAGGCCGATTCCCGCGTCCAGGGCGCGCTTCATGACGATCCGGCAGGCCTCGTCGCGGGCCAGCAGCAGCGCGTGGAAGTTGGACTGGCTGCCCCCGGAGGTGAAGATGCCGTCCGCGCCCTCGCCGAGGCCGATGCGGCCGGCGGTCCAGTCGATCAGGCGGCGCTCGATGAGCGTGCCGCCGATGGACTGGTCCCAGGTGTCGAGGGAGGAGTTGACGGCGGAGAGGACGGCCTCGCCGACCACCGCGGGGATGACCACCGGGCAGTTGAGGTGCCCCAGGTAGCGCGGGTGGTGGAAGTAGACGGCGTCGCGGAGGTAGACGTCCTCCAGCTCGGCCAGCGCGGCCGAGGCGTCGGCCAGCGGGGTGTCGAGGTCGATCCCGTTGATGACCGGGGCGAGTTCGTCGACGGATATACCGGTGTGGGGCCGTTCGGTGGTGGCGAGTTTGGCGGCGACACGGTCGACGCCCTCGGTGACAGAACGCCGGTAGATGTCCGCGGTCGTCTCGTTCAGCAGATGCTGGCGCATCAACTTTCCTCCGGGCAGGGGGGAGAAGGGGGGCTGGTGGGGCTGGTGGGGGCGGTGGGGCGTTGATTAGGTTAGCCTAACCTAACTCGATCTCCAAATGGAGAAGGGCCCCGGCTACAGCCGGGGCCCTTCTCAAATGCCTGATGAACGGCGGGTGTTGCCGTCCGCTAGAGCGCGGACGCGGGGTCCTCGCTCGGGGCCTTGCCCGCGTACGCCTCGGCGAGCAATTCCTCCTCGCTCGCACCGAGTCGCCAGTAGCCGGTGAAACGCACCGCGCGGCGGTCGATGGAACGTTCCTGCACGAAGTGGCGGCGCACCGCGCGGATCGTGCCCGCCTCGCCCGCGAGCCATACGTACGGGGCTTCGGCGGCGGGTCCGCCGGTGCTCGCGTCGGTGGCGCGCAGCGCGCCCAGCACCTGCTCGGTCCGCTCCCGGCCCGCGCTCTCGCGCACGATCCAGGTGATGTCCGCCTCGGCGAGGGTCGACAGCGCCAGCCGGTCGTCCTCGTGCGGGACTTCGAACCAGGCCCGGACCCTGGTCCCGGCGGGCAGCCGGTCCAGGATCGCCGCCGCGGCGGGCAGGGCGGTCTCGTCCGCGTACATCCAGATCGCGTCGGTGGCGGCCGGCGGCTGGAACCGTACCGACTTGTTCTCGGCGACGGCCGGGCCGATCGCGAGGATCCGCCGGCCGGTCACCGCCCGCCCGGCCCAGTACGACGCAGGCCCTGCGACATCAGCCGCTGCCGCGGCGGGGTCCCCGTGGAGGACGAAGTCGATGTCGACCTCGTCCACGCCCTCGGACGTCCGGCGCTGCTCGCGCACGGTGTAGGAGCGCATCACCGGACGCTCCTCGTCCGGCATGCCGCGCCAGGCGGCGAACCAGGTGTCCTCGTCCGTGGACGGGAGCACGGCGTGCTCCCGTCCCGGCGGCGGCAGGAAGAGCGACAGGCTCTGGTCGTAGCCGCCCGACCGGAAGTCCGCGAGGGACTCACCGCCGAACGTGACCCGCAGGAACGAGTGGCCGAGGCGGCGCGTACGCAGCACTTCGAGCGCGAAGAAGCGGAAGTGTGCGATGGCCGGAGCGTCGGACGCGGTGGCGGTCATACGGAGAGTCCCCCCTGGGAGTCAGCCGGCGTGAAGGGTGGTCAGCCGACCTTCTTGGCACTCTGGATGGACTTCGCGAGGTCCTCCAGGATCTTGGCGCACTTGTCGTACGAGTAGATCGGCTCGGTGGTGCGCGGGGCGACCTGGCCGGCCTTCACCGCGGGCAGCTCGGCCCAGGTGGCCTTGGCCTTGAGCTCCTCGGGCTGCAGGGTGCCGGTGCGGTTGTCGAGCAGGATGAGGTCGGCCTTGTACTTGCCGGCGTTCTCCCAGCTCAGGCTCTCGAAGAAGCCGCCCTCGTCCAGCTTGTCCGGAGTGATGAACTCGACGCCGAGGGACTTGAAGTACTTCAGGTCGGCCGAGGTGTCCGCGGTCGAGGCGTAGAACAGGTCGGCGGAGCCGGAGCCGGCGAGGACCTTGATGCCCGGGTTGGCCTTGGTGGCCTCGCGGACCTTCGCGGCGGCGGCCTCGAAGCGGGCCTTGCCGTCGACGGCGGTCTTGGAGTTCAGGTCGGCGCCGAGGGACTTGGCGAGCTCCGCGGTGCGCTCCAGGGCCTTGTCCATGGAGACGTCGCCGCCCACGCCGATCGCGGCGGCCGGGGCCAGCTTCAGGATCTTGTCCTTGGAGGCCTCGGGCACGTACCAGTAGCTGCCGTCCCAGGTGTTGGTGACGAGCAGGTCGGGCTGGAGGGCGGCGTACTTCTCGACGTTGAACTCGTCGTAGACGTTGCCGAGGATCTCGACCTTGGAGATGTCCATCGAGCCGGCCTGGACGTCGGGCTTGCCGTCGGCGGTCTTGGTCGGGCCGAAGACGCCCTTGACCGGGATGCCGTAGTCGTACAGCGCGGCGGCGGTGCCGGTGAAGGCGACGATGTTCTTCGGCTTGGCCTTGAGGCTGACTTCCTTCTTCAGGGCGTCGTCCGTGAAGGTCCAGGGGCCGGAGGCCGCGGAGCCCTTGTCCTTGTCGCCGTCACCCTTCGCCGAGTCGGTGCCGCCGCACGCGGCGAGCGCCGCGACGAGGCCGAGGGCGCCGCCGGCCGCGACGAATCCGCGACGGGAGAGGGAGAAGCTTCGGGACTTGGGCATGTCGATGTCCGCTTTCGTGCGTGCAGGGCGGCCACGGGGCCGTTCGGAGGGAAGGTTAGCCTAACCTTGGCCGAAAACGGTAAGGGGGCCCTAAGTTTTTTGGGCCCCCCTCGCGCTGACCTGCGGACGTACGAGCGCTGCGGCTAGCCGGCGAAGCCCAGCTCGCGCGCGATCAGCATGCGCTGGACCTCGCTCGTGCCCTCGCCGATCTCCAGGATCTTCGAGTCCCGCCACATGCGTGCCACGGGGTACTCGTTCATGAACCCGTAGCCGCCGTGGATCTGCGTCGCGTCACGGGCGTTGTCGACGGCCACCGTGGAGGAGTACAGCTTCGCGATCGCCGCCTCCTTCTTGAAGGGCTCGCCGGCCACCAGGCGGGAGGCCGCGTCACGCCAGCCGATGCGGGCCATGTGGGCGCGCATCTCCATGTCGGCCAGCTTGAACTGGATGGCCTGGTTGTCGCCGATCGCCTTGCCGAAGGCGTGCCGCTCCTTGGCGTACTTCACCGACTCGTCCACACAGCCCTGGGCCAGGCCCGTCGCGAGCGCGGAGATGGCGATCCGGCCCTCGTCGAGGATGCGCAGGAACTGGGCGTAGCCGCGGCCCTCTTCGCCCACCAGGTTGGCGAGGGGGACCCGTACGCCGTCGAAGGACAGCTCGCGGGTGTCCGAGGCGTTCCAGCCGACCTTGGAGTAGGGCGCGGCCACCGTGAAGCCCGGCGTGCCGGACGGGACGATGATCGAGGAGATCTCCGGGCGGCCGTCCGCCTTGCGGCCCGTCACGGCGGTGACGGTGACCAGACCGGTGATGTCCGTACCGGAGTTGGTGATGAAGCACTTCGAGCCGTTGATGACCCACTCGCCGCCGTCGCGGACGGCGGTGGTGCGGGTGCCGCCCGCGTCGCTGCCGGCGCCGGGCTCGGTCAGGCCGAAGGCGCCCAGGATCTCCCCGGAGCACATCCGCGGCAGCCACTCCCGCTTCTGCTCCTCGGTGCCGAAGAGGTAGAGGGGCATGGCGCCGAGGGAGACCCCGGCCTCCAGGGTGATGGCGACCGAGGAGTCGACGCGGGCCAGCTCCTCCAGAGCGATGCCGAGGGCGAGGTAGTCGCCGCCCATGCCGCCGTACTCCTCGGGGAAGGGCAGGCCGAACAGGCCCATCCGGCCCATCTCGGCGACGATCTCGTACGGGAACTCGTGGCGCTCGTACAGATCGCCGATCTTGGGCGCGATCACGTCGTGCGCGAACGCCTCGACGGTGCGGCGGAGTTCCTCGTGCTCGGGGGTGAGCCGGTGGTCGAGGGCCATGGTCTTCGTTACTCCTTGTGGGAGAGGGCGCGGACGGTACGGGAGGGGCTGGGACGGCCCAGCTGTTCGGCCATCCACACGCTCGTGGCGGTGAGGGCGGCCAGATCGACCCCGGTCTCGATGCCGAGGCCGTCGAGCATCCACACCAGGTCCTCGGTCGCGAGGTTGCCCGTGGCGCTCTTCGCGTACGGGCATCCGCCGAGGCCGCCGGCGGACGCGTCGACGGTGGTCACGCCGTGCTGGAGCGCGGCGAGGGTGTTGGACAGGGCCTGGCCGTAGGTGTCGTGGAAGTGCACGCCGATGCGGTCGGTGCCGACGCCCGCCTCGTTGAGGCTGCTGAGCAGCTCCTGGACGTGGCCGGGGGTGGCGACGCCGATGGTGTCGCCGAGGCTCAGCTCGTCGCAGCCGAGGTCGAGCAGCGCCTGCGCGGTGCGGACGACCTGGTGGACGGGGACAGGGCCCTCCCAGGGGTCGCCGAAGCACATCGAGAGGTAGCCGCGGACGTGCGCCCTGCCCTCCTTGGCGCGGGCCACGACGGGCTCGAACATGGCGAGGGACTCGGCGACCGTGCGGTTGAGGTTGCGCAGGGCGAAGGTCTCGGTGGCCGAGCCGAAGACGGCGATACGGGTGGCCCCGAGGGCGAGGGCCCGGTCGAGGCCGCGCTCGTTGGGCACGAGCACGGGCAGCGCGGCTTCGATGTCGCCGAGCAGCGGGAAGAGCTGCTCGGCGTCGGCGAGCTGGGGGACCCACTTGGGGTGCACGAAGCTGGTGGCCTCGATGGTGGTGAGGCCGGCGGCGGCGAGGCGGTGGATGAACTCCGCCTTCACCTCCGTGGGTACGGCCGTCTTCTCGTTCTGCAGCCCGTCGCGGGCGCCGACCTCGTGGATCCGGACCCGGGGCGGCAGACCGGGGTCCGGGACGGTCATGGGCAGGCCGTTCATGCGGTCTTCTCCTCCTCGTCCGGGGTGACCACGGCCAGGACCTGGTCCATGGCGACGGTGGTGCCGGGGGTGACGTCGAGCTCGGTGACGGTCCCGGCGTGCGGGGCGGAGATGACGTGCTCCATCTTCATGGCCTCGACGACCAGCAGGCTCTGACCGGCGGTCACCTTGTCGCCGACGGCCACCTTGACGACGGTGACGGTGCCGGGCATGGGGGCGGCGAGGGTGTCGGCGCCGGTCCTTGTCCCGCCGCGAAGGTTCGCCTCTACGGGGTCGTACGTCTGGACGTGCCAGCTGTCCCCGTCGCGTCCGAGCCAGGTCCCCTCCGGGGAGGGGGCGTGGCTGAACCGGTGTGTGACGCCGTCGAGTTCGATGGTGACGGTGTCGGGGGTGCGGGTGATGATCCGGCCGCGGGCCGGTGCGCTGGGGCTCTGCCCCAGACCCCGCGCCTCAAACGCCGGCGAGGCTGGATCTGCCCCGGCGAGCCGAGTCTCGATGGTTACGGGGTCCTGGCCCGGGAGGCGGAAGTGGTGCACCGTCCAGGCGGGGGTACCGCCCAGGCGCCAGCCGTTGGCTGCGTCGAACGGGTCGACCCACGTTTTCAGCCCGTCCGGCGTTTGAGGACCGGGGTCTGGGGCGGAGCCCCCACGCGGCGGAGCCGCATATTCGGTACGCCGGGAAGGGGCGGGGTGGGGGACAGACAGCATTGCCGCCGCCGCGTACACCTCCGGCGGCACCGACTCCGGGAGGAGGGACGGGAGGTCGCGCTCGACCAGGCCCGTGTCCAGGTCGCCCGAGACCACGTCGGGGTGCGCCAGCAGGCGACGCAGGAAACCGGCGTTGGTCTGGACGCCCAGGATCACCGTGTCGGCAAGGGCCGCGCGCAGCATGCGCAAGGCAGAGGCCCGGTCCGGCCCGTGGACGATGACCTTCGACAGCATCGGGTCGTACGTCGACCCCACCGGCACGCCCGCCGTCAGGCCGGAGTCCGTACGGACCGCCCCGCCCGACGGCTCGGTCAGCGCCAGGACCGTACCGCCGGACGGCAGGAACCCCCGCGCCGGGTCCTCCGCGCACACGCGGGCCTCGATCGCGTGGCCCGTCAGGGTGACATCCGACTGCTTGAACCCAAGCGGCTCGCCCGCCGCCACCCGGAGTTGCAGCTCCACCAGGTCCAGGCCCGTGATCAGCTCCGTCACCGGGTGCTCGACCTGCAGGCGGGTGTTCATCTCCATGAAGAAGTACGAGGAGGGGTCCCCGCCCGGGACGATGAACTCCACCGTGCCCGCGCCGACGTACCCGCACGAGCGGGCCGCCTCCACCGCCGCCGCGCCCATCGCCGCACGCGTCTCCTCGTCCAGCAGGACGCTCGGCGCCTCCTCGATCACCTTCTGGTGCCGCCGCTGGAGCGAGCACTCGCGCTCGCCCAGGTGGACCACGTTTCCGTGCGCGTCCGCCAGCACCTGGATCTCGATGTGCCGCGGCCGGTCCACCCACCGCTCGACCAGCAGCGTGTCGTCGCCGAAGGACGACCGCGCCTCGCGGCGGGCCGCCGCGATCTCCTCGGCCAGCACGGCCGCGTCGCGGACCAGCCGCATGCCCTTGCCGCCGCCGCCCGCCGAGGGCTTCAGCAGCACCGGCATGCCGATCCCGGCCGCGGCCGAGGCCAGTTCGGCGTCGGACAGGCCGCTCCCGGACGAGCCGGGGACCACGGGCACGCCCGCCGCCTTCACCGTCTCCTTGGCCCGGATCTTGTCGCCCATCAGGGAGATCGCCGAAGCGGGCGGCCCGATGAAGGCCAGCCCGGCCTCGGCACAGGCCCGCGCGAAGGCCGCGTTTTCCGCGAGGAAGCCGTAGCCGGGGTGCACGGCCTCGGCGCCCGTCCGCCGGGCCGCGTCGAGGATCCGCTCCACGGACAGGTAGCTCTCGGCAGCCGCCGCCGGGCCGATCCGGACGGCCGTGTCGGCCTCCCGTACGTGACGGGCGTCCGCGTCCGCGTCGCTGAAGACGGCCACGGACCGCACCCCGAGCTCCCGCAGCGTGCGGATGACCCGGACCGCGATCTCGCCCCGGTTGGCGACCAGAACAGTGCTGAACATCGAAGAGGTCCTCACGTCACATACGGAAGATGCCGAAAGCGGAGTCGCCCAGCGGGGCGTTCGCGCACGCGGTCAGGGCCAGTCCCAGCACCTGCCGGGTCTCCATCGGGTCGATGACCCCGTCGTCCCACAGCCGGGCCGTGGCGTAGTAGGCGTTGCCCTGCTCCTCGTACTGCGCCCGGACCGGGGCCTTGAAGGCCTCCTCGTCCTCGGCCGGCCACTCCTGGCCCGCGCCCTCGATCTGGTCCCGCTTGACCGTGGCCAGGACGGAGGCCGCCTGCTCGCCGCCCATGACGGAGATCTTCGCGTTGGGCCACATCCACAGGAAGCGCGGCGAGTAGGCCCGGCCGCACATCGAGTAGTTGCCCGCGCCGTACGAGCCGCCGACCACCACGGTCAGCTTCGGGACCCGGGTGCAGGCGACCGCCGTGACCATCTTGGCGCCGTGCTTGGCGATGCCGCCCGCCTCGTAGTCCCGGCCGACCATGAAGCCCGAGATGTTCTGGAGGAAGAGGAGGGGGATGCCGCGCTGGTCGCACAGCTCGATGAAGTGGGCGCCCTTCTGGGCGGATTCGGAGAAGAGGATGCCGTTGTTGGCGACGATCCCGACCGGGTGCCCGTGGATCCGGGCGAAGCCGGTGACGAGCGTCTGCCCGAATTCCGACTTGAACTCCTGGAAGCGGGACCCGTCCACGATCCGCGCGATGATCTCGCGGGCGTCGTACGGGGTGCGGGAGTCGACGGGGACCGCGCCGTACAGGCCGTACGGGTCCACCTTGGGCTCCTCGGGAGCCTCGACCGACCAGGGCAGGGCCGCGCGCTCCGGCAGGGTCGCCACGATGTTCCGTACGATCCGCAGCGCGTGCGCGTCGTCCTCCGCGAGGTGGTCGGTGACGCCGGAGATCCGCGAGTGGACCTCGCCGCCGCCCAGCTCCTCGGCCGTGACCACCTCGCCGGTGGCGGCCTTCACCAGCGGCGGGCCGCCGAGGAAGATCGTGCCCTGGCCGCGGACGATGACGGCCTCGTCGCTCATGGCCGGGACGTACGCCCCGCCCGCCGTGCAGGAGCCGAGGACGGCGGCGATCTGCGGGATGCCGGCGCCCGACATGCGGGCCTGGTTGTAGAAGATGCGGCCGAAGTGCTCCCGGTCGGGGAAGACCTCGTCCTGCATGGGGAGGAAGGCGCCGCCCGAGTCGACCAGGTAGAGGCAGGGGAGACGGTTCTCCAGGGCCACCTCCTGGGCGCGCAGGTGCTTCTTCACGGTCATCGGGTAGTACGTGCCGCCCTTGACGGTGGCGTCGTTCGCGACGATGACGCACTCGCGGCCGCTGACCCGGCCGATGCCCGCGATGACCCCGGCGGCGGGGGCCGCGCCCCCGTACATCCCCTCGGCGGCCAGCGGGGCCAGCTCCAGGAAGGGGGATCCGGGGTCGAGGAGGGTGTCGACGCGGTCGCGCGGGAGGAGCTTCCCGCGGGCGGTGTGGCGGGCGCGGGCCTTCTCGCCTCCGCCGAGCCGGGCCGCGTCGAGCCGGGCCCGCAGACCCTCGGTGAGCTCGCGGTGGGCGGCCTCGTTGGTCCGCCAGGCCTCGGACGCCGGGTCCGCGGCGCTCGTCAGCACTGGTGCCTGCTGCATCGGTCGAGCTCCCTTGCTCGGTGCACGCTGTTAATGAGCGTTAACGCATGTACCGCCTAGGTTAACGACCGCTAACGGCCCTGTCTAGAATGGTTTCCCATGAGCACCAGAGCGGCCGCCCCGACCCGTCGCGAGCAGATCCTCAATGAGGCCGCCCGCCTCTTCGCCGCGCGCGGCTTCCACGGCGTCGGCGTCGACGAGATAGGGGCCGCGGTGGGCATCAGCGGCCCCGGCCTCTACCGGCACTTCGCGGGCAAGGACGCCATGCTCGCCGAGCTGCTCGTCGGCATCAGCGAACGGCTGCTGACCGGCGGCCGGCGCCGGGTGGAGGAGGCGGCGGGCGATTCGGCCCTGGTCCTGTCCTCCCTCATCGACGGGCACATCGACTTCGCGCTCGACGACCGGGCGCTGATCACCCTGCACGACCGGGAGCTCGACCGGCTGCGCGAGGCCGACCGCAAGCTCGTACGGCAGTTGCAGCGGCAGTACGTGGAGCTGTGGGTGGACGTCGTACGGGAACTGCACCCGGAGGTGGGCGAGGCGGAGGTACGGGTCTCCGTGCACGCGGTCTTCGGCCTGCTCAACTCCACCCCGCACCTGGCGGCCCTGGGGCGGGAGGCGACGGAGTCGCTGCTCCGGCGGCTCGCGCACGGGGCGTTCGGGGCGCTGTCGGGGTGAGCCGGCGCGTCCGCAAGCTGGAATGGACGAGGCGCCTCCGCCCGGGCGGCGGCAGAATGGCCCGCATGCCGAAGCCGATAGAGACGCCGAGCCGAGCCGAACTCATCGACCACCTGGTCCGCACGCGGATCGCGGGGCAGGTCGCCACCCCGCGGGAGAACAACCTCTCCCACTACAGGAAGCTCGCCAACGGCGACCGGCACTACTGGCTCGGCCTGGAACTGGGCGACCGGTGGACCGACGAGCAGGACGTCCTGGCGGTGATGGCCGAGCGCGTCGGCGTCGTGGACGATCCCTCGCACCGGGCCGGCCAGGACACGATCGACCCGGAGCTGACCGTGGCCGGCCTGGACCGGATGGCGGCGCGGCTGCGGAAGGCGGCGATGGACCGGCAGAGCGTGCTGCTGGCCACCGGGCACCCGGGCGGGCTGCTGGACGTCCACCGGGCCACGGCGGACGCCCTGCGCGCGGCGGGCTGCGAGATCGTCGTCATCCCGGCCGGGCTGACGGCCGACGAGGGCTCGGTGTGGCAGTTCGCGGACGTGGCCGTACTGGAACGGGGTGCGACGCTGTGGCACACGCATTCGCCGGAGCCGATGGCCGCGATCCTGGACGGGCTGGCCGCGGCGGGCCGCCCCCAGCCGGACCTCGTCGTCGCCGACCACGGCTGGGCGGGCTGCGCGGCCCAGCGGGGCCTGGACGCGGTGGGCTACGCCGACTGCAACGACCCGGCGCTCTTCCTCGGCGAGGCGGAGGGCACCCTCCAGGTGGCGGTCCCCCTGGACGACCACGTCCGCGACCCGCGGTTCTACGACCCGGTGGTGGCCTACCTGTTGGCCACGGCGGGCCTGCGGGGCGTCGCGTAGCGGGTGCGGCGCCGTTGCCGGGGCTCCGCCCCGGACCCTCCCCCAGACTCCGTCCGGGGGGACCCCCACGCCTCAAACGCCGGCGAGGCTGGATTTGGCCGCCCTCAGCTTGCAAGTGCGCGTAGCGCCACCTTGCGCCCAGGCGGGCTGGATTGACCGCAGGGCAATTCCAGCCCCGCCGGCGTTTGAGGCGCGGGGCTGGGGCGGAGCCCCAGGCGGCGGCGCCGCAGCTGATGTCGCAGGCTCCGGGCCCTGTCAGTGGGAGCCGCTACGGTCCCCGCCATGAGCGATGCCCCGAATCCGCTGTCCGCGCTGGGATCCTTCCCGGGGCTGCCCGCTGGGAGTCTGGTCAGCCGGCCCAGGAGACGCAGGCTCCGCCGGCCCAGGCCCGAGCCGTTGCTGTGGCTCTCCGACGAGCCCGTCGACGCCCCGGCGGCCTCCTACCCGGTGCCCGCCGGGTTGCAGGCCGTGCTGTTCCACGACCGGCCCGGACCGGAGGGCTGGTGGAGCACCGGAGCCCTGGACCCGGCCCGGGCGTCCGACCCCGACGACCACGACGCCGAGTCGGTCCTGCCGGACTTCTGGCGAGCGGTGATCCCGGACCCGGAGGAGGGGGAGGAGGGCGAGGAGCTGATCGCCCCCTTCGGGAGGGACTGGCCGGGCCTCGCCCCGGCCGGGACACCGACCGGGACCGCGGACGCGGACGCGGCGGCCGACGGACTCGCCGGCGCGCTCATCCGGGACGGCCGGCTGGGCCGCCCCCGGCTGGCCCTGGTCCCCGCCCGGCGGGGCGCCGACGTACCCGCCGTGCTCGGCTGGTCCGGCCCCCTCAACCACGAGACCGACACGGCCAGGATCAGCGCCGTGCTGCGCTCCTGGGAGGACCGCTACGGCGCCCGCGTCCTCGCCCTCGGCTTCGACCGCCTCGATCTGTACGTCCAGGCCCCGCCCCGAACGCTCGCCGAGGCCCTGACCCTGGCCGCGGAGCACTTCGCGTTCTGCCCGGACAACGTCTGGCAGGGCTCGGGCACCGTCAGCGCCTACGCCGAGGAGGCGGTGGCCGGCTCGGCGCACTGGTCGTTCTGGTGGGATTAGGGAGCGGCCGCGTCATCCGCGGGGAACGCGTACGACACCCTCCTGGATGACGGTCACGGCCAGCCGGCCGTCCTGCGTCCAGATCCGCGCCTGCCCCAGACCCCGCCCGGCGGCCGCCGACGGCGACTCCTGGTCGTACAGCAGCCACTCGTCGGCGCGGAACGGCCGGTGGAACCACATCGCGTGGTCCAGCGAGGCGCCGACCACGTCACCCACCGCCCAGCCGCCCCGGCCGTGCGCGAGCAGTACCGAGTCCAGCAGGGTCATGTCGGAGACGTAGGTGGCCAGGCAGGTGTGCAGCAGGGGGTCGTCGCCCTCCAGCTTGCCGGCCGTGCGGAACCACACCTGCGAGCGCGGTTCCACCGGCTCGCCGACGCTGCCCCAGGGCGGGGTCGTGGCGTACCGCAGGTCCACCGCCTCGCGCGTCTCGATCAGCCGCTCCACCGTGCCCGGGTCGCGGAAGATCTCCCGGTACGCGGGCAGGGACTCGGCCGCCGTGGGCAGGGACTCCGGGTCCGGGGCCGACGGCATCGCGACCTGGTGGTCGAGGCCTTCCTCGTACTTCTGGAAGGACGCGGAGAGGTGGAAGATCGGCTGGCCGTGCTGGACGGCGACGACCCGGCGCGTGGTGAAGGAGCGCCCGTCGCGGATCCGGTCCACCGAGTAGACGATCGGCGCGCTCGTGTCCCCGGTGCGCAGGAAGTACGAGTGCAGCGAGTGCGCGGTGCGGTCCGAGGGAACGGTCCGGCCGGCCGCGACCAGCGCCTGGGCCGCGACCTGACCGCCGAAGACGCGCGGTACCAGGGAAGGCCGGCTGGTACCGCGGAAGATGTTCTCCTCGATCTGCTCCAGGTCGAGCAGATCGAGGAGCGACGTCAGTGCCTCGTTCATGGGGGAAGGGTAAGTGCCTTAACGGACTTACAGGCCCATGGACTTGGCGATGATCGACTTCATGACCTCGCTGGTGCCGCCGTAGATGCGGTTCACGCGGTTGTCGGCGTACAGACGGGCGATCGGGTACTCGTTCATGTAGCCGTAGCCGCCGTGCAGCTGGAGGCACTTGTCGATCACGCGGTGCGCGACCTCGGTGTTGAAGAGCTTCGCGGAGGCGGCCTCGGCGGCGGTCAGCTCGCCGGCGTCCAGGGCCTCCAGGGCGCGGTCGGCGACGGCCTCGGCGGCGTCCACCTCGGCCTGGCAGGCGGCCAGTTCGAACTTGGTGTTCTGGAAGTGCGCGACCGGCTTGCCGAAGACGGTGCGCTCCGTCACGTACTGCTGGGCGAACCGGATGGCGGCCTTGGCCTGCGCGTACGCGCCGAAGGCGATGCCCCAGCGCTCCGAGGGCAGGTTGGCGCCGAGGTAGTAGAAGCCCTTGTTCTCCTCGCCGAGCAGGTCCTCGACCGGCACCTTCACGTCGACGAACGCCAGCTCGGCGGTGTCGGAGGTGCGCAGGCCGAGCTTGTCCAGCTTGCGGCCGATCGAGTAGCCCTCGGACTTGGTGTCCACGGCGAAGAGGGAGATGCCGAAGCGGCGGTCCTCGGCGCTCGGGGCGGAGGTGCGGGCGCAGACGATCACGCGGTCGGCGTGCACGCCACCGGTGATGAAGGTCTTGGCGCCGTTGAGGACGTAGTGGGTGCCGTCCTCGGAGAGCTTGGCGGTGGTCTTCATGCCCGCGACGTCGGAGCCGGTGCCCGGCTCGGTCATCGCCAGCGCCCACATCTCCTCACCGGAGACGAACTTCGGCAGGAAGCGCTTCTTCTGCTCGTCGTCGGCCAGCATCTTGATGTAGGGCAGGGCGAGCAGCACGTGCACGCCGGAGCCGCCGAAGTTCACGCCCGCGCGCGAGGTCTCTTCGTAGAGGACGGCCTCGAACTTGTGCGTGTCCAGGCCCGCGCCGCCGAACTCCTCGGGGACGTTGATCCCGAAGATGCCCAGCTCGCCGAGCTTGTAGTAGAACTCGCGCGGCGCCTGGCCGGCGGCGAACCACTCGTCGTAGACGGGGACGACCTCGGCCTCGATGAAGGCGCGGATGGTCTCCCGGAACGCCTCGTGGTCCTCGTTGAATACGGTACGGCGCACGAGCCGCCTCCTTGATCCCTGGTCCGCCAGTCTATGCCTAAGCGCTTGCTCATAGCTAAGTTACCCGGCAGTTACTCCGGCTGTCCAGGGCGTGTGACGCACCCCCGGAAACCTTTCTGCGCCCGGCCCGCAGGCGGCCCGTCCGCAGGGCGACCCGGCCAATGGCGACTGGCCGGATACCCCCTTCTGAAGCCACCCGTCCCCAGCTTGACTCGTTCCTCCGGCCCTCGTCCCGACAGAACAGGAACCCGCATGCTCAGGAGGACGTTGTTCAGGAGGCTGTCAGGCCTTGCGGCCGCCATGGCGGTCACCACGGCGCTCGGCGCGGGCACGGTCCACGCCGCGGAGCAGGAGCCCCGGCAGGAGAAGCGCGTCCACAACGCGATGCAGATCGCCTTCGACCCCGCCCGGCCCGACGCCTTCTGCACCATCGGGGCCGTCGGCAACGACGACTACGGTCGGAAGATCGCCATCTCGGCCGGGCACTGCCTCAACGACCCCGCCTACGCCGACCGCGAGATCCGCGAGGACATCGCCCCCGTCTACCACCGGCAGGACATCGGCTACGGGCCCATCGGGTACGTCCGCTGGTTCAAGGACCCGGAGGGTTCCATGACGGGACACCTCACCAAGGACTACATGGTCATCGAGCTGGTGCCGAGCGTGACGCCCTCCTCCCAGGGGCCGCACCTGAAGCAGACCGGGGTGCTGGAGGTGCCCGGCGGGACGCCCAGCCCCAACGCCCTCAGCCCCGCGCTGAACAGCGAGCGGCTGCTCGGCGCGGCCTGGTTCAACAACAACGAGCTGGTGGTCTCCGGTCAGCTGGGCGTCTGGTACGGCCGGATCACCAACAACGACCGGGGCGTCTACCAGGCCCACCCCCAGCACAAGGCGGGTGACTCGGGCGGACCCACCATCTGGCACGTGCCGGGTTCGGCCTACCCCTCCGAAGCCAACGGCTTCCAGGCCCAGGGGCCCTGGGCGGGCATCACCAAGGGCATGATCATCTCGTACCCCCTGTACGTGTACACCAGCTCGGCGAACATCCTGGCCGACCTGCGCGCCCGCGACGAGGCGGACCCCGCCGACGTCTTCGGCGCCGGCTTCGAGGTGACGACCAACCCCTAGCGCCCAGAGCTCAGCGCTAGTGCTGTGACCGGAAAGGTTCACCGGGTCGCGGTGCCCGGCACGGCACCTCGCCGCGTTGTCGGACCACGCAAGTACGTCCAGTACGAGGCGCGGTCCTCCGCCTTGCGATGCACCGCACCGGACACCGCGACCCGGCAAACCTTCCCGGCCACAGCACTAGGGCAGCCGGCGCAGCGCGAACCACAGGTCCATCCGGGTGTCCGGGTCGTCCAGGTCGGCGCCCAGCAGGCCGGCGGCCCGGGCGATGCGCTGGCGGACGGTGTTGCGGTGGACGCCGAGCGCGGCGGCGCTGCGGTCCCAGCTGCCGTGGTGGGCCAGCCAGGCGCGCAGGGTCTCCCGGAGGGCGGGGGAGAGCGGGCCGAGCAGGGCCTCGGCGTGGGCGCGGGCCTCGGCCTCGCCGACCAGGCCCGCGAAGCCGGGGTCCCGGTGCCGGGCGAGCGGGGTACGGGCCGCCTCGGCCCGCTCCAGGGCCCGCCCGGCCTGCGCGTCGGCGCCGGCCAGGGCCTCGGGCGCGGCCGCGGCGCTCACCCCCAGCCGCCAGCCGGGCTGCGCCCCGGGCTCCCGGTCGGTGAGCAGCCGTACGACCGGCCCGCGCGGGTCCAGCAGTACGGTGCCCAGCGCGCCGGCGAGGGCCTGCGGGTCGCCGGCGCCCCGGGCGTGCACGGCGTACCAGGGCCCGGGGGCGAGGGCCCCGGCCGGATCGCCGTCGAGCAGCAGCCGGGTGAGGGCGGCCGCCTCCGTCCCGGCGGGGCGGCTCGCGGTGAGCAGGGTGAGCAGCACGGCGGCGGCGGAGGCGATGGTGTGGTCGCCGGGGGCCCGGGCCGGGGTGGCGAGGGCGAGCACCCGGCCCCCGCCCACCGCGTAGGCGGCCAGGTTGGTCCCGGCCAAGGTGTCGGTGGCGGTCGCCGCGGAACCGGGCGCCACGCGCTGTGCGAGCGCCTCCAGGGCGCCCCGAAGCTCCACCCCCGGCTCGGCCCCGGCGGCGGCGATGGCGGCGGCGATGGCGGGGCGGGGTGCGCCGGGGGCCGTACGGGCCGTACCGGCGCGGCCCGGTTCGGCGGGCGGAGACGGTTCCGGTGCGAGCAGGCCCGCCCAGCCGCCCAGGCTCCCCGCCAGGCGGGAGAGTACGGCCGCGACCGGGTCCGGCCGGCCGGCCGCGGCAGCCAGCGACTGCTGGGCCTCGGTCACCCGGCGGAGCTCCCGGGTCCGGGCCTCCGCCATCAGCCGCCACACCGTCCGGGCAACCGCCGTGAAGGGGGTTCCGGGCGGCACCTCCACCAGGGGCAGCCCGTGGCGGTCGCAGGCGTCCACCAAGGCCTCCGGCACGGTCTCGTGCACCGGGGTCACCCCGAACCCGACCGCGGCCACCCCCGCCCGCACCAGCCGGGCGACGTACTCCCCGGGGTCCGTCCCGTCCCGCGCCGGCCCCGGGCCCCCGCTTCCGCCGTGGCCCGCGCCCGCGTCCGCGCCCGCGAGGTCCGCCTGCGCGAGGTCCGCCCCCGCGAGGTCCGCGCCCGCCGTCAGCAGCAGCTCCCCGCCCAGCAGGTACGGCGACGGATCCGCCATCTCGGAGGCGTGCACCCCGTGCACCTCCGCCTCGGCGGCCCCCGCCAGGTGCCGCAGGCCCAGCTCCCGGTCGGCGAGCAGCGCGCCGAGGGCGACCGGCGGGGTGGGCGGGGCCTCCATGGATACTCCGTACACATCAGGGGATGCTCTGTGGATAAAACGTACACTTCGCGGCCCGGAGGTGTCGGCTTACGCTCGAAACACCGCACCAGTAGGAACCCGCAGTACCTCCAGAAGGGCACCCCCCATGAGCACGCAGCCGCGCGGCCCCGTCGACTCCTCCCGCATCCCGCGCTACGCGGGCCCTGCGACCTTCGCCCGCCTGCCGCGCCTCGACGAGGTCGGTTCCGCCGACGTCGCCGTCGTCGGTGTGCCCTTCGACTCCGGCGTCTCCTACCGCCCCGGCGCCCGCTTCGGCGGCAACGCCATCCGCGAGGCCTCGCGCCTGCTGCGCCCGTACAACCCGGCCCAGGACGCCTCCCCCTTCGCCCTCGCCCAGGTCGCGGACGCCGGTGACATCGCCGTCAACCCGTTCAACATCAACGAGGCCGTGGAGACGGTCGAGGCCGCGGCCGACGAGCTGCTCGGCGCCGGCTCCCGCCTGATGACCCTCGGCGGCGACCACACCATCGCCCTGCCCCTGCTGCGTTCCGTCGCCAAGAAGCACGGCCCGGTCGCCCTCCTCCACTTCGACGCGCACCTGGACACCTGGGACACGTACTTCGGCGCCGAGTACACGCACGGCACCCCGTTCCGCCGCGCCGTCGAGGAGGGCATCCTCGACACCGAAGCGCTGTCCCACGTCGGTACCCGCGGCCCGCTGTACGGCAAGCAGGACCTGGACGACGACGCCAAGATGGGCTTCGGCATCGTCACCTCTGCGGACGTCTACCGGCGCGGCGCCGACGAGGTCGCGGACCAGCTGCGCCAGCGCATCGGCGACCGCCCGCTGTACATCTCCATCGACATCGACGTGCTGGACCCGGCGCACGCGCCCGGCACCGGCACCCCGGAGGCGGGCGGCATGACCTCCCGCGAGCTGCTGGAGATCATCCGCGGCCTGTCCTCCTGCAACCTCGTTTCCGCCGACGTCGTCGAGGTCGCCCCGGCGTACGATCACGCCGAGATCACCTCGGTCGCGGCCTCGCACACCGCGTACGAGCTCACCACGATCATGAGCCGTCAGATCGCTGCGGCGAAGGCGAAGGGCATCTAAGCACCGTGACGCACGACCACGACCTGGTACTCCGTCCCACCGAAGCCCAGACGGCGGCCGCACTGGCGCCACCGCCGGGGCGGACGGGCGGGGACCTGGTCGTGGAAACGCTGCGCTCACTCGGCGCCACCACCGTCTTCGGGCTGCCCGGCCAGCACGCGCTCGGCATCTTCGACGCGGTCGGCCGCTCGGACCTGCGCCTCGTCACCCTCCGGGTGGAGAACAACGCGGGCTTCGCGGCGGACGCGTACGGCCGCCTCACCGGCGAGGCCACGCCCCTGCTGCTGTCGACGGGACCGGGCGCCCTGACGGCCCTGCCGGCCCTGCAGGAGGCGGCCGCGGCATCCGCCCCCGTCCTGGCCATCTCCTCCCAGGTCCCGGTGGTGGGCCTGGGCGGCGGCCGCCGCGGTCACCTGCACGAGCTGCGCGACCAGTCCGCCTCCTTCCGGGACGTGGTCAAGTCCGTCCACGTGGCCCGCACCCCCTCCCAGATCCCCTCGGTGGTCGCCGAGGCCTGGGAGTCGGCCCTCACCGTGCCGCACGGCCCGGTCTGGGTGGAGATCCCGGAGGACGTGATCCGCGCCGAGACCTTCATCCCGCAGGTCACGGGCATGGACGCGACCCCGCACGAGCTCGCCCCGCGCCCGGAGCTGACGGCGGTGGCGGCCCACTGGCTGTCCTCCGCCGCCCGCCCGGTGATCATCGCGGGCGGCGGAGTCATCCGCTCGGACGCGGCGGGCAAGCTGAAGCAGCTGGCGGAGCGCCTGAGCGCCCCGGTGGTCACCACCTTCGGCGGCAAGGGCGCCTTCCCCTGGACCCACCCGCTCTCCCTCCAGTCCTGGCTGGAGGACCGCCACATGACGGGCTTCCTGGAGGACGCGGACGTCCTGCTGGTGGTCGGCTCGGGCCTGGGCGAACTCAGCTCCAACTACCACACGTTCTTCCCGACCGGCCGGGTCGTCCAGATCGAGGCGGACCTCGGCAAGCTGGAGTCCAACCACTCGGCCCTGGGCATCCACGCGGACGCCCGCCTCGCCCTCCAGGCCCTGCTGGAGACGGTCTCGGAACGCGAGGACCCGCAGGCCCCCGAGCGCGTCCGCCTGCTCCTCGCCGCCATCGAGGACCGCCTCGCCTCCCAGAACCTGGCCCTGGAGCAGCAGCTCCTGACCTCGATCCGTGCGGCCCTCCCCGCACGCTCCCCGTCCTTCTGGGACATGACGATCCTGTCCTACTGGGCGTGGTCGGCCTTCGACGCGAAGCACCCCAACACCATGCACTCGGCCCAGGGCGCGGGCGGCCTCGGCTACGCCTTCCCGGCGGCCCTAGGCGCCTGCGTGGCCGAGCCCGGCACCCCGGTCCTGGCCGTCTCCGGCGACGGCGGCGCGATGTACTCCCTCGCGGAACTGGCCACGGCCCGGCAGCACGACCTGGACGTCACCTGGCTGATCGTGGACGACGGCGGCTACGGCATCCTGCGCGCGTACGGCACCGAGACCGGTACGGACCTGCTCTGCCCCGACTTCGTGGCGCTGGCGCAGTCCTTCGGCGTCCCGGCCGCCACCACCACCCCGGCCACCCTCCGCGAGGACCTCGCCAAATCCCTTGCCCAGCCGGGCCCCTCCGTACTGGTCCTGGCGGCCAACCTTCACATGTTCGCCCCAACACACGGTCAGTGACATGAACGCGGCTGGTTAGGGTGGCTGTGATCAGGTTCGGGGCGGAGTACGAGGGGGAGCAGTGTCGTTCGAGCAGGAGTGGGCCAGTCAGAAGCAGGCCACGGTCGAGGGTCCGTCGCCGCAGATGCGACTGAACCAGCTCCCCGCCGACCAAGGCGGCTCCTCGGCGCCGGGCACCGGGCCGGGCGTCTTCGCGACGGCCCCGCCCGAGAAGAAGAAGGCGGCCAACACCATCGAGAACGTCCTGCAGCCCGGTACGACGAAGGCCGCGGACGCGGCCGACGAGCCGACGAAGAACGCCGTCAAGGCCTTCACCGGCTGGGAGACGGCGGCAGGACTCACGAAGGCGCACACGCACTGGGACGACCAGGTGAAGCGCCTGATGGGACGGCTGAACTCGGAGAAGACGGCACTGCGCGGCGCGTCGAACCTGTTCACCGGAAACGACCAGCTGACGGGCCAGAGCTTCCAGCCGGTCCAGTCGTCCAAGGTCGCGGGACTCTAAGGGAGCGGGGGAGACATGCCGAATTACCACGAGGTCATGACCACGGACCTGTCCGCGCTCACCACGGCCGCGGACGGCTGGAAGTCGATGGCAACGCAGTTCAAGACGATGGAGGACGTGTACGAGAAGGAGGTGCAGAGCGTCTCCAAGGGCAACGGCTGGCAGGGCAGCAGCGCCAACGTGTCCGCCAACAACTCCACCATCACGCGCAACGAGTTCGACGCGGCCCAGACGGAGGCCCTGGCCATGGAGTCGCTGCTCCGTGACGCCTTCGCCCGGTTCACGGAGCTCAAGGGCAAGGTGACCTCCGCCGTCGCGGACGCCGTCACCGCCGGCATGAAGGTCTCGGACGCCGGCATCGCCAGCTACGACTTCAGCAAGTGCGACCCGGCCTCCGCGAACGCGATCCGCCACGATCCCGACCTCCCGGAGGTCGAGCGGTCCTGGACGAGCCGGATCGCGGACACGGTCAAGGCGATCACGGAATTCGACGCGGACGTCAAAACGGCCCTGCTGAACGCCTCGGGGGCCGACGGCACCTCGATGTTCGGCTTCAACTCCAAGCCGGTCAACGACGTCGAGGCCGTTGAGGCGCTCGCGCTCACCCAGAAGATCCGTGACGGCAAGGCCTCTCCTGAGGAACTGCAGCACTACAACGACCTCCTGAAGCAGAACTCCGGGGACAAGCACTTCAGCGAGGCGTACCTGAACTCGCTGGGCCCGAAGGACACCCTGCTGCTGGCCGACCAGATGAACCTGGCCTCCAACGACCGCGGTGTGTCGGCCGGCGACAAGAAGCTCTACGAATCGATCAGCTCCGGCCTCGCCGGGACGATCGCCTCGGGCACCAAGGACCCGGAGAGCTACGCCTACAAGCCCTTCGTCAACGGGCTCAAGGAGCTGGGCGACGACAACATCGCCAAGGGCGCGCGGCCGATGTACGGGTACCAGGCCCTCGTGACCCTGATGGGCAACGGGGACGGCTACGGCAAGCAGTTCCTCAACGACATCGGCGACGGCATGATCGAGGCCGAGAAGTCGAAGCCGTACATGTACAACCACGCGTACGACGCGGCCCGCCCGAACCTGGTCGCCGACCCACTGGACGGCCTGCTCGGCATCATGGCCAAAGACCCGGCCTCGGCCGAGTTCTTCCTCGACCCCGAGGCGCCCGGCAACAAGAACAACCACCTCGACTACATGCTCACCGACCGGGACTGGCAGGACGAGTGGCTCTCGGGCGGCTACGGCCCGCCCCTGGACATGGAGAACCCGAACAAGGCCGGCGGCCTGGGCGCGGCCATCCAGGCCGCGGCCACGGGTCACGTGGACGGCGAGAAGCTGGGCGAGCCGGGTCCGCACACCGAGGGCCAGGCCCGGGTGATGCACAACGCCATCCGCCTGCTGGACGGCGAGATGGACGGCGACAAGTTCCCGGAGGATCTGGAGAACATCCGCCAGCCGATGGCGAAGGCGCTGGTCGACTACGTCGGCGACACGCACGAGATCCTCGGCGGCCAGAACTCCGACCTGGGCGGCATCAAGGGCAGCGACTCCATCCACGGCTCGGGCGACAAGTCCCAGATCGCGGTCGGCCAGGGCAGCCTGGTCCGCGTGATGCGCGGCATCGCGGACGACGGCCCGGCCTACGCCCTGATGGTCGAGGCGGAGCGGGGGTACTCGGCCGACCTGCTGGCCACCGCCGGCCCGCAGAAGGGCGACGGAGTGAACGCGGACTGGGACAACCGCGCACACGACATCGGCGCGGCGACCGGTGCGCTCAACGCCATCGGCGCCGATGTCTACAAGGACAAGGAAGACGACAAGGTCAAGTGGGCGGAAGGCACGGCCGAATACTCGGCCGCCGGCGTGAACGGTCTCATCGGCGAGATCCCGGTCGTGGGCACGCTCGGAGGCTCGCTGATCGACACCGTCAAGTACGACTGGGTGGAGGGCGTCAAGGATGAGGCCGAGAGCCAAGGAAAGAAGGACTCCAGCAACAACTACGCGGCCGGTATGGAGAGCACCAATCAGCTCTTCGATGCCTGGGGGAAGGAACGGCAGATCAGCGACAACCCCGGCTTCGACCATGCCAAGGACATGTCGAACACCGGCTACACGACCGGACGGGACGCCGCCCGCTCGCACCTCCGGTCCTGACGTGCTCAAGACCATCAAGCTGTCGGCGGCCGCACTGGTCTGCGTGCTGGCCCTGGCATCGTGCACCTCGGGCGGCTCCGAAGCGAAGGCTGTGAACCCGTGTGGGATCAGCGCTTCCTCGGAGGAAGACGCGCTCATCCGGGAGATCCTCGCTACCGAGGACTTCGAGACGAAGGCGTTCAAGTCCACGAGCGAGCTGGTGGACAAGGTGAAACGGGCATTGCCGGGCATGCGGCCGGGCAAGCATTCGTACTTCAACGCCGCATGCCGCTACGGGGTGGAAGACGAGCATCGCGCCGTCAGTGCGACCTTCTCCTTCGGCTGGTCCCCTCGGGTACCTCCCGGGCTCCCTTCCAATGGCGTGTCCTACGAACTGAACGGCGCAAGCGGTGTCACCAACGAGTCCAACTCCACGCTGCTCGTCCAGTGCGATCTGCCTGGTGAGCTCGGAGCGCAGTCGCGGAACGTGTGGTTCTCGGCGGACGCCTATTTCTCATTCCTGCCGGCCACCGGGGCGGCTGTGGTGGACCAGGCGGGTAAGGACCGGCGGATGACCCTCACCTACCTCATGACCCGCCGCGTCACCGAAGCCCTCGGCTGCGAGAACAAGCCCCTGGAGAAGCCCCCCGTGGTGAAGCCCCTGCCCAGCCCGTGAGCCGAGGGGGCGGCCCCGCCCCCGCCCGTGGCCCCCGGACCCGCACCCGCACCCGGGGCCGTGCCGCCCGGCCGGCCCCGCCGACTGCCACTATCGGCCGCTCCCCGCGTGCGCCGGAGGCGCCCTGCGTACACGTTCGAATTGTTGCGGCGGGATGAAATCCGCCGGTCGGGGCGTTGGCGCTTCCGGCAGGACAGGACGAACGGGGAGGCACCACGTGGCGGCGGCAGAGACGGCGGCAGGGGAAAAACAGGGCTGGGGCAGGAGGCTCGCCGCCTACACCTGGCGGTACAAGGTCAATGTGCTGCTCGCGCTCGGGTCCTCGCTGGCCGGCATGGCCGTCATGGCGCTCGTGCCGCTGGTCACCAAGGTCATCCTCGACGACGTCATCGGGGAGAAGACCAAGCCGATGGGGCCCTGGGCGGGCCTGCTCATAGGCGCCGCCGTCCTCGTCTACGTGCTGACCTACATACGCAGGTACTACGGCGGGCGGCTCGCCCTCGACGTCCAGCACGACCTGCGCACCGACATGTACGACTCCATCACCCGCCTCGACGGGCGGCGGCAGGACGAGCTGTCCACCGGGCAGGTCGTCGGGCGGGCGACCAGTGACCTGCAGCTGATCCAGGGGCTGCTGTTCATGCTGCCCATGACCATCGGGAACTTCCTGCTCTTCGGGATATCCCTCGGGATCATGCTGGCGCTGTCCCCGCTGCTGACCCTCGTCGCCCTGCTGATGGCCCCCGCCCTCTGGTTCATCGCCAAGCGCAGCCGCAGGAAGCTCTTCCCCGCCACCTGGTACGCCCAGGGCCAGGCCGCCGCCGTCGCGACCGTCGTCGACGGCGCCGTGACCGGCGTCCGCGTCGTCAAGGGCTTCGGGCAGGAGGAGCAGGAGACCGCCAAGCTGCGCACCGCCGGCCGCGGGCTCTTCGCCGGCCGGATGCGGACCATCCGGCTCAACTCGCGCTACACCCCCGCCCTCCAGGCCGTGCCCGCCCTCGGGCAGGTCGCCATGCTCGCCCTCGGCGGCTGGATGGCCACCAAGGGGCAGGTGACGCTGGGTACGTTCGTCGCCTTCTCCACCTACCTCGCCCAGCTCGTCGGCCCCGTCCGCATGCTCGCCATGGTCCTCACGGTCGGCCAGCAGGCCCGCGCCGGCGTCGAACGCGTCTTCGAGCTCATCGACACCGAGCCGGTCATCCAGGAGGGCGCGCACGAGCTGCCCGCCGACGTGCCCGCCACCGTCGACTTCGACGGCGTCCGCTTCGGATACGACCCCGAGCGGCCCGTCCTCGACGGGTTCTCGCTCTCCCTCGCGGAGGGGGAGACCGTCGCCGTCGTCGGCTCCTCCGGCAGCGGCAAGTCCACCCTCTCGCTGCTCCTGCCCCGCTTCTACGACGTCGACCACGGCGCCGTCCGCGTCGGCGGCCACGACGTCCGCGAGCTGACCTACGCCTCCCTGCGCGACGCCATCGGGCTGGTGCCCGAGGACTCCTTCCTCTTCTCCGACACCATCCGCGCCAACCTCGCCTACGGGCACCCGGGCGCCACCGACGAGCAGATACGCGCCGCCGCCCGGGCCGCGCAGGCGGAAGGCTTCATCGAGGCCCTGCCCGCCGGGTACGACACCAAGGTCGGCGAGCAGGGGCTCACCCTCTCCGGCGGCCAGCGCCAGCGCATCGCCCTCGCCCGCGCCATCCTCACCGACCCGCGCCTGCTCCTCCTCGACGACGCCACCTCCGCCGTCGACGCCCGCGTCGAGCACGAGATCCACGAGGCGCTGCGGGCCGTCATGGCCGGCCGCACCACCCTCCTCATCGCCCACCGCCGCTCCACCCTCGCGCTCGCCGACCGGATCGCCGTACTCGAACACGGCCGGCTCGCCGACATCGGCACGCACGAGGAGCTGGAGCGCAGGTCCCCCCTGTACCGGCGGCTGCTCACCGACCCGGACGCCCTCGGGGCCGCCTCGCCGCGCACCCCCGACGCCGCGGCCGCGATGGCCGAGTTCGAGCGCGACATCGAGCGGGACATCGAGCTCGAAGCCGAGATCGACTCCGAGCCGGTCAACGCCAAGCGCCGGGTCGCGGGCGGGATCACCCCCGAGCTCTGGCAGCGCCAGGAGGAGCAGGAGGAGTCCGACAGCGCCGCCGCCGCCGGTATGCCGGGGGCCACCCCCGAACTCCTCGCGCAGGTGGCCGCGCTGCCGCCCGCCGACGACGCCCCCGACGTGGACGAGACCCGGGCCGCGGCCGCCGAGGAGAGCTACGGCCTGCGCCGCCTGCTCCGCGGGTTCTGGGCGCCGCTCGCCATCAGCCTCGGCCTCGTCGCCGTCGACGCGGGCTCCGGGCTGCTGCTGCCCATCCTGATCCGGCACGGCATCGACCAGGGCGTGGAGCAGGCCGCGCTCGGCGCCGTCTGGGTGGCCGCGGGGCTCGCCCTCGCCGTGGTCGTCGCGCAGTGGGCCGCGCAGTTCGCGGAGACCCGGATGACGGGCCGCACCGGCGAGCGCGTGCTGTACGCGCTGCGCGTCAAGATCTTCGCCCAGCTCCAGCGCCTCGGTCTCGACTTCTACGAGCGCGAGCTGACCGGCAAGATCATGACCCGGATGACCACCGACGTGGACGCCCTGTCCAGCTTCCTGCAGACCGGGCTCGTCACCGCCGTCGTCTCCGTCTTCACCTTCTTCGGCATCCTGGTCGCCCTGCTCGTCCTCGACGTCGAGCTCGCGCTGATCGTCTTCGCCACCCTGCCCCTGCTGGTGGTCGGCACGATCGTCTTCCGCCGCAAGTCGGTCGCCGCGTACGAGCTCGCCCGCGACCGGGTCAGCCTGGTCAACGCCGACCTCCAGGAGTCCGTCGCCGGGCTCCGCATCGTCCAGGCCTTCCGCCGCGAGCGGTCCGGAGCCGTCCGCTTCGCGGAGCGCAGCGACTCGTACCGGGCCGCCCGGGTCCGCGGCCAGTGGCTGATATCCGTCTACTTCCCCTTCGTCCAGCTGCTGTCCTCGGGCGCCGCCGCCGCCGTGCTGATCGTCGGCGCGGGCCGGGTGGAGGCCGGGACGCTCACCACCGGCGCGCTGGTCGCCTACCTGCTCTACATCGACCTGTTCTTCGCCCCCGTCCAGCAGCTCTCCCAGGTGTTCGACGGCTACCAGCAGGCCACCGTCTCCCTCGGCCGCATCCAGGGGCTGCTGCGCGAGCCGACCACCACCCCGCGTGCGGCCGATCCCGTCGAGGTGCGGGAGCTGCGCGGGGAGATCGCCTTCGAGGACGTCCGCTTCCAGTACGGGACCGCCGAGGAGCGGGGCGAGAAGAGTGAGGCGCTGGCCGGAATAAGCCTGCGGATACCCGCCGGCCAGACCGTCGCCTTCGTCGGCGAGACCGGAGCCGGGAAGTCCACGCTGGTCAAGATGGTCGCCCGGTTCTACGACCCGACCTCCGGCCGGATCACCGCCGACGGCGCCGATCTGCGGGAGCTGGACCTGACGGCGTACCGCCACCGCCTGGGCGTCGTCCCGCAGGAGCCCTACCTCTTCCCGGGGACCGTCCGCGACGCCATCGCCTACGGGCGGCCCGGGGCGGGCGACGCCGAGGTGGAGGCCGCCGCCCGCGCGGTCGGCGCCCACGACATGATCGCCACCCTCGACGGCGGCTACCTGCACGCCGTCGCCGAGCGCGGCCGCAACCTCTCCGCCGGCCAGCGCCAGCTGATCGCGCTGGCCCGCGCCGAGCTCGTCGACCCGGACGTGCTGCTGCTCGACGAGGCCACCGCCGCCCTCGACCTGGCCACCGAGGCCCAGGTCAACCAGGCCACCGACCGGCTCGCCGGCAAGCGCACCACCCTCGTGGTCGCCCACCGGCTGACCACCGCGGCCCGCGCCGACCGGGTCGTGGTCATGGACCGCGGCCGGGTCGTGGAGGACGGCACGCACGCCGAACTCCTGGCGCGCGGCGGCCGCTACGCCGAGCTGTGGCGCACCTTCGTCGGGGAGGACGAGCCCGCCGCCGCGGCGTGAGCCCTGCGGGGCCGGCGGCCGGCACCCCGGCCCGCCCGGCCCCTCCCGGCCCCGGTCAGCGGCTCAGAGCTCGCCGAAGAGCAGGTTGCCCGGGGCGTCCGCGTCGGTGCCCGTGTAGTACCCGCGGAGGGCGGCGAGGAGCTCGTCCACGGTCAGCGTGCCGTCCCCGTTCGCGTCGAACCGCCGGAACAGCGCCTCGGCGTCGGCGGGGCTCACCTCCGTGTCGAAGGCCTCCTGCGCCCGGTGGAACTCCTCCGGGCTGATGCGGCCGTCGCCGTCGGTGTCGACGATCGTCAGGAGCGCCTTCATCATCGGCCGGAAGGAGCGGTCGTAGGCGTCCCCGCCCCGTGCGTACAGCCGCGTCATGCCCAGCTTGTACTCCTCCGGCGTGACCTTGCCGTCCCGGTTGCCGTCCAGCTCGGTGAACAGGTCCTGCCAGAAGTCGGTGAGCCCGTTCATCACCGCCTCCGCCTTGGGGGAGTCGTCGGGCTCGTTCAGGGCCGTCAGCAGCCGGGACCCCAGCGCGATGATGTCGGTGGCGTCGATGACGCCGCTCCCGTCCGCGTCGAGGCGGTTGAAGGAGCGCTCCAGCTTGCGGTCGAGCAGGTCGGTGTCCATGGCAGTGCCTTTCGCGGCTACGGCAAGTGGTGATCGAGTCACCCAGCGTAGGGTCCGGCGCGGCCCCGAACCCACGCTCTTCCGCCGGGAGCGGTGGATGCACTCGTACGAGGGTCCGGCGGGACGGGCCCTTGCCGACTCCCTTGTCCACCGCAACCTTCCGGGAGGCCCGGGCGTCGTACGTGCGTGCACACGTTGTACGTACGACCGATCGGGGGACAGGGTGCTGGAGGGGTGGAGGAGGTGCGGCCGACGGGCCGCGCCCCTGGGGGTGTTCGCGGCGGCGCTGTGGCTCTGCGTCGGCGGACTGTTCGCGGCGCCGCCCGCGCATGCGGCCCAGGGGACGCAGACCGCACGGACCGGGACCGCGCAGGGGGCGCAGTCGGCCGGCGCCGGCTGCGGGGGCCGGCTGGCCCGGACGCTGCCGTTCGACACGGGTGAGGTGCGCGTGTACAAGAGCCGCACCCAGGCCTGCGCGATGACCGTGGCCCGCGTTCCCGGGGAGCGGCGTCCGATGGCGGTGAGCATTCAGCCGCGCGGCGGAGTTCCGGTCCGCGATATCGGGCGATTCACCCGCTATGCCGGTCCTGTCACCGTGGGCGCGATCAACCGCTGCGTGTATGTAAAGGGGAGCGTGGGGGCCGGATCTGCCGATTCCGGCTGGATCCTGTGTTGATGGAGCGACCCAACTAGGTCTGTTCAGCAGCGTGTTGACCCCGCTAGGTTCACGGCGACCGAAGTGAACTCAAGGGGAGTGTGAATGCGCAAGACGCTCGGATGGCTGCTGTCGCTCGTGGTGCTGATCGGCACCATGGGCGCGGCCGGCTTCACGGCACAAGCGGCCACCGCCGCGCAGCCGGCGGCCGCCACGGACATCAAGGACCAGATCCTCGGCATCCCGGGGATGAGCCTGATAGAGGAGAAGCCGTACCCCGGCTACCGCTTCTTCGTACTGAACTACGAGCAGCCGGTCGACCACCGGCAGCCGTGGAAGGGCACCTTCAAGCAGCGCCTGACCCTTCTACACAAGGACGTCTCCCGGCCCACGGTGTTCTTCACCTCCGGCTACAACGTCAACACCAGCCCGCGCCGCAGTGAGCCGACGACCATCGTCGACGGCAACCAGGTGTCGCTGGAGTATCGATTCTTCACGCCGTCCCGCCCCGACCCCGCCAACTGGGCGAACCTGGACATCTGGCAGGCCGCCAGCGACCAGCACCGCATCTTCGGCGCCCTGAAGAAGATCTACTCGAAGAACTGGCTGGCCACGGGCGGCAGCAAGGGCGGCATGACGGCGACGTACTACGAGCGCTTCTACCCGCGCGACATGGACGGCGTCGTCGCGTACGTCGCCCCCAACGACGTCGTCAACAAGGAGGACTCGGCCTACGACCGGTTCTTCGCCAAGGTCGGCACCAAGGAGTGCCGTGACAAGCTGAACGCGGTCCAGCGCGAGGCCCTCGTACGGCGTGAGCCGCTGGAGGCCAAGTACGCGGTCGCGGCCGCCGAGAACGGCTGGACCTTCACCACCGTCGGCGACCTCGACAAGGCCTACGAGGCCGTCGTGCTCGACTACGTGTGGGCCTTCTGGCAGTACAGCCTGCTCGCGGACTGCGCCGCCATCCCGACCGCCGCCACCGCCACCGACCAGGAGATCTGGGACACGGTCGACGCGATCTCCGGCTTCTCCGCCTACGCCGACCAGGGCCTGGAGACGTACACGCCGTACTACTACCAGGCCGGGACCCAGCTCGGCTCCCCGGACATCAAGCAGCCGCACCTGGCGGGCCTGAGCCGCTACGGCTACCAGCCGCCGCGCAACTTCGTGCCCCGCGACATCCCCATGACCTTCCAGCCGGGAGCCATGAAGGACGTCGACACCTGGGTGCGCAACAACGCCAACCAGATGCTCTTCGTCTACGGGCAGAACGACCCGTGGGGCGCCGAGCCGTTCCACCTCGGCTACGGGGCGCGCGACAGCTACGTGATGACCGCCCCGGGCGCCAACCACGGGGCCAACGTGGCCAAGCTCCTGGACGGCGAGAAGGCCCTCGCGACCGCGAAGATCCTCCAGTGGGCCGGGGTGGCCCCGGCCGCCGCGCTCGCGGACGCGGGCCGGGCGGCGCCGCTGGCGGCGCCCGACGCGCAGCTCGACCAGCGCGACCTGGAGCGCGAGCCGCAGCTGCGGCCGTAGCGCGCGACCTCCGGCTGGGCCGCGGGCTAGTACGTCAGCCCGTGGCCCAGCGGGTAGCGGCCCGGCACCGGGACCGGTAGGTGACCGGCCGGGCGCACCGCGCCGGTGAGCACCCGGGCCGCCGCCCGCATCTCCACGTCCGTCCAGGAGTACGTCGCCAGCTCCGCCGCGCAGGCCGGCAGGCGGGCCGGGTCGTACGGATTGCGGATGGCGACCACGATCACCGGAACGCCCGTCGCGACGAGCTCCGCCACCAGGGTGCGCTGCGGACTGTCCCCTTCCGGGACGTTGTACGTGCACACCAGCACCGCCGAGTGACCGGCCGCGGCCGCCACCGCCCGGTCGGGCGCCGCCGTCGCGGCCCGGCAGCCCAGCGCGGTCAGCTCCCGGGCCAGCACGGCCGTGGGAGGCCCCGTGGTGCCGCTGGGGGAGACCGGGTCGGTGCCGGTGACCAGCAGCCGGGGCCCGGCCGAGGCGTCGAGCGGCAGCAGCCCGGCGGGATTGGCCAGCAGGGTCGTCGTGGCGGCCGCGATGTCGTCGGCGGCCTCCAGATGCTGCGGGATGCCGACGGACGCGTCCACCTCCGCGGCCGTCGGAGCGGCCTCGTCGAACAGGCCCCGGCGCGCCTTCAGTTCCAGGATCCGCAGCACCGACTCCTCGATCCGCTCCTCCGTCAGCTCGCCCGCCTCGACGGCCGCCAGCACGCTGCGGTGCGCGAGCCCCAGGTCCGGCGGGTTCAGCAGCTGGTCGCAGCCCGCCAGCAGCGCCAGCACCGGGACCCGGTCGTCGCCGTACTTCTGCCGGACCCCGGCCATGTCGAGGGCATCGGTCACCACCACCCCCCGGAAGCCCAGGCGTTGGCGCAGGATCCCGGTGACGATGGGCTGCGAGAGGGTCGCCGGGTCCCCCGAGGGGTCGAGCGCCGGGAAGACGATGTGCGCGGTCATGACGGCGTCCACCCCCGCCTCCACCGCGGCCCGGAAGGGCGGTTCGTCCAGCTCCTCCCACACGGCCCGGGTGTGCCGCATCACCGGCAGCCCGACGTGGCTGTCGGTCTCGGTGTCCCCGTGGCCCGGGAAGTGCTTGGCGGTCGCGGCCACCCCGGCGCTCTGGTAGCCGCGGACCTGGGCGGCGACCAGGGCCGCCACCGCCTGCGGGTCGGAGCCGAAGGACCGTACGCCGATGACCGGATTGGCCGGGTTGACGTTGACGTCGGCGACCGGCGCGTAGTCCTGCCGGATGCCCAGGGCGGCCAGCTCCTGCCCCGCGATGCGCCCGGCCCTGCGGGCTTCGGCGGTGGAGCCGCAGGCCCCGAGCGCCATCGCCCCCGGGAGCAGGGTCGCCGGCTTGCCGATGCGGGCGATGATGCCGTGCTCCTGGTCGGTGGAGAGCAGCAGCGGGATCCCGGCGCCGGTGGCCAGGGCGGCCTGCTGGAGGCCGCCCGAGAGCTCGGCGATCTGGTGCGGGGTGCGGGTGTTGTGGGCCCAGGCGAAGTAGATGATCCCGCCGAGGTGGTAGCGGGAGACCAGCTCGGCTGCGGTGCGCACCCCGAACAGCGACTGGTTCTTCTCGGCGTCGGCCGGGTCGGGGTCGGTCGCCGAATGCCCGTACGCCCGGGACACGAAGAGCTGGCCGACCTTCTCGGCGAGGCTCATCCGGTCCACCAAGCGGCGCAGCCGCGCCCGGTCGGGGTGGCGGCCGGGCGCGAGGTCCCCGGGGCGCTGGTCGTCGGGGGCGCTGCGGATCCCCACGGCGGCGGAGGCGGCTCCGGCGGCCGCGACGGCGGCTGCGGCGGCCGCGGCGAGCAGGGTCCGGCGGGAGGCGTGGTTCGGCACGCGCCGGACCCTACTCCGGGCCCGGCCCGGACGGCTCCGGACACTCGGGAGGTCCCCCGGATGACACCCTTCGACCGGGCGCGGGGCCGTTTCGCGCGGGGCCGTTTCGCGCGGGGCCGTTTCGCGCGGGGCCGCGTCGCGCGGGGTCGCGCCGCGCGGGATGGCCGTTCAGAGCGGCACGCCGGCGCCGTCGGCCGCGAACGGGGCGCCGTGCCCCGGCACGATCACGTCGGCGGCGGCCAGCACCCGCTGCCGGGAGGCGCGCAGCAGCTCGCGGTCCGGGGCCACCGGGTCGTCCGCAGGCCCCTCCGCGTGCCACCACAGGTCGCCGGCGAAGGCCACGACGCCCGAATCCGTGCCGGCGAGCAGCGTGATGTCCTCCGCGCTGTGCCCCGGAGTGCGGATCAGCCGCAGCGAGGGGGTGAGCTCGTAGCCCTCCGCGTCCCGGTTCGTCCACTGGTCGCCCCGGTACTCCACCTTGTGGTCGTGGATCCGGGCGCGGCCGAACAGGCCCACGTTGATGGTGTTGTCGGGGTGGTGGTGACTGAGCACCACGTCGGTGATGTCGTCGGGGCCGAGCCCCAACTCCGCGAGCGGGCCGAGGATGTGGTCGCGGTCGGCCACCATCCCCGGGTCGAAGATCACGTGCCGGTCGGCGTCGGAGACGTAGCTGACGGTGGCGGCGACTCCGGGGCCGGTCGAGCCGACGTAGCCGGTGGTCAGGACGGTGTACACGGCGCTGCGGCCGAGCGGGGTCTCTGTCATGACGATCATCCTTCCGTCCGGACCGGCCGCCCACGAGTGGCCGCACTGCCACTGATCGCAGGAAACGTGCCACGCGTGGCACACTGCCCGCATGCCTCCCTTCGCGAGCGTCGCCGCCTACGCCCCTTCCGGCGTCGGGATGTTGGCGGTGGGCGTCGTCGCCGAGGTGTTCGGCGCCCGCGGCGAGGGGCTGCCCCGCTTCGACTTCGCCCTGTGCGCCGACCGGCCCGGACAGGTCGCCACCGACCTCGGCGTGCCGCTCGCCGTCGCGCACGGACTGGAGCGCCTGGCCGCCGCCGATCTCGTACTGGCCCTGCCCGGCGCGGACTTCCGTACGCCCCCGCCACCCGCCGTCCTCGATGCCCTGCGCGCCGCGTACGAGCGGGGCGCGCTGGTCGGGGCGCACTGCGTCGGCGCCTTCACGCTCGCCGCCGCCGGGCTCCTCGACGGCCGCCGGGCCACCACCCACTGGCGGTTCGCCGGCCTGCTGGCCGGCCGCCACCCGGAGGTCACCGTCGACCCCGACGCCCTGTACGTCGACGAGGGCCGGATCATCACGGGGGCCGGGGCCGCGGCGGGCTTCGACCTCTGCCTGCACCTGCTGCGCCGCGAGCACGGTGCCGCGACGGCCAACGCCATCGCCCGCGACCTGGTGCTGCCCTCGCACCGGGACGGCGGACAGGCCCAGTACCTGGCCGCGCCCGTCCCCGAGGACTGCCGGGACGAGCGGCTGGCCGAGGTCCTCGCCTGGGCCCGCGAGCACCTCCACGAGCCGCTCCCCGTCGCGGAACTGGCCCGGCGCGCCCTGATGAGCAGGCGCTCCTTCGCCCGCCGGTTCTCCGCCGCGACCGGCACCACACCCCACACCTGGCTCCTCAACCTGCGCCTCAGCCGTGCCGAGGAGCTCCTGGAGACCACGAACATGCCGGTCGAGGAGGTCGCCCGGCAGGTCGGCTACGGCAGCGCCGCCGTCCTGCGCGAGCAGTTCGTACGCCGCCGGGGGGTGCCTCCCCGCGCCTACCGCCGCTCCTTCACGCGGACGCCCGCCGCCGGCGCGGTCAGCGGATCCAGTGCTCCTGAAGGGTCCGCACGGCCTCGGTGATCGCGGGCCGGCGCGCGGCCCCGGTCCGCCACAGGGCGTACAGCCGGCGTACGGGCCCGGGCTCCAGCGGCACGGCCACCGCGCCGGGCGGCAGCCCGCCCGTGCCCAGCCGGGGGACCACCGCCACCCCGAGCCCGGCCGCGACCAGGGCGACGATGGTGTGGTTCTCCTCCGCCACGTGCGCGATGTCGGGCTCGTAGCCGGCCGTGCGCAGGGTGCGGACCAGCCAGTCGTGGCAGACCCGGCCGGGCGGCTGGCACACCCACCGCTCACCGCCGAGGTCGGCGCGGCGGATGACCTGCCGCCTGGTGAACGGGTGCCCCTCGGGCACGACCAGGTCGCACAGGTCGTCCCCGATCACCGCCTGCTCGATGCCCTCGGGGGCGGGCAGCGGCGCGATGTCCCAGTCGTGGGCCACCGCCAGGTCGGTGACGCCCCGGGCCACCAGGTCCACCGACAGGTGCGGGTCCACCTCGGTGAGGCGTACGTCCAGCGCCGGATGGCGGCGGGCCAGATCGGCCAGCACCCCCGGCAGCAGCCCGCGCGCCGCCGAGGCGAAGGCCGCCACCGTCAGCAGCCCGCTCGGCTGCCCGCGGCGCTCCTCCAGGGTGGTCTCGGCGCGCTCCACGATCGCCAGCAACTCCTGGGCCGTATCGGCCAGGTGGCGGGCCTCCTCGGTCAGGGCGACCCCTCGCCCGCGCCGTTCCAGCAGGGTGGTGCGGGTTTCCCGCTCCAGTTTGGAGATCTGCTGCGAGACGGCGGAGGGGGTGTAGCCGAGGGCGGCCGCGGCACCCGCGACCGAGCCGTGGACGGAGACGGCGTGCAGGGCGCGCAGCCGGGCGAGATCGAGCATGCCCCCATCGTGGCACCGGGGCCATGCGTAAGCAATGCTTCATCCATCCCGGAAGAGATGCGCGCTGGTGCTACTGGGTCGGGGGGGCGATGCTCGGAACATGCGTCCCGTACACACCGCTCTCGCCGTGCTCGTCGCAGCCGTCTGGGGCGTCAACTTCGTCGTCATCGAGATCGGGCTCGACCACTTCCCGCCGCTGCTCCTGTCCGCCCTGCGCTTCCTCGTCGCCGCCCTGCCCGCCGTGTTCTTCGTCGGGCGCCCCAAGGTCGCCTGGAAGTGGATCCTCGGGGTCGGGGCGGCCCTCGGCATCGCCAAGTTCGGCCTGCTCTTCACGGGGATGGCCGCCGGGATGCCGGCCGGGCTGTCCTCCCTCGTGCTCCAGATCCAGGCCGTCTTCACGGCCGTGCTCGCCGCCGTCGTCCTGCGCGAACGGCCCGGCCGGGTACGGGTGCTGGGCATGGGCGTGGCGCTCGCCGGGATCGGGGTCGCCGCCGTGGACCGGGGGATCTCCGGGCCGGTGACCGGATTCGTGCTGGTCGTCGCGGCCGCCGCCTGCTGGGGCGTCTCCAACGTCCTGACCCGCAAGGCCTCCCCGCCCGACGCGCTGAACTTCATGGTCTGGGTGTGCACGGTGCCCGTGCTGCCGCTGTTCGCGCTGTCGCTGCTGCTGGAGGGGCCCGAGCGGGACCTGGCCGCGCTGCGGGCCCTGGACTGGTCCGGGGCGGCCGTCATCGGCTACGTCGCCTGGATCTCCACCGTCTTCGGCTTCGGCGCCTGGGGCTACCTGCTGCGCCGCTACCCGGCCTCCTCGGTGGCGCCGTTCTCGCTGCTGGTCCCGGTCTTCGGGATGTCCTCGGCGGCCCTGGTGCTGGGGGAGTCCGTCTCGGGCCTGCGCTGGCTGGCGGCGGTGCTCCTGGTCGGCGGGGTCGCGCTCACCTCGCTGGCCCCCGCGCGCGCCGCGAACCGTACGGGGGTCGGTTCGGGCGTCAGTGCGGGGAGTGCTCCTGCAACGGCAGCCGCCAGTCCTGCCCGGTGAGGGCGACCCCGTACGAGCGGTGCGGGCGCTCGGCGACCAGGGTGAAGCCGGCCCGCAGGTAGAGGGAACGGGCCGAGGTCAGCACGTCGTTGGTCCACAGCACCAGCTCGCGGTAGCCCACCGAGCGGGCGAAGGCGACGACGGCGTCGACGAGCCGGGTGCCGATGCCGTGGCCGCGGCCCTCCGGGTCCACCAGGAGCAGCCTCAGCCGCGCGGTGCCGGGCGCGCCGTCCTCCCGTACGCACATCACCGAGCCGACCGGGCGGCCGTCCAGCTCGGCGATCCAGACCCGCTCCAGATACGGGTCGTGGTCCTCGGCGAAGTCCGCGACGATCCGGGCCACCAGGCCTTCGAACTCCGTGTTCCAGCCGTATTCGGCGGCGTAGAGCGCGCCGTGCCGCTGCACGATCCAGCCCAGCTCGCCGGGCCGGGGATCCCGCAGGCGCACCGGGCCGGCGGGGGTGTCCTTGGACGTGTCCATGGCGCCCGAGGATAGCGCGGGGGGCGGCGCCGGGGGATGGCTCGTACGCCCCGGCCCGCCCTTCACCCGTACGTGTCGCTTCCCGCCGCTTCTCGCTGCTTCCGGCCGCTGCTTCTTGCCGCTACTTCTTGCCGCTGCCGAGGATCTGGCCCAGCAGGTCGCCGAGGCCGCCGCCCTCCGCGGCCGCACCCGGGGCCGCACCCGGGGCCGCGCCCGCCGTCGGGGCGCCCGCGCCCGCGGCCTTGCCGGCGGCCGCGCGCTTCGCGAAGACGGCCAGCAGGACCGGGATCAGCAGCTCGATGACCCGGGCGATGGTGGGGGCGGGGATGCCGGTCTTCTTCGAGACGGCGTTGGCCACGGGCTTGCTCACCTTGGCGAGCACCCCGGCCATCATCCCGCCGCTCAACAGGCCGCCCAGGCCGCCGCCGAGCGTCGCCACGCCCTGGAGCGGCGGCTCCGCCACCTCCGCGAAGGCCTGGCGGACCTCCACGCCGTCGTCGTCATCGGCGCCGGCCTTCTCCTGGAGGCCGCCGGTCATGGCGCCGACCGTCTGCGCGACGGTGTCGCGGGCGCCGTTCGCGTCGGTGCCGAGCAGTCCCGCGATCTCGGTCAGCTTCTCGTCGCCGAGCTCAGTGAGGACGTCGTCCTGGAATGAAGATTCGCTCATGCCTGAAACGCTACTTCTGTGGTGATTTAGCGGCACCTCGGACGAGCGTTGGGTAATGGAAAAGTAAAGCTGTGGATCCGGGTGCAACCCTCCACGGGGATTGCGGGTCGTATGGTGCGTCGGTACTTCCGGGAGGGGATCTGGGGGGATCGGGAAGTCCGACACGGGAGGGGTAACCGTGAGGGGGTCCGGCCGCGAGGCCGGACCCCCTTCTGGTCTCCCGCCCCGGTTGTCCACAGGGCTGACGCGCTGTCGGAGCCGGGCGGTAGTTTCGGGGCATGGCAACCAACGGGGCTGTGCAACTGGCGGTGGTCGAGGGGGTGCTCGAGCGCATCACCTACGCCAACGAGGACAGCGGGTACACCGTCGCCCGCGTCGACACCGGCCGCGGCGGGGGAGACCTGCTGACGGTCGTCGGCGCCCTGCTCGGCGCCCAGCCCGGCGAATCGCTGCGCATGGAGGGCCGCTGGGGCTCCCACCCGCAGTACGGCAGGCAGTTCACCGTGGAGAACTACCGCACCGTCCTGCCCGCCACCATCCAGGGCATACGCCGCTACCTCGGCTCCGGCCTGATCAAGGGCATCGGCCCGAAGATCGCCGACCGGATCGTGGAGCACTTCGGGACCGACACCCTGGATGTGATCGAGGAGCAGCCGAAGCGGCTGATCGAGGTGCCCGGGCTCGGCCCCAAGCGCACGAAGCTGATCGGCGCCGCCTGGGAGGAGCAGAAGGCCATCAAGGAGGTCATGGTCTTCCTCCAGGGCGTCGGCGTCTCCACCTCCATCGCGGTGCGCATCTACAAGAAGTACGGCGACGCCTCCATCTCGGTGGTGAAGAACCAGCCCTACCGGCTCGCCGCCGACGTCTGGGGCATCGGCTTCCTCACCGCCGACCGCATCGCCCAGGCCGTCGGCATCCCGCACGACAGCCCCGAGCGGGTCAAGGCCGGGCTCCAGTACGCCCTGTCCCAGTCCACCGACCAGGGCCACTGCTTCCTTCCCGAGGAGAAGCTCATCGCCGACGGGGTCAAGCTGCTCCAGGTGGACACCGGGCTGGTCATCGAGTGCCTGGCCGAGCTCGCCGCCGACCCGGAGGGCGTCGTACGGGAGTCCGTGCCGGATCCGCAGGGCGGACCCGACCCGCTGACGGCCGTGTACCTGGTGCCCTTCCACCGGGCCGAGCTGTCGCTGGTGGGACAGGTGCGGCGGCTGCTGCGCGCCGAGGAGGACCGGATGCCGGGCTTCCAGGACGTGGACTGGGACAAGGCCCTGGGCTGGCTCGCCGGGCGGACCGGGGCCACCCTCGCCCCCGAGCAGCGGGACGCGGTCAGGCTCGCGCTGACCCGCAAGGTCGCCGTCATGACCGGCGGGCCCGGCTGCGGCAAGTCCTTCACCGTGCGCTCGATCGTCGAGCTGGCCCGGGCCAAGAAGGCCAAGGTGGTGCTGGCCGCGCCCACCGGCCGGGCGGCGAAGCGGCTCGCCGAGCTCACCGGGGCCGAGGCCTCCACGGTGCACCGGCTGCTCGAACTCAAGCCGGGCGGGGACGCGGCGTACGACAGGGAACGGCCCCTGGACGCCGACCTGGTCGTGGTCGACGAGGCCTCGATGCTGGACCTGCTGCTGGCGAACAAGCTGGTCAAGGCCGTGGCGCCGGGTGCCCACCTGCTGCTGGTCGGGGATGTGGACCAGCTGCCGTCGGTCGGCGCCGGGGAGGTGCTGCGGGACCTGCTGGCCGAGGGCGGCCCGGTGCCCGCGGTCCGGCTGACCCGGATCTTCCGGCAGGCCCAGCAGTCGGGCGTGGTCACCAACGCCCACCGGATCAACACCGGGGTGCCGCCGATCACGGACGGGCTGCCGGACTTCTTCCTCTTCCCGGAGGAGGACACCGAGGCGGCCGGAGTGCTCGCCGTGGACGTGGCGGCCCGAAGGATTCCGGCCAGATTCGGGCTGGACCCGCGCCGGGACGTCCAGGTGCTCGCGCCCATGCACCGCGGCCCGGCCGGCGCCGGAAACCTCAACGGCCTGCTCCAGCAGGCGATGACGCCCGCCCGGCCCGACCTGCCCGAGAAGCGGTTCGGCGGCCGGGTCTTCCGGGTGGGCGACAAGGTCACCCAGATCCGGAACAACTACGAGAAGGGGGCCAATGGCGTGTTCAACGGCACGGTCGGCGTGGTCACCGGCCTCGACCTCGACGAACAGCGCCTGACGGTCCGGACGGAGGAGGACGAGGAGATCGGCTACGAGTTCTCCGAGCTCGACGAGCTGTCGCACGCGTACGCCGTCACCATCCATCGCTCCCAGGGGAGTGAATATCCGGCGGTCGTGATCCCGGTCACCACCGGGGCTTGGATGATGCTCCAGCGAAATCTCCTCTACACGGCGGTGACGAGGGCGAAGAAACTGGTCGTCCTGGTCGGGTCCCGCAAGGCCCTGGGCCAGGCGGTGCGTACCGTTTCCGCAGGCAGGAGGTACACGGCGGTGGCACCCAGGCTGTCCGGCCGGATACCGGTGGGAAACATCACCTAAATGATCGATCATTTGGGGTTCCACCACCGGTGCGGAGGGGGCAGGATGAGCAGCTTGGCGGCACTGAGTGCCGTCAAAAGCACCAAAGGCCGACCCCGAGTGCACTCTCCTGCGCCAAATGGGGGAAGGTAGAGGCAGTCAGGGCACCTCGAAGAAGAGGCACTACGTCGGTGAGGGATGACGTGAGCGACAACTCTGTAGTACTCCGGTACGCGGACGGTGAATACACCTACCCGGTGGTCGAGAGCACCGTCGGTGACCAGGGCTTCGACATCTCGAAGCTGCGGGCCCAGACCGGGCTCGTCACCTTGGACAGCGGCTACGGCAACACCGCGGCCTACAAGTCCGCGATTACCTACCTCGACGGCGAGCAGGGCATCCTGCGCTACCGCGGTTACCCGATCGAGCAGCTGGCGGAGCGCTCGACCTTCATCGAGGTCGCGTACCTGCTGATCAACGGTGAGCTGCCGACCGTCGACCAGCTCGCGTCGTTCCGCAACGAAATCACCCAGCACACGCTGCTGCACGAGGACGTCAAGCGCTTCTACGACGGCTTCCCGCGTGACGCGCACCCGATGGCGATGCTGTCCTCCGTGGTCAGCGCGCTGTCGACGTTCTACCAGGACAGCCACAACCCGTTCGACGAGACGCAGCGCAACCTCTCGACGATCCGGCTGCTGGCCAAGCTCCCGACGATCGCGGCGTACGCGTACAAGAAGTCGGTCGGCCACCCGGTGGTCTACCCGCGCAACGACCTCGGCTACGTCGAGAACTTCCTGCGCATGACCTTCTCCGTGCCGGCCCAGGAGTACGACCTGGACCCGGTCGTGGTCGCGGCGCTCGACAAGCTGCTCATCCTGCACGCGGACCACGAGCAGAACTGCTCGACCTCCACCGTGCGTCTGGTCGGCTCCTCGCAGGCGAACATGTTCGCCTCGATCTCGGCCGGCATCTCCGCGCTGTGGGGCCCGCTGCACGGCGGCGCCAACCAGTCGGTGCTGGAGATGCTGGAAGGCATCAAGAACGACGGCGGCGACGTCGACGCCTTCATCCGCAAGGTGAAGAACAAGGAAGACGGCGTCCGCCTCATGGGCTTCGGACACCGCGTCTACAAGAGCTTCGACCCCCGGGCGAAGATCATCAAGGCCGCGGCGCACGACGTCCTCTCCTCGCTCGGCAAGAGCGACGAGCTGCTCGACATCGCGCTGAAGCTGGAAGAGCACGCGCTGGCCGACGAGTACTTCGTCTCCCGCAACCTCTACCCGAACGTGGACTTCTACACCGGTCTGATCTACCGGGCCATGGGCTTCCCGACCGAGATGTTCACCGTGCTCTTCGCGCTCGGCCGCCTTCCCGGCTGGATCGCCCAGTGGCACGAGATGATCAAGGAGCCGGGTTCCCGCATCGGCCGCCCGCGTCAGATCTACACCGGCGAGGTCCTGCGCGACTTCGTTCCCGTAGAGGCCCGCTGACCCGAGGTCCGCTGACCCGAGGTACGCCTTCGGCGCCAACACGCCGCGAGCGCATACGAAAAGCGCCCCGCCGTCGATCCCCCCACGGGTCGACGGTCGGGGCGCTTTCCTTTCCCCGGTACGGATTCCCCCCACGGGACCCGCGCCGGGGCGTCGGTGTGTGCCGGGACCCGTTCGGGTCGGGAAGGCCGCTCAAGGCTTCCCGCGGGCACGTGTCCCGGCCGGCCGATGCCCCCGGACGTCCCCCAAGACATCCGTGGAACGTCCCCCAAGACGTTCCTGGCATCGCCCCATTAGACCCGTGACGACCCCGGATGGTTACGTTGCGATCACTGTGATCTGCGTCTCCCGTGAAGGAATCGTGTACACCGTGAGGAGGAGGTCCACTAGCGGAAGGAGCGCAACCGGAGGCTGTTGGTCACCACGAAGACCGAGGAGAAGGCCATCGCGGCCCCCGCGATCATCGGGTTGAGCAGTCCGGCGGCCGCGAGCGGCAGGGCCGCCACGTTGTAGCCGAAGGCCCAGAACAGGTTGCCCTTGATGGTGGCCAGGGTCCGGCGGGACAGCCGGATCGCGTCCGCCGCGACCCGCAGGTCCCCCCGTACGAGGGTCAGGTCGCCCGCCTCGATGGCCGCGTCCGTACCGGTTCCCATGGCCAGGCCCAGGTCGGCCTGGGCCAGCGCGGCCGCGTCGTTGACCCCGTCGCCGACCATGGCGACCGTACGGCCCTGCGCCTGGAGGCGGCGTACGACGTCGACCTTGTCCTGCGGGAGCACCTCGGCGATCACCTCGTCGATGCCCACCGCGCGGGCCACCGTCTCGGCGACGGCCCGGTTGTCGCCGGTCAGCAGGACCGGGGTGAGGCCCAGCGCCCGCAGCCGGGAAACCGCCTCGGCGCTGGTCTCCTTGACCGCGTCGGCCACGGTCAGGACCCCGCGCGCCGCACCGTCCCAGGCCACCAGGACGGCGGTGCCGCCCTCGGCCTCGGCGGCCGCCTTGGCCTCCTTGAGCTCGGCCGGCAGCTCGATCGACCAGTCGGACAGCAGCTGTTCGCGGCCCACCAGGACGGCGTGTCCGTCGACCACGCCCTGGACGCCGAGGCCGCCGTGGTTCTCGAAGCCCTCGGGGACCGGAAGGGCGCCGGCCCGCTCGGCCGCCGCGGCGGCGATGGCCCGCGCGATCGGGTGCTCGGAGGCGTGCTCCAGGGCGCCTGCCAGGCGCAGGAGTTCCGCTTCCTCGACGCCCTCGGCGGTGTGCATGCCGGCCAGGGTCATCCGGCCGGTGGTGACGGTTCCCGTCTTGTCCAGGACGACGGTGTCCACGCGGCGGGTGGACTCCAGTACCTCGGGGCCCTTGATGAGGATGCCGAGCTGCGCGCCCCGGCCGGTGCCGACCATCAGGGCGGTCGGGGTGGCCAGGCCCAGGGCGCACGGGCAGGCGATGATCAGGACGGCCACGGCGGCGGTGAAGGCGGCGGTGGGATCGTCGGTGATCAGCAGCCAGGTGATCCAGGTGGCCAGCGCGAGCACGAGGACGACGGGAACGAAGATCCCGGAGATCCGATCGGCGAGGCGCTGGACCTCGGCCTTGCCGTTCTGGGCCTCCTCGACGAGCCGGGCCATGCGCGCGAGTTGGGTGTCGGCGCCGATGCGGGTGGCCTCGACGACCAGGCGGCCGGAGGTGTTGACGGTGGCGCCGGTGACGGATTCGCCCACCGTGACCTCGACGGGGACGGACTCGCCGGTCAGCATGGAGGCGTCCACGGCGGAGCTGCCCTCGACGACCGTGCCGTCGGTGGCGATCTTCTCGCCCGGGCGGACGACGAACCGGTCGCCGACCGCGAGCGCGCTGACCGGGATGCGGACCTCGCGGCCCGCGCGCAGGACGGCGACGTCCTTGGCGCCCAGCTCCATCAGGGCCCTGAGGGCCGCGCCGGCCTTCCGCTTGGAGCGGGCCTCCAGGTAGCGGCCGAGGAGGATGAAGCAGATGACGCCCGCCGCGACCTCCAGGTAGATGGCGGAGGATCCGTCGGTGCGGGACACACTGAAGTCGAAGCCGTGCCGCATGCCGGGCATGCCGGCGTGGCCGAAGAACAGGGCCCACAGCGACCAGGTGAAGGCGGCGAGCGTGCCGACCGAGACCAGGGTGTCCATGGTGGCGGCGCCGTGCCGGGCGTTGGTCCAGGCGGCCTTGTGGAAGGGGAACCCGCCCCAGACCACGACGGGGGCGGCGAGGGTCAGCGAGAGCCACTGCCAGTTGTCGAACTGGAGGGACGGGACCATGGCCAGCAGGACGACGGGCAGGGCGAGCGCGGCGGAGACGAGGAGCCGTTGGCGCAGGGCGGCGAGCACCCGGTCCGGGGCCTCGGTCTCCGCTTCCGCTTCCCCTCTCCCCTCGGTGCCTTCCCCGGCGGCGGCCGGAGCCGGCGGGGGCTCCTCGGCGGTGTACCCGGTCTTCACGACGGTCTCGATCAGGTCGGCGACCTGGACGTCACCGCTGTAGGTGACCTTGGCCTTCTCGGTGGCGTAGTTCACCGTGGCCTCGACGCCGTCCATCCGGTTGAGCTTCTTCTCGATGCGGGCCGCGCAGGAGGCGCAGGTCATTCCGCCGATCGTGAGCTCGACCGCCGCTATGGGTCCGTCGTGCACTGTGCTGGTCATGTTCCGGCTCCAGGGGGGAGTGCGGGCCGGGCCGTACGGAACCAGTATGAGCTGGTCGGTACGGCCCGGCGGGGTGCTGCGGGCGTGGCGGGGTGCCGCCGGTGCCGCCGGTGCTCAGACCTCGGCGAGCTCGTAGCCGGCCTCGTCCACGGCGGCGCGGACGTCCTCGTCGGCGAGCGGGGCGGCGGAGACCACGGTGACCTCGCCGGTCGCCGCGACGGCCTTGACCGAGCTGACGCCCGGCAGGGCGGCGAGCTCCTTGGTCACCGCACCCTCGCAGTGCCCGCAGGTCATGCCGGTCACCCGGTAGACGGTGGTGGTCTGGGTGTCCGTCTCGGCGGTCATCTCGTTCTCCTCTTCAGGCGTACGTGTCCGGTCGCCGGGGGTGGCGGATCACTCCACCGTCCTCCCGACAATCAGAGACTATACCCCTAGGGGGTATGGAAGCGAGTGTCGACGCCCACTCTCTTTCGCCCACGCCCCCAGGACTGCACGATCCTGCCGGTGCTGAGGGATGCCGGGGACCTGCGGAGCCGGGTCGGCTCGGTGATGACGGCGATGGGGGGCGATCGGCGAGTTCGGGCCGATCATCGCCATGGCCCTGCTGCTCAGCGGGTCACCGGGAGTGGGTCGTGGTGACCATCGGCTCCAGGTAGCGCAGGAGGACGGTCTTCAGCTCCGCGACGTACGCGTCGCGCTCGGCTCCCTCGTGGGCCAGGATCAGGTCCAGGGACGACTTGAAGATGCCCAGGATCATGTTCGAGGTGTGGTCGAGTTCGGCGGGCGCGATCTCGGGGCTGATGGTGCGCAGGGCGCCCTGGACCCGCCCGAGCATGGTGGAGTGCAGCTCCTCGTGCTCCTGGGCGATGCCGGGGATGCCGGATCCGTGCATGAGGGCCCAGAAGGCCGGGTTCTCGCAGTTGAAGGCGATGAGCGGGTCCAGGACGGCGTCCAGCAGCTCGGGCAGCGGGCGGCACAGGTTCTCGGGCAGGAAGGCCTGGCCGTGCGTCTCCTGGGCGCGGTGGAGCAGCTGGCCGCCGAGCTCGATCGCGATGGCCTCCTTGTTCGGGAAGAACTGGTAGAGCGTGCCCGGTGATACGCCGGCCTCGCGCGCGATGGCGTTGGTGCTGGCGGCGGCGTAGCCGGTACGGCAGAACACGCCGGCGGCGGCCGCCAGGAGCTGGCTGATCCGGCGCTCGCCGCGGGCCTGGCGGCGGCGCGGGGCGGCCGTGTCGGCGTCGCTCTCCGCACCGGTTTCTGTGGATTTGTCCTTGGCTGCCCTCGGCATGTCCAATCCCTTGCTTCCCGTGGGTGATTGACAAACACGAGAGATCACTCGCATTCTGAGAAAACGCGAGCGACTGCTCGTGTTTGCCAGTCTATTCGGCCTGGCAATCACGGTGAAGGGGACACCCGAGTCATGTCCGAAGTCAAAAAACCGCCGTCGTCCGGGGAGATCGGCAGGTGGACCCGGTTCGTCACGGCCCGGCCGCGGCTCTCGCTGCTGCTCGCCCTCGTGGTCACGGCGCTGGCCGTGTTCGCGGGCGGTGGCGTCGCCGACCGGATGGGCAGCGGCGGTTGGGAGGACCCGGGCGCCCAGTCCACCTTCGCCGCCAGAGCGCTGGAGCGCGAATTCCCGGGCTCCCAGCCCAATCTGCTGCTGCTCGTCGACGCCGGGCCGGGGGCCGCCGGGGTGGACGATCCCGCCGTCGCGGCCGAGGCGGAGCGGCTGACCGCGCAGCTCGCCGCCGAGCAGGGGGTCGTCGGAGTCGGCTCCTACTGGCGCACGGGACTGCCCGCGCTGCGCTCCGAGGACGGCCGGCAGGCCCTGATCGCCGCCCGCGTGCTCGGCGACGAGAAGGCCGCCACCGGGGTGCTGGAGCGGATCGCCCCGCGCTACCGGGGTGAGCACGGGCCGGTGCGCGTCTCGCTCGGCGGACCCGTCGCGGTCCAGCGGGAGGTGACCGAGACCATCCAGGAGGACCTCCTTCGCGCCGAGATGATCGCCCTGCCCGTCACCCTCGTCCTGCTCGTCCTCGTCTTCGGCAGCGCCATAGCGGCCCTGCTGCCGCTCGGCGTCGGCATCGTGGCCATCCTCGGCACCAATGCGGTGCTGCGCGGCCTCACAGAATTCACCGACGTCTCCGTCTTCGCCCAGAACCTGACCACCGCGCTCGGTCTCGGCCTCGCCATCGACTACGCCCTGTTCATCGTCCGCAGGTTCCGCGAGGAGCTCGCCGCCGGGCGGGACCCGGTCGCGGCCGTGGGAGCCACCCTGCGCACCGCCGGGCGCACGGTGCTGTTCTCGGCGCTGACCGTCGCGGTCTCCCTCTCGGCGATGCTCTTCTTCCCCATGTACTTCCTGCGCTCCTTCGCCTACGCCGGGGTCGCGGTGGTCCTCCTCGCGGCGGGGGCCGCGCTGATCCTGCTGCCGGCGGCCCTGGTGCTGCTCGGCGACCGGGTCAACTCCCTCGACCTGCGGCGCATGTGGCGGCGCGGCGCGCGGGGCTCCCAGAGCGCCGGGGAGGACCGTGCGGCCGAGCCCGGGCGGGGCTGGGGACGCGCCGCCGCGCTGGTGATGCGCAGGGCCCCGGTCTTCGCCGTGGCCACCACCGCCGGGCTGCTGCTCCTCGGACTGCCCTTCCTCGGGGTGAAGTTCGGCACCGTGGACGACCGGCAGCTGCCGAAGACCGCCGAGTCGCATGTGGTCCAGCAGCAGATCCGGGACGGTTTCCAGGGCAGCCCCGGAGGCCGGCTGACCGTCCTCACCGAGGGCGCGGCCGGCCCCGCGGACCTGGCCGCGTACCGGGACCGGCTGGCCGGGCTGCCGGGGGTGATCCGGGTCGAGGGTCCGGTCGGCCAGGGCGCCGGGGGCGAGTACGCCTACCTCTCGGTGGTCTCCGAGGGCGAGGCCGTGGGGCAGCAGGCCCAGGACCTGGTCGGCGAGGTGCGGAAGGTGGAAGCCCCGTTCCCGACCTCCGTGACCGGGGAGGCGGCGGTGCTGGTCGACGCCCAGAAGGCCATCGCGGCCGAACTGCCCACCGCCCTGGCCGTGGTGGTACTGGCCACCCTGCTGCTGGTGTTCCTGCTCACCGGGAGCCTGCTGATACCGCTCCAGGCGGTACTGCTCAACGCGCTCAGCCTGACCGCGATGTTCGGGGCGGTGGTGTGGGTCTTCCAGGACGGCAACCTCTCCGGGCTGCTCTCCTTCACCGCAACCGGGGACATCGAGACCACGCTGCCCGTCCTGATGTTCTGCATCGCCTTCGGACTGTCCATGGACTACGGGGTGTTCCTCATATCCCGGATCAAGGAGGAGTACGACCGGACCGGGGACCACGAGGGGGCCGTGCGCACCGGACTGGCCCGTACCGGCGGGCTGATCACCGCGGCGGCGCTGATCCTGGCGGTGGTGATGGTGGCCATCGGCACCTCGCGGGTGACCAACACCAAGATGCTGGGCCTGGGGATCGCGCTGGCGGTCCTGATGGACGCCATGGTCGTCCGCAGCCTCCTGGTCCCGGCGGTCATGAAGCTGACCGGCAAGGCTACCTGGTGGGCGCCGGGCCCGCTGCGGCGGCTGCACGAGCGGATCGGGCTGAGCGAGGGGGAGTCGCCGCAGCCGACGGCGGAAGCGCCGGAGCCCGTCCCGGCCGGGACACGGTAGGGGTGCGCGGCGGGACGGGGCCCCGGTGGGCTCCGTCCCTGGGCTGGGGGAGGCGGGGTCAGTCTTCGCGGCGGCCTCGGTTGCCGGGGCGGCGGGCCACCCAGGCTCGGACGGTGTCGGCGTACCAATAGGGCTTGCCGCCCTCCACATGGTCGGGCGGGGGGAGCAGGCCGTGCTTGCGATAGGAGCGCACGGTGTCCGGCTGGACCCGGATGTGGGCAGCGATCTCCTTGTACGACCACAGCTGTCGGTCGCTCATGACGGCACCTCCTTGTCCACGCCGCGGGGCCGGCCGGGAGGCCGTCGGGGGAGCCGGCGCGTGGACACTGACGATCACTCGGGGTTCTGCCCGGGGAACGACGCTGGGTGAGGGCAGGGGAGGGGCTGTAGAACGCCTGTGACGGAAGACCCGCGTAATGCGGACATGCGTGACACAAAGGCGACCCCTGTGACAGATGTGGCACAGGGGTCGCACGGGAGGAAATGGCCCTGCAGGAAGGGGTCAGTGGTACAGGGCCGGGCGTTCCGCCAGCTCTACGGGGGTCCGTACGCCGGTGCGCGAGGCCGTCAGGCCCGCCTCCGAGACGGCGGCCGCCGCGTAGCCGTCCCACGCGTCCGGGCCCGCCACCCGGCCCCGCGCCGCCGCGGCCACCCAGCTGCGCAGCTGCCGGTCGTAGGCGTCGGCGAAGCGCACCGTGAAGTCCTGGTCGATCGCGCCGCCCCACCGGCCCGCCGACTGCACCACCATCGCGTGGCCGTCGCCGATCCGGGCGCTGCCCGACTCGCCGACCGCCTCGCACTGCACCTGGTAGCCGAAACCGCAGTTGACGAAGATCTCCACGTCGACGACGGCCCCGCCGGAGGTCTCCAGCAGCACCAGCCGGGGATCGCGCAGCCCCTCGGGGGCGGCCGCCGTGGGTCGCGGGGAGAGCACGGTGACCGCGGTGATCTCCTGCCCCAGCAGCCAGCGGGCCGCGTCCACCTCGTGCACCACCGAGTCGCTGATCAGCATGTCGCTGGTGAAGAAGGACGGCGAGGAGGCGTTGCGGTGCCGGCAGTGCAGGAAGAGCGGCCGCCCGATCCCGTCCCCGTCCAGCAGCTCCTTGAGCCGCTGGTACTCGGCGTCGTAGCGCCGCATGAAGCCCACCTGGACCAGCCGGCGCCCCAGCCGCCGTTCGGCCTCCATGATGCGCAGCGCCCCCGCCGGATCCGGGGTGAGCGGCTTCTCGCACAACACCGGCAGCTCCCGCGCCAGCGCATGTCCGATCGCCTCCTCGTGGGCGGGTCCGGGGGAGGCGATGAGGACGGCCTGCACTCCGGGCGCGGCTATCGCGGCCGCCGGGTCGGTGTACGCGCCGACCCCGTCCAGAGCGCCCGCGACCTCCTTGACCCGGTCCCCGTCCGGGTCGGCCACGGCCACCACCCGGGCCCCGCCGACGGTCCGGCCGATCCGGCGGACGTGGTCGGTCCCCATCTTCCCGGTGCCGATCACGGCGATACCGAGCGTGCTCATGTCGTATCCCTCCCGGGGGTTCAGCGGGCGCCGCAGGAGCGCAGGTAGGCGCGGGTGCGGCGGGCGATCGGCAGCGGCCGGTCGGGCTCGCAGGGGTACATGTCCTGCTCCACGATGGCGAACAGGTCCACGCCGAGCCGCTGGGCCGCCGCCAGCACCGGTTCCAGCGCGGGCACCCCCGACGGCGGTTCGCACATCACCCCGCGGGCCACCGCCGGCCCGAAGGGCACCTGGTCGGCGACGACTTCGGCGAGGACGCGCGGGTCCACCTGCTTGAGGTGCAGGTAGCCGATCCGCTCGGCGAAGGTCTCGATGGCCTGGACGCTGTCGCCGCCGCAGTACGCGTAGTGCCCGGTGTCCAGGCAGAGCGAGACGAGGCCGGGGTCGGTGGCGTCCAGGAAGCGGGCCACGTTCTCGGGGGTGTCGATGTGCGTGTCGGCATGCGGGTGGACCACGATCCGCAGCCCGTACCGGTCCAGCACCTCCCGGCCCAGCCGCTCGGTCTGGGCGGTCAGTTCACGCCATTGCCCGGGGGTGAGGGTGCGGTCCTCCAGTACCTCGCCGGTCTTGTCGTCCCGCCAGAAAGAGGGGATGGCGACGAGATGGGCCGCGCCCATGGCCTGGGTCAGCGCCGCGATCCGCGACACGTGCTCCCAGGTGTCCTCCCACACGGCGGGCCCGTGATGGAGTCCGGTGAAGACGGTTCCGGCCGAGACCCGCAGCCCGCGTTTGGCGGTTTCCTCGGCGAGTCGCGCGGGATCGGTGGGCAGATAGCCGTAGGGGCCGAGCTCGATCCACTCGTACCCCGCGTCGGCGACCTCGTCGAGGAACCGCTCCCAGGGGGTCTGCCGGGGGTCGTCGGGAAACCAGACACCCCAGGAATCCGGAGCCGAACCGATACGGATACGGGTCAACGCGGGCGGGGAGGACGTCATAGCGGCCACCTTAGGGTGCAAGACGAATTGGGAGGACTGACCGTGACCGGCACAGGCACCGGCGATCCGTTCGCGTTCGACCTGATCACGATCGGCCGGATCGGGGTGGATCTCTACCCGTTGGCGACCGGCGTAGCACTGGCGGACGCGGAGACCTTCGGCAAGTTCCTGGGCGGCTCCCCGGCGAACGTGGCCGTCGCGGCGGCCCGGCTCGGGCGGCGCGTGGCGATGATCACGCGCACCGGGGCGGACCCCTTCGGGGCGTATCTGCGGGCCGAGCTGCGGGGGTTCGGAGTGGACGACCGGTGGGTCGCCGAGGTCACCGACTTCCCCACGCCGATCACCTTCTGCGAGATCTTCCCGCCCGACCGCTTCCCGCTGTACTTCTACCGGCTGCCGAAGGCCCCCGACCTGGAGATCGCGGCGGAGGAGCTGGACCTGGAGGCGGTACGGGCCGCACGGGTGTTCTGGATGACCGGGACGGGCCTGAGCGAGGAGCCCTCGCGGGCCGCGACGCTGGCCGCGCTGGACGCGCGGGCCAAGTCCGGGATCACGGTGTTCGACCTGGACTGGCGGCCGATGCTGTGGCGGGAGAAACCCGGGCCGTACTACGAGCGGGCGCTGGCCGGGGCGACGGTGGCCGTCGGCAACGCGGAGGAGTGCGAGATCGCCACGGGGGCGACGGAGCCGTACGCGGCGGCGCGGGCGCTGCTCGCCGCCGGCGTGGAGCTGGCGGTGGTCAAGCGGGGTCCAGAGGGCGTGCTGGCGGTCCACCGCGACGGGACGGTGGCGGAGGTGCCGCCGGTGCCGGTGGAGGTGGTGAACGGACTGGGGGCCGGGGACGCGTTCGGCGGGGCGCTGTGCCACGGGCTGCTCGCCGGGTGGGGGCTGGAGCGGGTCATGCGGTTCGCCAACGCGGCGGGGGCGATCGTGGCTTCGCGGCTGGCGTGCTCGACGGCCATGCCGTTCTCCGACGAGGTGGAGGAGGTGGTGGGCCGTGCCGGTGGCTGCTGAGTGGGGGATGGAGTGGACGAGGCTGGTGGTCCTGGACCTTGCTCCGGGGGAGACCTACGCGCACGTCTGTGGTGACGCGGAGTGGATCGTGCTCCCGCTGTCGGGCGCCTGCCGCGTCCGCTGCCGGGGCTCCGCCCCAGACCCCGCGCCTCAATCGCCGGCGGGGCTGGAAGACCGGGGCTCCGCCCCGCACCCCGCTCCTCAAACGCCGGAGGGGCTGGAATTGCCGCTGCGCGGCAACCCGCCCGACGGAGGGGACGCGCGGACCGCAGGTCCAGCTGCGCCAGGCGGGACGAATCCAGCCTCGCCGGCGTTTGAGGCGCGGGTCCGGGCAGAGCCCGGCAACGGGCCAGAGGTCTTCGAACTGCGGGGGCGGACCGGGGTGTTCGACGGGATCACCGACTTCGCCTACCTGCCCAGGGACGGGCATGCCGAGGTCCGCTCAGCGGGAGGCGGGCGGTTCGCGCTCGTCGGGGCCCGGTGCGAGCGCCGGCTCACGGCCCGGTACGGCCCGGCCGCAGACGTGGCCGTCGAGCTGCGCGGCGCCGGGCACTGCTCCCGGCAGGTCAACAACTTCGCCGCCGCGGGACCGGCCGGCTTCGCGTGCGACCGGCTCATCGCCGTCGAGGTGCTCACCCCCGGCGGGAACTGGTCCTCGTACCCGCCCCACAAGCACGACGAGCACCACCCCGGCACCGAGTCCCGCCTGGAGGAGATCTACTACTTCGAGATCGCCCCGCACGACGGCACCCCCGGGCTCGGCTACCAGCGGGTGACCCCCTCGCCCGCCGGGAAGACCGACATCCTCACCGAGGTGCGCACCGGGGACGCCGTGCTCATCCCCGACGGCTGGCACGGGCCCTCCATCGCCGCCCCCGGGCACGACATGTACTACCTGAACGTGATGGCCGGGCCACCCGGCGAGGAGCGGGAGTGGCTGATCCGCGACCACCCCGACCACGCCTGGATCCGCGAGACCTGGCCGGGGCAGGAGATCGACCCCCGGCTGCCCTTCCCCCGGATCCAGGAGGACCACCGATGAGGCTCACCGTCGCGCAGGCGCTCGTACGGTTCCTGAGCAGGCAGTACACCGAGCGCGACGGGCAGCGCCACCGGCTGATCGCCGCCACCTGGGGGATCTTCGGGCACGGGAACGTCGCGGGGATCGGGCAGGCGCTGCTGGAGAGCGGGCCCGAGGCCATGCCCTTCCTCCAGGGGCGCAACGAGCAGGCCATGGTGCACGCCGCCGTCGGGTACGCCCGGCAGAGCGGGCGGCTGTCCGCCCACGCCGTGACCACCTCCATCGGGCCCGGCGCCACCAACCTGGTCACCGGCGCGGCCGGGGCGACGATCAACCGGATCCCGGTCCTCCTCCTCCCCGGGGACACCTTCGCCACCCGGCCCGCCGACCCCGTGCTCCAGCAGCTGGAGGTCCCCTACGCCGGTGACCTCTCCGTCAACGACGCCCTGCGCCCCGTCTCCCGCCACTTCGACCGGATCACCCGCCCCGAGGCCCTGATCCCGGCCGCCCTCCAGGCCGTGCGGGTGCTCGCCGACCCCGTCCAGACGGGGGCCGTCACCCTCGCGCTGCCGCAGGACGTGCAGGCGGAGGCGTACGACTGGCCCGAGGAGTTCTTCGCCGAGCGGGTGTGGGGGGTCCGCCGCCCCCGGCCGGACCGCGCGGAGCTGACCGCGGCCGCCGAAGCCGTACGGGGCTCCGCGCGCCCCCTGATCGTCGCCGGCGGCGGGATCCGGCACAGCGGGGCCCAGGCGGCTCTGGCGGAGTTCGCCGAGGCCACCGGGATCCCGGTGGCCTGCACGCAGGCGGGCAAGGGGGCGCTGCCCCACGACCACCCCGCGGAGGTGGGCGGCATCGGGCACACCGGCACCGCCACCGCCGACGCGCTGGCCCGCGGGGCCGATCTGGTGATCGCCGCCGGGACCCGGCTCACGGACTTCACCACCGCCTCGGCGACCCTCTTCCAGAACCCCGCCGTCCGCTTCATCGGACTCAACCTCGACCCCTACGACGCCCACAAGCTCGCCGCCCGGCCGCTGGTCTGCGATGCCCGAGTGGGCCTGGAAGACCTCCGGGACGCGGCTGCCGGGTACCGCGTGGACCCCTCGTACGAGTCGACGTACAAAGAAGGGAAACGGAGCTGGGAGCGGCTGGTCGACCGGGCGTACGCGGCTCCCGACGAGGAGGTCCCGCCCACCCAGTCCCAGGTGCTCGGGCTGCTCGACGCGCTGGTCGACGGCACAGACATCCTCGTCAACGCGGCCGGATCCCTCCCGGGTGACCTGCACAAACTGTGGCGGGCCCGGTCGGCGGACCAGTACCACCTGGAGTACGGGTACTCCTGCATGGGCTACGAGATCCCGGCCGCGATCGGGGTCGCCCTCGCCGCCCCCGGCCGCCCGGTCTGGGCGCTGGTCGGCGATGGGACCTACCTGATGAACCCGACCGAGATCGTCACGGCGGTGCAGGAGCGGATCCCGATCAGGGTGCTCATCCTCGACAACCACGGGTACGCGTCGATCGGGGGCCTCTCGGGGGCGGTGGGCGCCGAGGGATTCGGTACCGCGTACCGCTTCCGGGCGGCCGACGCCTCGTACACGGGTGACCCCCTTCCGGTGGACCTCGCGGCCAACGCGGCCTCCCTCGGGATGGTCGTGATCCGTGCCCGCACCGTACGTGACCTGCGCGAAGCCCTCGCCGTGGCCCGCTCGGCGACGCGTCCCACATGTGTCTACGTACAGACCCGAACGCCCGACACTGTGTCGGGCCCACCCCCGGCACAGGCGTGGTGGGATGTTCCTGTGGCCGAGACCGCGACCCGCAAGGCGGCGGACCTGGCCCGTGAAGAGTACGACCGGCAAGCCGCGCAGCGACGTCGCCATCTGTGAAGGAGCAAGGCACATGAAGACCGTCAACCACTGGATCGGTGGCAAGACCGTCGAGGGCGCGTCGGGCAACTACGGCCCGGTCACCGACCCGGCCACCGGCGAGGTCACCACGCAGGTCGCGCTCGCCTCGGCCGAAGAGGTCGACGCGGCGGTACAGGTCGCGAAGGAGGCCTTCCAGACGTGGGGCCAGTCCTCGCTGGCCGCCCGCACCAAGGTGCTGTTCGCCTACCGCGCCCTGCTGGACGCCAACCGCGACGCCATCGCCGAGCTGATCACCGCCGAGCACGGCAAGGTCCACTCGGACGCGCTGGGCGAGGTCGCCCGCGGCCTGGAGATCGTCGAGCTGGCCTGTGGGATCACCACGCAGCTCAAGGGCGAGCTGTCGACCTCCGTCTCCAACCGCGTGGACGTCTCCGCCATCCGCCAGCCGATCGGCGTGGTCGCGGGCATCACCCCCTTCAACTTCCCGGCGATGGTGCCGATGTGGATGTTCCCGCTGGCCGTGGCCTGCGGAAACACCTTCATCCTCAAGCCGAGCGAGAAGGACCCGTCCGCGTCCGTCAAGCTGGCCCAGCTGGCCACCGAGGCCGGTCTGCCGGCGGGCGTGCTGAACGTCGTCCACGGTGACAAGGTCGCCGTCGACGCCCTGCTGGCCCACCCCGACATCGCGGCCGTCTCCTTCGTCGGCTCGACCCCGATCGCCCGCCACATCCACACCACCGCCTCCGCCAACGGCAAGCGCGTCCAGGCGCTGGGCGGCGCCAAGAACCACATGCTGGTGCTCCCGGACGCCGACCTGGACGCGGCCGCCGACGCGGCGGTCTCCGCCGCCTACGGCTCGGCCGGCGAGCGCTGCATGGCGATCTCCGCCGTCGTGGCCGTCGGCTCGATCGCCGACACCCTCGTCGAGAAGATCCGCGAGCGCGCCGAGAAGATCAAGATCGGCCCCGGCAACGACCCGACCTCCGAGATGGGCCCGCTGATCACGGCCGCCCACCGCGACAAGGTCGCCTCGTACGTCAAGGGCGCGGCCGACCAGGGCGCGGACGTCGTCCTGGACGGCACCGGCTACACGGTGGACGGCTTCGAGAACGGCCACTGGATCGGCCTCTCGCTGCTCGACAACGTGAAGACCGATTCCGACGCCTACCGCGACGAGATCTTCGGCCCGGTGCTGTGCGTGCTGCGCACCGAGACCTACGAGGAGGGCGTGGCCCTGATCAACGCCTCGCCGTTCGGCAACGGCACCGCGATCTTCACCCGCGACGGTGGCGCCGCCCGCCGCTTCCAGCTGGAGATCCAGGCGGGCATGGTCGGCGTCAACGTGCCGATCCCGGTGCCGGTGGGCTACCACTCCTTCGGTGGCTGGAAGGACTCGCTCTTCGGCGACCTGCACATCTACGGCAACGACGGCATCCACTTCTACACCCGGGGCAAGGTCGTCACGACCCGCTGGCCGGACCCCTCGGACGCCCCGGCCGGCGTGGACCTGGGCTTCCCCCGCAACCACTGACCGACCGCACGGCCTGTAGGACCGCTCGCCCCCGCAACCCTCACGCGGGGGCGAGTCGCGTTTCCGGGCCGGAGCCGGTCAGCGCGCCTGGGCGAAGTGGGTTTCCGCTTCCGGCTGTTGCGTCCCGAGGTGCCGTCGGCGCCGGCGCAGCACCAGGAAGGCCGTGGCCGCGCCGATCAGCACCAGGACCGCCCCGACGGCCGGCCACGGTACGGCGACGAAGTCCGTTTCGGACTCCGAGACCAGCTCGGGGTAGGCCGTCGCCCCCGCACGGACGTTCACGGTCACCCAGTCCGACTGGGGGGCGTCCGGCCACGGTTCGGTCAGCTCGATCCGCTGGCCGGGCAGCAGCGACAGCTTCAGCTCGCGGGCGGGCCGGTCCAGCACCTCCCGCCCGAACAGGCCCTCGGCGGAGACCGCCACCTTCGGCTCGACCACCACGTTGCCCCGGTTGACCAGCGCGTACGAGATGGTGGCGCGGGCGTCCTTGACCCAGGGCAGCAGCGGCGCCGACCGGCTGACCCGCACGTCCTCCACGCTGAGCCCCGGGGTCAGCGGCCCCGGCACCCGGAAGTAGAGCCGGGCGCCCACCGAGCGCTTCACCCCGACCTGGACCTTGCCCTCCTGCTGCACGCCCTCCACGGCGGTGTTGAGGGCGACGATCCCGCCGACGTGGTCGCCGGGCGTTGCGTCCGCCGGGACCTTCACGGTGAACGGGATGTCCTTGCGGCCCTTGGCCGGCACGGTGACGGTGGTCGCGGTCTCCGGGGCCAGCGTGATCCACGCGCCGATGTCCTTGGGCTTCGTCTCCACCGGCAGCAGCGCGAAGGCGCCGCCCGCGGGGGTGTTCACGGCGTCGGTGGCGAAGATCTGGAAGGTCAGGTCCTTGTCGGAGGAGTTCAGGATCGTCGCGCTGTCGCCGACGGTGGTCCCGGCGGCGCCCTGGTGGAAGAAGTAGCCGCGGTCGGTCATCGGCGCACCGGCCGGGGGCGTGGGGAAGACCCCCCAGGTGCCGTTGTCCGCGGCCGTGGCGGGGGCGGCGGTGGTCAGCAGGCCCGCGACCGCCAGCAGCAGGCCGACGAGCAGACCGTACGGAGAGGTGCGGGTGTGCATGGGAGGTTCTCCAGTCGGCGCGGAAAGAGGGAAGGGGTGGTGGGGGGGCGGCGCGCCCCCCCCCCCCCGGGGGGGGGGGGCGGACCGGGACGGCCCGAGAGAAAGTGACCCACCCCGGGGGGGTGTGTGTGTGAGATAAAAAAAAAAAGCAACAC
>NZ_JBHWUO010000011.1:163356-196892 GCF_042736975.1 Streptomyces sp. NPDC059989
GCCCTCCCAGACCCCCAACCGCCTGGGGGCGGTTTGCCTGGGCCACTACGCCTGCCCCCGCCAAATGTGTTCCGTGGGGCCCCCCCCCCCCCCCCCCCCACCACCCTGGGAGGAGCGGGCCGTACGGATCAGGCGATCGAGAAGGTCACGACCGTCTGGTAGGTGTCGGCGAACATGAACGGCGGGAGCTGGATCATCCCGGCGCCGCCGACGGCGAACTCACCACCGGTCAGGTCCTCGCCGCCGGCGGCCTGGGAGGCCACCTTCATCGGGACGCCGGAGATCGCTCCCGGGGTGCCCGCGGTGCAGGTGCTCGGGCTGTCCGGGTTGGTGACGGTGCAGGACGGCTGGATGCCGATCTGCGCCTTCGCCATCGAGTGGCCCGTGGTCGTGTTCAGGAACGGCGTACGGGTCGCCGTCACGTCCCAGCCGAGCGAGCCCCCGCGGAAGTCCTGGACGGTCGCGGCGTTGAAGACGCCGACCACCGACTGGGCCTTGCCGTTGATGGTCACCGAGCCGAAGCTGACGGCCGGCTGGCCGTCCTTCGGGCCGAGGGCCAGCGGTCCGGGCAGGACCTCGACGTCGACCGGGTTCGCGACGCCGGGCTGGTCCTCGAGGAAGACGAAGCCCTTGCCGGCCCCGGTCGAGCCGTTGATCTTGATCTCGTCGGCCTTCTTGGTGACCGTGATGTTGCAGGTGGCCACACCCGCGGCGTCCGCGGAGCCGCTGCCGGTGTCACCGGTCGCCGCACCCGCGAGCAGTGCGGAACAAGTGATCGGACCCGCCGGGAAGTTGGCGCCGGTGGCGACGACGGGCGTGCCCGCCTTGCCGCTGTTGGGCGTCAGCTTCGTGGTGACCGGGTCCTTGGGGAGGGCCTCGACGGCGACCGATCCGACGGAGCCGCTGGGGCGCGGGTCGGGCGTACAGGTCGTGGTGTAGACCGTGCCGCCCAGGTCGGCGTCCGTGATGACCTGGTCGATCGTGATCTGGACCGTGGTCCCCTCGGTGCCGTCGGGGATGGTGACGGTCCCGCTGAACGACGGCGGATCGGACTTCTTGTTCGCTTCCTGGTGGCTCGGCACGGCCGGGCTGGTCACGGTCTGCGCGACCCCGCCGACGAACAGCTTGGCCTTGATCGTGTTCACGGTGTCGATCGTGAACATCGGGATGACCGGGGTCTCGCCCGGGTCGATCGTGATCGGCACGCTCTGCCCGGCCTTGGCGCCGTCCGGGAGGGTGATCGTGTAGTCCTGATTGCCGTTGGCACCCGGCTGCGGCGCCGGGGCCACGCACTTCATGAAGACAGGTGTGGTCTTGGTCGCGGCCTGCGCCGTCCCCGCCAGACCCACGACGCCACCGGTCAGGGCGAGGGACAGCGCGCCCGCCCCGGCCAGAACTCTTCGTCGGAATGTTGTACTCACTGGGTCGCGACTCCTTCGTCAGACGAACCCCTCCCCCCACCCGCTGTGTGGGGGAGGTCGAGCCGGTGCGGTGGCCGACATTGACGCTTCGCCGTGATGAGAAGTCAATGACTTGTTTTCGCCTGAAGCACACAGAAATTGATGGGCCATCAGAGGGAGTCTGATGGCCCATCGGATACCGACTGGTCGGTGAACCGCTCAGTGGGCGGCGGGGAGGTGCAGCAGGAGGTTGGGCGTGTCGGCCGCGAGCGCGGTGATCCGGCCGGGCACGGAGCTCCGTACCAGCGCCTCGGACACCTGGGCCGGGGTCTTCGCCGTGCCGCCCGCCAGGATGAGCGCGGCGGCGCCGGCCACGTGCGGGGAGGCCATGGAGGTGCCGGAGGACCGGGCGAGGGCGGTACGGGAGCCCTTCCAGGCCGAGACGACGCCCACGCCGGGCGCCGAGAGGTCCACGCAGCGGCCGTGGTTGGAGAACGGAGCCAAGCGGTCCTCGGCGTCGGTCGCGCCGACCGTGACGGCCTCGGGGACGACGGCCGGGGACACGGCGCAGGCGTCCTTGCCGTCGTTGCCGGCGGCCACGGTGACGGTGATCCCGGCGGCGACGGCCCGGGTCACCGCCGCTTCGAGGGCGCGGCTGCGGCTGCCGCCCATGCTCATGTTCGCGACCGCGGGGGTGCCGGGGGACCGGGCGGCGTCCTTCACCATCCAGTCGAGGCCGCCGACCATGTCCGACAGGCTCCCGGACCCCTGGCAGTCGGCCACCTTCACGGCGACGAGGGAGACCCCCTTCGCGACCCCGTACGTCTCCCCGCCCACGGTCGCCGCGACGTGCGTGCCGTGGCCGTTGCAGTCGCCGGAGGTTTCCAGCCACACGGCGTTGTAGCCGGTGCGGGCGCGGCCGCCGAACTCCCGGTGGCGGATGTTGATCCCGGTGTCCAGCACGTAGACGGTGACGCCCTCGGCCTTGGCGGCGTACGTGTACGAGCCGTCGAGCGGCAGCTCGCGCTGGTCGATCCGGTCCAGCGGCCAGGGTGCCTGCGGCTGCGTGTCGAAGATGCGGAACGGCGCGTCCGGTTCCACGGAGGCCACCCGGGGGTCGGCGGCCAGGACGGCGGCGCGGGCCGGGGTGGTACGGACCGCGAAGCCGTTCAGGGCGGCGTCGTAGACCGCCTTGACCTCGTCGCCGGCGTCCGCGGCCTCGGCTGCCAGGGCGCGGGTGGGGGCGCGGGGGGTGGTGTCCTTCAGGACGACGACGTAGGCGGCGGTCTCGTCGGGATGCGGCGGCAGGGCGGCGGCCGTGGTGGCCGCCGCGAGGAGGGCGGCGGCGGGGAGGAGCGCGGTCAGTGCGGTCATGCGGCCGATGCTCGGCGAACGGCGCCGCGGGCGCGCGGAGGGTGCGCCGAGTGGCCGCACGACACGCCGCCGCGGGGGCTACCGAGGCCTCGATCCTGTAGCCGCACCCATGCACTCGGGGGGCCACCTCCAGCCTCGCCGGCGTTTGAGGCGCGGGTTCCGGGGCGGAGCCCCGATCTTGTAGCCGCACCTGCGCACTTAGGGGGGCATATCCAGCCTCGCCGGCGTTTGAGGCGTGGGGGTCCCCCGGACGGAGTCTGGGGGAGGGTCTGGGGCGGAACCCCAGGAAGCGGCGGCGCAGCCGGCGGGCACCCGCTACGGGGCGATCGCCCAACCCCGCATCGCGAAGAGACCCTCGTCCCGCGCCCCGGCGGACGCGTACGTGGCCAGGGCCGCCTCGTTGTCCGTGTCGACGCCCACCCACATGCCGTAACAGCCGCGCGCCTTCGCCTCGTCGGCCAGTGCCAGCGCCAGCGAGCGGCCGATCCCGCGCCGGCGGTAGCCCTCGTCCACGGAGAGCTCGTAGAGGCACATCTCGGTGCCCTTGTCGGGGTGGCTCATCTCGACGCCGGTGACCATGCCGGCGGGCACCCCGTCGACGTAGGCGATGAGCATCAGGTGCCCGGGGGCGTCGAGGAAGCGGGCGGACCAGTCCTCGCGGGCGGGCCCGTCGAAAAGGCTCTCGGCGGCTGCGATCTCGGCGGGGGTGACGGCCCGGCGGATGTCCATGGCGGCCACGATAGTGCCGGGACGGCGGAAGACCGGGCGGATGGCGAGGCGGCGTGGCGGGCGGCGCCCGCGGCGGTACGGCGCTGCCTCGGGATCGGCCGGGCGGTCCGGGCGGTCAGGACCGGAGGGCCAGGGCCGCCGCGTAGCCGGCGGGGGCCGGGAGGTCCGTCAGGGTCCAGCCGGGGACGGGGGCCGGGGTGGGGGCGGAGCCGACGTACGGGTCGGTCAGGCCGTTGGCGAGGCCGGTGCCGGTGGCCTTGAGGCAGGCCTCCTTGCGGGCCCAGACGCGGGCGAGGGCGGGCCTGCGGTCCGGCGCGGGCAGGGCGGTGAGTTCGGCGGTCTCCGCCGGGTGCAGCAGGGGCAGTACGTCGGCCACCGATGCCGTGCCGGGCGTCTCCTCCACGTCGACGCCCACCGGGACCCCGGCGAAGGCCAGGTAGGCCATGTTCCCGCTGTGCGAGAGGGAGAAGTGGACGCCGCCGCCGGCCACGGCGGGGCGGCCGTGCGGGCCGCCGCAGCACGGGCAGTCCTCCCGGACCAGGACGACCTCCCGCGGAGCCAGCCCCAGGTAGCCGCCGAGCAGCACGCGCAGCCCGAGGTGCGAGGCGAGGTACCGCTGCCGGTCCGCGGGCCGCAACAGCTTCTCGGCACGCTCCCGTTCGGTCGCGTCCAGGACGGCCGCGGCCGCGCCCACCGGGTGGCCGCCGATCACGTCCAGCGTGGTGTCCAGGGACCACACCGCCGGGGTCGAGGCCCCGGGGACCGCGCCGGTCCGCGGTGCGCTGCCGCCGAGCTGGTTCACGTACTCGATCACCTGAACGAGAGTAGCCGCCGCCGCAGTGGCTATCCTCATCCCCTCGACGACGAGGGGGAGCGATCGTGCGAAGTGCCGCCGTTACGCCGGAAGGTGACCGGATCCGTTGGGTGGAGCTGCCGGGGGAGGAGCCGGCCCGCGTGTACGTCCACGGGCTGGGGGCCACCGCGCCGGCCTACTTCGCGGCGAGCGCGGTCCATCCGCTGCTGGCGGGGCGGCGGTCGCTGCTGGTCGACCTGCTGGGCTTCGGGCACAGTGACCGGCCCGAGGCGTTCGGCTACACCCTTGAGGACCACGCCGACGCGCTGGCCGCCGCCCTCACCGAGGCCGGTGTGGAGGGCGCCGAGCTGATCGCGCACAGCATGGGCGGCGCGGTGGCCATCGTGCTCGCCGACCGGCACCCCGGCCTGGTGTCGCGGCTGGTGCTCGTCGACGCCAATCTGGATCCGCAGCCCCGCGTCCCCCCTACGGCGGGAAGCAGCGGCATCGCCTCCTACACCGAGGAGGAGTTCCTGGCCGGCGGCTGGGCGGAGGTGCGCGACCGGGTCGGCGCGCACTGGTGGGCCACGATGCGGCTCGCGGGCCGGACCGCCCTGTACCGCACCGCCGTTCACCTCGCCGCGGGTACGACGCCCACGATGCGGGAGCTGCTGCTGGAGCTGAAGATCCCGCGCAGCTACCTGCTGCCCGAGGAGGACGGCCCGCTCCCGGGGGCCGACGCCCTGGAGGCGGCGGGCGTGGCCGTGGTGGCCCTCCCCGACTGCGGGCACAACATCATGCTGGACAATCCCGACGGCTTCGCCCGAGCCACCGCGACCGCCCTGGCCCGCCCATAGCCCCCTGGCAGGCGCATAGCCGCCCCTGGCCCGCGCATAGCCGCCCGTGGCCGGCGGATGGCCGCCCCGGCCCGCGGATGGCCGTCCCCGGCCCGCGGCGGCCTGCGGCCGGCCGCCCAGGCCCCCGGCAGCCGCCCCCGGTCCGCGGTCAGCCGTGTGCGACCGGGGTGCCGTTCTGCGTCCTCGCGCCCGGGGACGGGGTGCCGTCGGTCCAGGCGTAGACCCGCTTCCCGCGCACCACGACCTGGTACTGGTGGAAGTCCCGGCACTCGGCCCGCTCCTCGGCCCGCAGCCCGCCGCGCGGCCACCACTTGGCGCCCAGATCCGGGCCGACGACCTGCTTCGGCGTGCCCGCCGCGCACTGCGGGCCGTCGAGCGGGGTCGCCCCCAGCGTGAACCGGATCAGCTTGGACCCGCCGGTGGTGCGCACCCGTATGCGGACGTCGGTGGCGTCCTTGGGTATCCAGGACGGCAGCACGAAGGCCAGGTCCCCGCGCGTGGGCGCATCGGCGGCGGTCGCGAAGCGCTGACCCTTCTCCTTGAACACCCGGTCGTTGACCACGTCGGTCACCGGGTTCGGCGGGAGGTTGGGCAGGGCGAAGCCGGCGGTGGCGAGGAGGCCCACGCTTGCGGCGGCGATCACGAACGGGCGGCTGCGGTTCATGCCCCAAGTCTCGGCCGCGGCACCCACATCGCGCGTCCCTCCCCAGTACGAATCCGAACTCTGCCGCAGGTATCACGCGCCCTCATACCTGAGACTCAGCTCCGGCTGCCCGGCCAGGCCCAGTGACCCGGCGGCGTCCCGGGGAGTTGGTGAGGCGGGATCCCCCCTCACCGCCCCGACCCCGCCCCCGCCACGGTCCCGAGGAACGCCATGCGCCGTCGTGCCACCCGTCGTGCCGCCCGCAGTGCCACCCGCCGTCTCGCCCCCGCTCTCGCCTCGGCCGCCGCGGCCGTGGTGCTCGCCCTCGCTCCGGCCGCCACCGCCACCGCGGCCCCGGCGGTGCCGGCCGACAAGCCGCAGGTCCTGAGCCGCTGGACGCAGACCGGCGTCGCCAGCTACCGGGCCTGGGCCGACGCGCGGGAGCACCGGAACGCCTGGGCCGCGTACGGCTTCGACTGGTCGACGGACTACTGCACCACCTCCCCGGACAACCCCTTCGGGTTCCCCTTCCGGATGGCCTGCGCACGCCACGACTTCGGCTACCGCAACCACCGGGCGGCAGGGCTGTTTCCGGCCGCCAAATCCCGGCTGGACGAGGCCTTCCGCGCCGACCTGCGCAGGGTCTGCGCGCAGTACTCGGGCGCACGCAAGGCCTCCTGCGAGAGCACCGCCTGGACGTACTACCAGGCCGTCAGACTCCTCGGGATTTCCTAGAACACGGGCCCACCGCGCGATGTTCAACACCCCTCCGACCCGCGTACGTCGGACTACGTGGAGGGCCGGTTCGGCTGAGGCGACAGGTGGCGGGCGAACCAGTCTCGGGCGAGGGCGGAGACCTCGTCCAGGGTTCCCGGCTCCTCGAAGAGGTGGGTGGCGCCCGGGACGATCTCCAGCCGGTTCTCGCAGTGGCGCAGTTCCTGCTGGGCCTGCCGGTTGAGGTCGAGCACCATGGTGTCGCGGCCGCCCACGATGAGCAGGGTGGGCGCCCGTACGCCCGCGAGCCGCGGGGCCGCGAGGTCGGGGCGGCCGCCGCGGGAGACGATCGCGCCGATGCCGGCGTGCTCGTCCGCGGCCGCCCACAGCGCGGCCGCGGCCCCGGTGCTGGCCCCGAAGTAGCCGATCGGGAGGGACTCGCGGCCCCGCAGCCAGCGCGTGGCGTCCGCGAGCCGCCGGGCCAGGACCTCGATGTCGAACACGTTCGCCCGGTGGCCCTCCTCGGCCGGTGTGAGCAGGTCGAAGAGCAGGGTGCCCAGCCCCGCCCGGTTCAGGTCGGCGGCCACCGCGCGGTTGCGCGGGCTGTGCCGGCTGCTGCCCGAGCCGTGCGCGAACATCACCACCCCGCCGGCGCCCGCGGGCAGGGCGAGGTCCCCGGCGAGCGCGACCCCGCCGGCGTCCACCTCGACCTCCACCTCGGCCTCGGCTCCGGTCGCGGCAGGGGGCAGGGGCCGGGCGGCGGCCCGCGCCAGCAGGTCCACGACCTCCTCGTCGGGGGTCTGGGAAAAGTCCTGGTACCACTCGCCGACGGCCGAGAACGCGCGCGGCGTGGACAGGCAGACCACCTCGTCCGCCTCGGTGCGCAGCCAGGCCACCGCGTCCGGCGGCGCCACCGGTACGGCCAGCACCACGCGGGCCGCGCCCATCGCCCGGACCACCTCGCACGCGGCGGCGGCCGTGGCTCCGGTCGCGATCCCGTCGTCGACCACGATCACCGTCCGGCCGGCGGGATCCACCCGCGGACGGCCCTCGCGGAAGGTCAGGGCCTGCCGGGCGAGCACCGCCTCCTCGGCGCGCTCGACCGCCGCGAGGCCCTCCGCCCCGACCCCGCTGCGGCGGGCGATGTCCTCGCTGATCACCCGTACGCCGCCCTCGCCGATGGCACCGAACCCCAGCTCACGGTGGTAGGGGACGCCGAGCTTGCGGACCACGATCACGTCGAGCGGAGCCCCGAGGGCCTGCGCCACCTCGAAGGCCACCGGAATTCCCCCGCGCGGCAGCCCCAGGACGACGGGGTTGTCCCCCTTCAGGTGACGGAGCGCCTCGGCAAGACGCCGCCCCGCGTCAGCGCGATGGGTGAACTGCACGAGGGTTCACCCCCAGACGAATGGGGATACGGGGACCACGCACGCACCTGATTCCACGCAACCCCATGCGCGGTTCCCCCGCAACTCGGGGCCGGACGGCCGCGCCGCTCCCTGCTTGTCCGCTGCCTAGTGCCTGCCGAGCACGTCGAGCAGCCGCTGCCCGAATTCCCGCGGCCGGTCGGTGTATCCGCTGTGCCCGCCAGGGAATTCGGTCACCGTGCCGCCGAGCCGCCCGGCCAGCGCCGCGGCGGGCCGGTACGGCAGGTGCCCCCGGGTCTCCTCCCCCACCGCCAGCACCAGTCGATCCGATACGGGGGCCAGCGCGGCCTCGTCGGGAAGGTACGCCGTGAACTGGCGCAGCTCGTGTTCCAGGAAGACCGGGAAGTTCGCGCCGAGCCGGGAAATCATCGCGGCGGCCCGGGGCGGCAGCCCCGCGGGATCGGGCAGCGGCTTCAGGGTGCCGCCGATACCGGCCGTGAAGTACGCGGCCGCGGCTCCGAGACCGTCGGCGCGGAAGACCGCGTAGACCTGCTCGAAGAACCCGCGCTCCGCGGGGTCCGGCAGCAGCCCGGCGCACGGCGGCTGGTCCGCGACGACCAGGCGCAGCCGCTCGGGGCGGCGGGCGAGCAGGTCGAGGGCGACGATCGCGCCCGAGCTGCTGCCGTAGACGTACGCGTCCTCGCCGGGCGGCGTGAGGTGGTCGAGCAGGCGGTGGGCGTCCTCGCTCTGCACCTCGACCCGCTGGTCCACGGGGCCGGGGGAGTCGAGGAGGCTGCGGGAGTAGCCGCGCGGGTCGAAGGTGACGACGGTGTGGCGCGCGGCGAGGGTGTCGGCGATGCCGTCGAAGACGCCGGCGTCCCCGCCGCCGCCCGGGAGCATGAGCAGCACGGGGCCGCTGCCGCGCACCTCGTGGTAGAGGCTCGCTCCGGGCACCTGCAACGTTCCGGTTCTCACGGTGTGTTCTCCTCCTGGTCCGCCGATGCGGACGATGCAGTCGATGCGTGTGGTGTCGTCGGTGTCGTCGGTGTCGCCGAAGGCCAGTGCTCCAGCAGTACGTGCAGGGCGTCGATGGCGCGGTCCCAGGAGACGCCGGTGTCCCGGGAGTGGCCGAATCCGCCGGTGGCCTCCAGGCTGCTGTAGCCGTGGAAGGTGCTGCGCAGCAGCCGGACCGCGTCGGTCAGGTCCGGCTCGTCGAGCCCGTAGGCGCGCAGCATTCCGTAGGTGAGCTCCACGCTGCGCAGGTGCCCCGGCGACCCGGCGGCCCGGGCCGGGTCGATCTGGATCTGCGTGGCCGCGTAGCGCCCGGGGTGCCGGAGCGCGAACTCCCGGTAGGCGTGCGCGAACGCGGCGAGCGCGTCCTTGCCCGACCGGCCCGCGACCGCCGCGCCGATGCGGTCGGTCATCTCGCCGACCGCGAGCACGGCCACCCGGGTCCGCAGGTCCTGCACGTTCTTGATGTGCGAGTACAGGCTCGCGTCCTTGACCCCGAACTGCCGGGCGAGCGCGGACACGCTGACGCGGTCGAAGCCGATCTCGTCGGCCATGTCGGCCGCGGCCCGGACGACCCGCTCGCCCGTCAGCCCCACGCGCGCTGCCATGCGCCACCTCCCACATGCCGCTGCCTAGACCCTCTAGGTAGATTCCTAATATACATAGGCGTGGTGCTGTGGGAAGGTGGTCGTGTGACGACGCTGGAGGACCTCGCCCGGCTGCGCCGGGCCCGTGACCGGATGGACCGCGACTACGCGCAGCCCCTCGACGTGCCGGCGCTGGCGCGCACGGCCCTCATGTCGGCGGGGCACTTCTCCCGCAGCTTCAGGGCCGCCTACGGGGAGACGCCGTACAGCTACCTGATGACCCGTCGCATCGAGCGGGCCAAGGCGCTGCTGCGGCGCGGCGACCTGACGGTGACGGAGGTCTGCTTCGAGGTCGGCTGTACCTCGCTGGGCTCGTTCAGCTCGCGGTTCACCGAGCTGGTCGGCGAGAGCCCCAGCTCCTACCGGGCCCGCAACCACGACGAGAGCGCCGCCATCCCGCCCTGCGTCGCCAAGATCCACACGCGACCGGTCAGGAACGGAGAAGCCAAAGCCGCACCCCGCCCCTAGCGTGGAGCGCATGGACATCAAACTCTCCCAGTGCTTCATCGCCGTCGACGACCACGACAAGGCGCTCCCCTTCTACCGGGACGTACTCGGCCTGGAGGTGCGCAACGACGTCGGCTACGAGGGGATGCGGTGGGTCACCGTCGGCGCACCCTCGCAGCCCGACGTGAACATCGTCCTCGAACCGCCCCTCGCGGACCCGAACGCCACGGCGGCCGACCGGGAGGCCATGGCGGAACTCCTGGCGAAGGGCCTCCTGCGCGCCGTCATCTTCAGCACCGACGACTGCGACGCCACCTTCGAGAGCATCCGCGCCGCGGGCGGCGAGGTGCTCCAGGAGCCGGTCGACCAGCCGTACGGCGTCCGCGACTGTGCCTTCCGCGACCCGGCCGGCAACATGCTCCGCTTCACGCAGCCCCGCAAGTAGCCCTACTCCTGGCGGATGACGGCGAGGGCGCCGGCGAGCTCGTCGGCCTTCAGCAGGACGTCGCGCGCCTTCGAACCCTTGCTCGGACCCACGATTCCCCGTGACTCCATCAGGTCCATGAGCCGGCCGGCCTTGGCGAAGCCCACCCGCAGTTTGCGCTGGAGCATCGAGGTGGAGCCGAACTGGGTGGAGACGACGAGCTCCGCCGCCTGGCACAGCAGGTCCAGGTCGTCGCCGATGTCCTCGGCGGTCTCCTTCTTCTGCCTCTGCTTCTGTTTCTGTTTCTGCCCGACGGTGACGTCGTCGCGGTAGACCGGGGCCATCTGGTCCTTGCAGTGCCGGACGATCCCGGCGATCTCGTCCTCGGTGACGAAGGCGCCCTGGAGGCGGACGGGCTTGTTGGCGCCCATCGGCAGGAACAGCCCGTCGCCCTTTCCGATCAGCTTCTCGGCGCCCGGCTGGTCCAGGATGACCCGGCTGTCGGCGAGCGAGGAGGTGGCGAAGGCGAGCCGCGAGGGCACGTTCGCCTTGATCAGACCGGTCACGACGTCCACCGAGGGCCGCTGGGTCGCGAGCACCAGGTGGATGCCGGCCGCGCGGGCCAGCTGGGTGATCCGGACGATCGAGTCCTCGACGTCCCGCGGCGCCACCATCATCAGGTCGGCCAGCTCGTCGACGATCACCAGCAGGTACGGGTACGGGCTGAGCTCCCGCTCGCTGCCCGGCGGCAGTTTGATCTTGCCGTCCCGGATCGCCTGGTTGAGCTGGTCGATGTGCCGGTAGCCGAAGGCGGCCAGGTCGTCGTAGCGCAGGTCCATCTCGCGCACCACCCACTGCAGCGCCTCGGCGGCCCGCTTCGGGTTGGTGATGATCGGCGTGATCAGGTGCGGAATGCCCTCGTACGCCGTCAGCTCCACCCGCTTCGGGTCCACGAGGACCATCCGCACGTCCTCCGGCGTGGCCCGGAGCAGGACCGAAGCGATCAGAGAATGGATACAGGAGGATTTCCCGGAACCTGTCATGCCGGCCACCAGCACGTGCGGCAACTTGACCAGGTTGGCCATGACGTAGCCGCCCTCGACGTCCTTGCCCAGCGCCACCAGCAGCGGATGGTCGTCCTCGGCCGCGTCCGCCGGCCGGAGCACGTCCCCCAGGTTGACCCTCCTGCCAGGACCACCTTTCCCCAGCAGGTCCAGCGAGGGCAGCGTGTACGTGATCTGCCCGCTCGGTTGGAGCTGCTCAGCGGGGGGCGGACCCGGAGGCCGTTCCGGGCGTGGCGGTGCGGTGGCGGGCAGGGGATGGGTCGCCACCGCAGTGGGGAGAGCCGGCGGCGGGTTCGTCGGCGGCCGGAAGGGACCGGCAGAAGGAGGCTGAGCTGCCGGTGCGGCCGACCACTTGTCCCGCAGGCGCCGCACGAGCCTCCGCGTGGCAGGGCCGCCGAAAAGGCCTGGACGCGCCTGGTTGACGGAACGCAAGAGGTCCCGGACCTCATCTGCGCTCTGCGGGCGGGCCCGTTGGTCCCTCTCCAGGAGGGCCAGCACCAGTTCGTCCCAACCGGCGGGCAGCCGCGGGTCGAGGTGACTCGGCGGTACCGGCCGTTCGGTGACGTGCTTGACGAGCATGGAGATCCGGCCGGCAGCGCTGAAGGGCGGCCGGCCCGTGATCAGGGCGTAGAGGACGCACCCCAGCGAGTACAGGTCACTGCGGTGGTCGAGAGCCGACGCCTGCGCCTGTTCGGGCGACATGTAGGCGGGCGTGCCGAGCACCGTCCCCATCTCGGTCAGCGTCGTGTGGGGGGCCGCGCCGTCCAGGAAGGAGGCGATCCCGAAGTCGAGAACCTTGACGAAGCCATCCTGGGTGATCATGACGTTCGCCGGCTTGACGTCGCGATGCACCACGGCTGCGGCATGCGCTGCGGCCAGGGCGGCGCAGATCTGGTCGGCCCAGTCGGTGATGACGCCCAGCGGAGGCCTGCCCTGCTGGATGACGTGGTCCAGCGACTGACCGCGTAGGAGTTCCATGACGATGTACAGAACGGGTGCCCCGTCGATCTCGCCATCGCCGAAGTCGTGGATGGTCACGATGTGACGGCTGTCGAGGCGGGCCACGACTTCCGCCTCGCGCTTGAACCGGGCTCTGGCCTTGGGATCCAGGCCGCCTCCCGCGGCAGTCAACGTTTTGACCGCGACTTCTCGGCCCAAAAGTTCATCATGGGCGCGCCAGACCTCGCCCATGCCACCCGCGCCGACGACTTCGAGCAGGCGGTAGCGTCCACCGACCTGGCTCCTGTGCATCATGCCCTTCCCCCCGCAGCCGTTGGACTGCTTGCGCCCCGCTCTGCGCATCACATATGGGGGCACTGCTCAGAGGGATCCTACGGTCGCACCCGCCGGCGCAACTCCCAAGGCCGCGGCCCGGTTTCCCAGGCTTATGCCATCGCTACGGGGGTCGCGCTAATGTGCCGCTGACCTGCACGAAAGCCCTCCGCGGAGGGAGGGCTCGGGGTGGTGGAGTAAGAGTGCCCCCGGCAGGACTCGAACCTGCGGCCAAGTGCTTAGAAGGCACCTGCTCTATCCACTGAGCTACGGGGGCCGGAAGGTGGCCGTGGTGGGCCTGGAGCCCCTTGGTGGGGGTGGGACTGTGGTCCGTGCCGGGTCAAGGATAGGGCTCCGGTTGCCTTGTCCCGGTTGCTTCACCCGCGTGCCACGATGTGGAGGTTCGGTGAAGCGGTCCCGATAATCGCAGGCAGGTGCGATTTTCGCATCGCTTTTGCGCCGCGGCGCCCTGGGTGTTGTGCACTCGTTATGCCTCCGCCCCACTAGTCCGCTGTGTCCACGATGTCCCTCTGGAGTCGCGGTCGGCGCGCAGAGGACGTATAAGCTTCAAAAATGGTCCTAAATTGGGCATTCTTCGCATGTGGTGACCTTGGATGTTCGGCCTCAGCTGCTCGATGCCCTGTCCGCCCTGCGCGACCGGGTCGCGTCCGTGCGTCTGCCGCTGCCCCTGCCCGGCGCTCCGCGCGCCCGCCAGACCAGAGCCGAGCTGCTCGCGCAGCTCGACGACTACCTCGTACCCCGGCTGAAGGCGCCCGAGGCGCCGATGCTCGCCGTCGTCGGCGGGTCCACCGGGGCCGGCAAGTCCACCCTCGTCAACTCACTCGTCGGACGGCAGGTCAGTGAAGCCGGGGTGCTGCGTCCCACGACGCGCACCCCGGTGCTTGTCTGCCATCCGGATGATCATCACTGGTTCGCCGGAATGCGGGTGCTGCCCGACCTCATGCGGATCTGGGTGCCGCACGGGGAGGAGGAGGCCTCCGAGGCCGCGGCCCGGGCGCGTGACCGCGGTCGCGGGAACGGTCACGGGAGTGGCTACGGAAGTGGTCAGGGGGGTGGACTCAGCCATGCGACCCGCGAGATGCGGATCGAGACCGTCTCCACCCTGCCGCGCGGACTCGCCATCCTCGACGCCCCCGACATCGACTCCCTCGTCGTCGAGAACCGGACACTCGCCGCCGAACTCATCTGCGCCGCCGACGTCTGGGTCATGGTCACCACCGCCTCGCGGTACGCCGACGCCGTCCCCTGGCACCTCCTGCGCACCGCCAAGCAGTACAAGGCCACCCTCATCACCGTCCTCGACCGCGTCCCGCACCAGGTGCTCGCCGAGGTCTCACGGCAGTACGGGGCCCTGCTCACCCGGGCCGGGCTGGGCGAGGTGCCCCGCTTCACCGTCCCGGAACTCCCGGAGTCGGCGGGCGGCGGCGGGCTGCTCCCGGCCAGCGCCGTCGCACCGCTCTTCGCCTGGCTCGCCCACCACGCGCAGGACCCCGCCGCCCGCCAGTACGCCGTCGGGCGGACCGCCCTCGGCGCGCTGGACTCCCTCGGCCGCCGGATGCCCGAACTCGCCTCCGCCGTCGCCGCCCAGCACGCCGCCGCCGTACGGCTGACCTCGGCCGTCGAGGACGCGTACAAGAGGGAGGGCAGGCGGGTCCGCAACCGCCTCGACCACGGCGCCGTACTGGCCGGGGACGCGCTGACCCGGTGGCGCGGCTACCCCCTCGACACCAGCGCCGACGAACTCCTCGACTCCCTCGCCGAGTCGCTCGCCGCGCTCCTCCAGTGCGCCGTCGCCGCCGCCGACGAACGGATCGCCGCATCCTGGCGCCGCGAGCCGGCCGCCGGAGCGGTGGCCCTGCCCGCACCCGACCGGGAGGCCGGGGAGCGCATCGGCATGGCCGTACGGCGCTGGCGGCGCGTGCTGGAGGAACTCGCCGAGGAGGAGGTCGCCCGGTCCGACCGGCAGCCCGCACCCGACCCCGACGGGGTCGCGGCCCTGCTCGTCGCCGCCCTCCTCGGCGGCAAGCGGGCCCGGCCCGCGGGCGAGAAGCTCGCCGAACGGATCGGCGCCCAGGCCGCGCTGCGCCTGCGCGACCGGGGCGGGGAGCTGGTCGGCGACCACCTCGACCAGGTGCTGCGCGCCGAACGCGACCGCCGGCTCGCCCCGCTGCAGGCGCTCGAAGTGACCCCCGAACCACAGGCCGAGCTGATTGCCGCGCTGTCCGTACTGCAGAAGGAGAGGTGACGCGGTGACCGCCCTGACCGACCGCACCGACGACCGCTGGGATGACGGACTCATCGCGCGCTCCCGCCCCAGGACCACCGGCCGGCGGGCCGGGAGCGGCGAGGACGAGGACGGCGACGAGGGCGACGAGGCACTCGTACGGGCCGTCTCCGGCGCCGGCAGCGACGGCGGCAAGGCGACCGCACCCCCGCTCAGCCCCGAGGGGCAGGCCCTGCGCCTGCGCCTCGACGCGCTGCGCCAGCTGGTCGGGCTGTCCCGGACCCGCCTCGACGGCAAGACCCTCGCCGAGGCGGGCCGGGTCCTGGACGAGGCGGCGGCGCGACGCGGGCTGTCACCGCAGCACACGGTCGTCGCGATCGCCGGAGCCACCGGAAGCGGCAAGTCCACCCTCTTCAATTCACTCGCCGGAGTGCAGATTTCCGAGACCGGTCTGCGCCGCCCCACCACCGCGGCGCCCATCGCGTGCAGTTGGTCGGACGGGGCGGCCGGGCTGCTGGACCGCCTGGAGATCCCGGGCCGGCTGCGCCGCCGGCCGCGGGAGACCTCGGAGGCGGAGGCGCTGCGCGGGATGGTCCTCGTCGACCTGCCCGACCTGGACTCGGCGGTCGGCGCGCACCGCGACCACGTGGACCGCGTACTGGCGCTCGTCGACGCGGTGGTGTGGGTGGTGGACCCGGAGAAGTACGCGGACGCCGTCCTGCACGAGCGCTACCTGCGGCCGCTGGCCGGGCACGCGGAGGTGACCTTCGTCGTGCTCAACCAGGTGGACCGGCTGCCGGGCGAGTCCGCCGACCTCGTACTGGACGACCTGCGGCGGCTGCTGGACGACGACGGCATCGCGCTCGGCGAGCACGGCGAGCCGGGGGCCACCGTGCTCGGGCTGTCCGCGCTGACCGGGGAGGGCGTCGGGGAACTGCGCGAGCTCCTCGCACAGTTCACCCAGGAGAAGGGCGCCGCGACCCGGAGGATCTCCGCCGATGTCGACCGGGCCGCCGTGCGCCTGCGGCCGCTGTACGTCGCGGACGGGCACTCCGGGCCGGAGATCGGGGAGGCGGCGCGCGCCGAGTTCGAGGACCGGCTCGCCGAGGCGGTCGGGGCGTATGCGGCCGGGCTCGCGGCCGAACGGGCGTGGCGGCGCAATGCGGGAAAGGCGTGCGGGACGCCGTGGCTGCGGCTGTGGCGGTGGTACGAGAGCCGCCGCTCCCCGCGCGGGCTGGCGGGGCTGGCCGCGCTGGCGGCGATCGGCGGCCGGGGCCCGGCGCTCGCCGAGGCGCCGGTCGAGGAGGAGGTGACCGCGCGCCAGCGGGTGGAGCAGGCCGTGCGGGCGGTCGCCGACGAGGCGGTCACCGGCCTGCCCGAACCGTGGGCGCAGGCGGTACGGGAAACCGCGGTGCGCGGGGCCGAACGGCTCCCGGAGGCGCTGGACGAGCTGGCGGTGACCCTGGGGGCGGCGGTCGCGGTGCCCAGCGTCAAGCCGCCGCGGCCCGCGTGGTGGCCGGCGGCGGTGCTGGGCCAGGCGGCCATGACGCTGGTCCAGATCTACGGCGGGCTGTGGCTGGTCGGGCAGATCGTCGGGGTCCTGGAGCCGAAGCTGCTGCCGCCGGTGCTGCTGATGGTGGCGGGCATCGTCGGCGGGCCGCTGGTGGAGTGGGCCTGCTCGATCGCGGCGCGGGGACCGGCGCGCAGGTACGGGCAGGACGCGGAGCGCAGGCTGCGGCAGGCGGCGGCCGGGTGCGGGCGGGCCCGGGTGCTGGAGCCGGTGGCGGCGGAGCTGCTGCGCTACCGGGAGGTGCGCGAGCAGTACGCGACGGTGGCCGCAGGGGGGAGCAGGTTGTCCACAACCCGTCGGTAATCCACAGGCCTGAGCGGGATCCGGCGGCCGGCCCGAGCATGGTTCGTACCGCGTGCGGATGGTCCGTACGGGTGCGATGTGCGGGGGAGGCGACCGGGATGAACGACACCCTGGTGACGCTGGTGGGGTATGTGGCGACGCAGATCGACTACAAGGAGACGGTGAACGGGCCGTCGGCGAGGTTCCGGTTCGCCGTGACGCCGAGGTACTTCGACCGGCGCAAGGAGGCCTGGACCGACGGGTCCACCAGCTTCTACACCGTGTGGGCGCGGCGCACGCTCGCCGTGAACCTCGCCGGTTCCGTATCGGTCGGCGAACCACTTGTGGTGCACGGGCGGTTGCGGGTGCGGGAGGACCCGTCCGACGGGGAGGGCCACCGGTGGGTCTCGGCGGAGATCGACGCGACCGCCGTCGGGCACGACCTGAATCGGGGTACGGCGGCCTTCCGGCGGGTCGTCAAGACGGATACACCGCTGATGGTCACTCAGAAGGCGGCGGTGGTCTGAGTGTTCGAGGCGGTTAGGATTCCCCGGTACTCACGGGCACCTGGGTCTTTGGCCCGAAGGGGAAGACTGTGTCGATTGCCGTTCCCGCATCCTCCGTTCCTGAACCCGCTCCTGCCGCTCCTCGTTCCACTGCTCATCCCGGTTCCCACCCCGGTTCTCATCCCGCTCCTCGTTCCGCGTCTCGCTCCGCTCCTCAGGCCGTTGCTCCGCCCGGTGCCGTACGGGGCTCCGCGCGCCGCCCGCTGGCGGTGGCGGCCCTGCTGGCCGCGGCCCTCGCCGCCGCGCCCGGGGCCAGAGCCGCCGCCGACTCCGATCCGGTGGCGCCCCGGGCTCCGGAGGGCGCGAGCGCCGTCCTGGACGGGCTGAAGACGTACGGGCAGGCGGTCCTCCACTCCGGGGACGGCTCGGTCCGGCAGATCCCGGCCGGGCTCTACGAGATGCGGGTCGACGGCGGGGGGATGCTCCAGACGTACGGGGTCGGCGTCGCGGGCAACGCGCAGCCCCAGGCCCGGTACACGGAGAGCGGGTGGAGCGGCAGCCCGCTGGCCGGCAACGGGCAGGCGGGCCGGATCCGCTGGATCCTGGAGCACTCCTACCCGCAGCTGAACGATCTGGCCGGGCTCGCCAAGGTGGCCGGGGCCGGGACGCTCACCGCGGAGAGCGCGGCGGCCGGGACCCAGGTGGCGATCTGGCGGCTGGCCGACGGGGTGCGGGTCGAGGCCGCGGACCCGGCCGCGGAGAAGCTGGCCGACTACCTCCAGCGGGAGGCCGGGCAGCTGCCCGAGCCGCCTGCTTCGCTGGGGCTGGACCCGGGCGGCGTGTCGGGGGCCGTGGGCACCCGGCTCGGCCCGGTCACCGTGCGCACCGGGGCGCCCAGCGTGTCGGTCATCCCGGACGCGGCGGCCGTCGCGATGGGCGTGCGGGTGGTGGACGCCGAGGGGCGGCCGCTGGAGACCGCCGTCAACGGTAGCCGGCTGTACTTCGAGGTGCCCGCGGGCACCCCCGACGGGACGGCCTCGGTCACCGTGCAGGGTGCGACCAAGGTGCCGGTCGGGCGGGTCTTCACCAGCGGGGTGCCGGCCCAGGCCCAGATCGTGGCCGGCTCCAGCGAGTCCGCGGCCGCCGCCACGGCCACGGCGGTCTGGCCGCAGCCGCCGCAGGTCCCGGAGGGCACGGTCGCGGAGGCCGCTCCGGGCACGGGGGCCGTCGCGCTGGGCACCCAGGCCGCCGCCCTGTCCGAGGACTCCCCGGACGAGGAGCGCCTGGCGACCAGCGGCAGCTCGGCGGCCACCCCGGTCATCGCCTCGCTGGCGGTGGGCCTGGTGGTCCTGGGCGGCCTGGTGGTCCTGCTCCTGCGCAAGCGTCCGCTGGACGGGGAGGACCAGAACTAGGCCGGTCAGGGCGCCAGTGCTGTGACCGGCAAGGTTCACCGGGTCGCGGTGCCCGGCACGGCACCTCGCCGCGTTGTCGGACCACGCAAGTACGTCCAGTACGAGCCGCGGTCCTCCGCCTTGCGATGCACCGCACCGGACACCGCGACCCGGCAAACCTTCCCGGCCACAGCACTAGGAACTCCGCTCCCGGGTAGGGGCAGACAATGGCTGATCAGGAACTGACCTGGCAGGGCGCGGTCGTGCGCTGGGACCGTGCGTTGTTCGACGTGGTGGCCCGGCGGCACTGGCCGGGGGCCGACCGGGTGCTGCCCCGGCTCGGGCGCGCCGCGAACCACGGGGTGCTGTGGGGCGGGGCCGCCGCCGCGCTCGCCGTCTTCGGGTCGGCCCGGGCCCGCAAGGCCGCCGTGCGCGGGATCGCCTCGCTGGCGCTGGCCTCGGCGACCATCAACACCGTCGGGAAGTGGTCCGTACGCCGCCCGAGGCCACTGCTGGACGGGGTGCCCGCCGTGCGGCAGCTGGCGACGCAGCCGCAGACCACCTCCTTCCCGTCCGGGCACTCGGCGTCGGCCTTCGCCTTCACCGCAGGGCTGGCGCTGGAGTCCCCGGGCTGGGGCGCCGCCCTGGCCCCGGTGGCCGCGTCCGTCGCGTTCTCCCGGGTGTACACCGGGGTGCACTACCCCTCCGACGTGGTCGCGGGCGCGGCGCTGGGCGTGGCCGCGGGGTTCGTCGTACGCCGGCTCGCGCGGGACGCGCAGGAGGCCAGGGTCGTGCCGGGCGACGAGCGGACCGCCGCCGGGGCGCCCGCGCTGCCCGACGGGGCCGGGCTCAGCGTGGTGGTCAACACCGGATCCGGCACGGCCGCGGCCGCGGGGCTCGACGTACTGCGCACCCGGCTCCCCAAGGCCGAGGTGATCGAGTGCGCGGGCCCCGAGCTGGCCGCCGCCCTGGAGGAGGCCGTCTCCCGGGCCACCGTCCTCGGGGTCTGCGGCGGCGACGGCACGGTCAACGCGGCCGCCACCGCCGCGCTGCGGGCCGGACTGCCGCTGGCGGTGTTCCCCGGCGGCACCCTCAACCACTTCGCCATGGACCTCGGACTCGGCGGAGCCGAGGACACCTGCCGCGCCCTGGCCTCCGGGCACGCCGTCCACATCGGCGTCGGCCGCTTCGCCCCCGGGCCCCAGGACGGGCCCGCCGGACCCCGCGGGCACGGCTACTTCCTGAACAACTTCAGCATCGGCGCCTACCCCGAGCTGCTGGGCCACCGGCTGCGCTGGAGCCCGCGCATCGGCTCCGGCCCCGCCGCGCTGCTCGCCGCCTGGCGGGTGCTGCGCGCCCAGCGGCCCGTTCGGCTGCGGCTGGCCGGCCGGCCCCGGAACGTGTGGCTGCTCTTCGCGGGCAACGGGACCTACCACGGCACCGGGCCCGCCCCGCGCCGCCGCGACAGCCTGGGCGAAGGCCTGCTCGACGTCCGGCTCGTCCACGGCGGCGGCCGCCCCGGCCCCCGCCTCCTCGCCGCCGCCCTGGCGGGCCCGCTGAGCCGTTCCCCGGTCCACGTGGCCACCCGCCTGCGCAGCCTGCGGATCGGCGACATCCCGGCGGGCACCCCGCTCGCGTACGACGGGGAGTACGCCGAGGCCCCGCCGGCGCTGGTCCTGGACGAGCTGCCCGACGCCCTGACCGTCTACCGGCCGCGGATGTGACCGTTCCGTTTGAACTTGTTCGATTATGTCGCCCGAACCGCCTACAGTGACCCGGACGTCAAGATCATCCGATCTTGTGAACCGCATGACGTGGGGTGCTGTCTGTGAAGTTGTCCCGGATCGCCGCGGTGGTCACCGCTGCCGCCATTGCTCCGGCCGTTCTGCTCGCCTCGCCGGCCTTCGCCGCCGACCACGCCCCGGCGACGGGCACGCCCGCGTCGCCGACGGCTCCCGACCTGGGCCCCGCGCAGGAGCCGGCCGGGAAGACCGCGGAGAAGCCCGACGACGGCAAGCAGGAAGACCGGGACCGCGAGGAGATCCGGCGCCTCATGGCGGCGGCCGCCCCGGGCTCCGCCGTGCGCGAGCGCGGCCGCAAGGCCCTCGACGCGGGCCCCGCGGCGATGCGTGCCTTCCTGGAGACCGGCCGGCACGAGGCCCGGGCCCAGGACGACCGCGTCGAGCTGGCCCGCATCGCCGAGGGCGAGAAGGGCTGGGCCACCGGCCAGGCGGCCGAAGCGCTGCTGCGCCGCGGCGCGAGCCCGGCCGAGATGCGGCGCTTCCTCGAAGTGACCCAGCACGTGCTGCGGGACGAGGACAACTGCGTCCGTGTCTCGCGGATCGTCGGCCGCGGCGGCCCCGCGGTGAGGGAGGCCGGCAAGGCCGCCCTCAAGGGTTCCCCGCAGGACCGCGTCACCTTCCTGATCACCGGCCAGTACCAGGCCCAGGCTTCGGACGACCGCGTCGAGCTGGCCCGGATCGACGATGCCGAGGACGGCCCCATCCTGTCCGAGGCGATCGGCGAGCTCCTGCGGAGCAGCGCGACCCCGGCGCAGCTGCGTCACTTCCTCGAGGTGACCCAGTACGAGCTGCGCGACCAGGACAACCGCCTTCGCATCGCGAAGATCATCAACGCCGGCGGGCCCGCGGTGAAGGAGGCCGGCAGGGCCGCCCTCAAGGGCTCGGCCCAGGACCGCACCGACTTCCTGAAGACCGGGCAGTACGAAGCCCGCGCGAAGGACGAGAAGGCCGCCGACCAGACCGGCGCCGGCAAGGGCACCGGCGCCGGCAAGGGCACCGGCACCGGCACTGGCACCCAGCAGGTCGTCGCCGCGGGAACGACGACCCCGACGACGACCGGTACCACCACCACCGGCAACGTCAACACGACCACCACCACCTCCGGCGGCAGCCAGACCCTCGCCTCCACCGGCGCCGGTGCCGGCTGGGCCGCCGAGGGCGCGGGCGCCGCGCTCGCCGCCGGCACCGGGCTCCTGGTCGCCGCCCGCCTGCGCCGCCGGACGGCCGCCAAGGCCTGACCGCCACCCCGCACCGAGGCGGTGCCGCCCGTCCGGCGCCACCCCCTCGGAAGGCGTCGGGGCAGCCCTCAGGAGCGGGATTCAGCCGGCTCGGCCGTGCCGTTCTCCACACCGAGATCGGCCCGCATCGCGCCGAGCATCCGCTCCAACTGCTCCCAGATCCGGGCGAAGTCCGCCCGGATCTCGTCGAACGATCCGTCCGGATCCGGATCGCCCTCTTCCAGGCACATGATCCGGCGGTAGGTTTCCGACAGTGACTTCGTCATGTCGTTCAGCTCGGCCAAGACCTCCGCGGACGCCACCATCTGGGCTTCGGCCAGGACCGAGTGGTGATCGCGCCGGGCCTCCTCGACCTCTTCCCTCGCCTCTGCGGTCACGGCGCCCTTGTGCACGATCCAGAGGTACTTCAGCAGGTGCGTCCGATAGCGGCGGAACACCGCGTTGACGTTCATGTAGCCCTCGCGCCGGCGCGTCAGCTCGGCCATCCGCTGCTCACGGAGCCACTGCGTTTCGGCTACCTGCTGCTGGCGCGTGAACTGCTCCGACTGCACGCGGGCCGTCAGGCGCTGCGACAGGACGGAGGCTATGAGCGTGCCCGTGACGCCCACCACCGCCGCTGCCAATCCGATGAGTGCGCTTCCCACTGAACCCCCCGGCCGACCGATCCCGTCATGTCAGCCGCATCCTGCCCCGTGATGAAGCGGTGGCAGGCGCCTTTAGGGCGCATCGGCCTTGGCGAGGGTGCAGACGCCGTCCGCGCACCGCCGCTCCAGACGGCCGCGGGAGACGGTCTGCGCCAGGCCGACCATCCAGCAGGTGGGGCAGCCGCGGAAGGCGATCAGGGCCAAGGGGGCCGCCAGCAGGGTGGCCGGGCCGGCGACGGGCACCAGGGCGATCGAGCCGATGATCAGCCCGAAGCCGATGGCGCCGCGCGCCAGGTGGCGCGGGACGGACGAGCTGGCGAAGTCCCTCCCGGGCGCGGCGGACCGTGCGGGCTCCACGGTGTTCGGGGTGTTCAGGCTGTTCGGGGTGTTCAGGGTCTTCACGGTCGTGCCTCTCCTCCGACTGGCCGGTCGACGGTTTGATCGGGTGCCCGGCCGGTCACGGCCAGTGAGTCGCGCAGTGCCGCACGTGCCCTGTGCAGCCGCGACTTCATCGCGGCACTGCTCAGACCGAGCGCATGGGCGACGGTCCGGCCGGGCAGGCCCTGGACGTCCCGCATGATCAGGACCTGCCGCTGGTCACGGGGAAGCGCACCGACCGCGGCCGCGATCCGCTCCACCTCCAGCCTGTGCAGCACCGCGTCCTCGGCGGACGGTTCCGCAGGCGCCCCCGCTTCGGCCGGCTCCTCCCCGCTCCGCGAGGCGAGCAGCCGTACCTGCCGCAGGCATTCGTTGCGCACGATCCGGAACATCCACGAGGCGAGCGCGCCCGTGGCCCGCAGGGTGCCGATCTTCCGGTAGAGGATGATCAGCGCCTCCTGCGCCGCGTCCTCCGCGTCCTGCGGGGAGGCACACAGCGACAGGGCGAATTTGCGCACGTGGGGCTGCGATTCCATGACGACGGTGGTGAGCGAGGTGACGTCGCCGTCCTGTGCTGCCTTGATCAGCCGCTCGTCCGGCCAGGCGAAGCGTCGGTTCATCTGCTCCTCAGCCCCGGCTCCGGTAGCGCCGCGTCAGGTGCCAGCTGCACGCGCCCACGAGCAGGGCTCCGATCACTACGAGGCCGGTGACCATCATGGGTTTCTCCTCCTGGTTCCGCCGGCCCGTTCGGCCGGTACACACACAAGAGGCGGGGAGGTCCGGAAAGGATTCACCCCCGGCCGGAGTCCTCGTCGGACCCTGCCCGGCCCGCTCACCAGCTCAGGGGCTCTGACCTACCCATTCGCCCGCAGGTATGGACGGCTGGCAAGATGGGGTGTATCTGCCCACACAACGATTGCCGGACGGTTTCTCTTGGCTGAGTTCATCTACACCATGCGCAAGACGCGCAAGGCGCACGGCGACAAGGTGATTCTTGATGACGTCACCCTGAACTTCCTGCCCGGCGCGAAGATCGGTGTGGTCGGCCCGAACGGTGCCGGCAAGTCCACCGTTCTGAAGATCATGGCGGGCCTCGAGCAGCCGTCCAACGGCGACGCCTTCCTGTCGCCCGGCTTCACCGTCGGCATCCTCATGCAGGAGCCCAAGCTCGACGAGTCGAAGACCGTCCTGGAGAACGTCCAGGACGGCGCGGCCGACACCATGAAGAAGCTCAAGCGCTTCAACGAGGTCGCCGAGCTGATGGGCGTCGAGTACACCGACGCCCTCATGGACGAGATGGGCAAGCTCCAGGACGACCTGGACCACTCCAATGCCTGGGACCTCGACGCCCAGCTGGAGCAGGCCATGGACGCCCTGGGCTGCCCCCCCGGCGACTGGCCCGTCACCAACCTCTCCGGTGGCGAGAAGCGCCGCGTGGCGCTGTGCAAGCTGCTGATCGAGGCCCCGGACCTGCTCCTCCTCGACGAGCCCACCAACCACCTCGACGCCGAGTCGGTGAACTGGCTGGAGCAGCACCTCTCGCAGTACAAGGGTGCCGTCGTGGCCGTCACCCACGACCGGTACTTCCTGAACAACGTCGCCGAGTGGATCCTCGAGCTCGACCGCGGCCGCGCGCACCCGTACGAGGGCAACTACTCCACCTACCTGGAGAAGAAGGCCACCCGTCTCAAGGTCGAGGGCCGCAAGGACGAGAAGCGCCAGAAGCGCCTCAAGGAAGAGCTGGAGTGGGTGCGGTCCAACGCCAAGGGGCGTCAGACCAAGTCCAAGGCCCGTCTGGCCCGCTACGAGGAGATGGCGGCCGAGGCGGACAAGATGCGGAAGCTGGACTTCGAGGAGATCCAGATCCCGCCGGGCCCGCGTCTGGGCTCGATCGTGGTCGAGGTCAACAACCTCAACAAGGCGTTCGGCGACAAGGTCCTGGTCGACGACCTGTCCTTCACGCTGCCGCGCAACGGCATCGTCGGCATCATCGGCCCGAACGGCGCCGGCAAGACCACGCTCTTCAAGATGCTCCTGGGCCTGGAGGCGCCGGACTCCGGCTCCGTCAAGATCGGCGAGACCGTCAAGATCTCGTACGTCGACCAGAGCCGCGCCAACATCGACCCCAAGAAGTCCCTCTGGGCCGTCGTGTCGGACGAGCTGGACTACATCAACGTCGGCCAGGTCGAGATGCCGTCGCGCGCGTACGTCAGCGCCTTCGGCTTCAAGGGCCCGGACCAGCAGAAGGCCGCCGGCATCCTCTCCGGTGGTGAGCGCAACCGCCTGAACCTGGCGCTGACGCTCAAGGAGGGCGGCAACCTGCTGCTCCTCGACGAGCCCACCAACGACCTCGACGTCGAGACCCTGTCCTCGCTCGAGAACGCGCTCCTGGAGTTCCCGGGTGCGGCCGTGGTCATCTCCCACGACCGCTGGTTCCTGGACCGAGTCGCCACGCACATCCTGGCGTACGAGGGCGAGTCCAAGTGGTACTGGTTCGAGGGCAACTTCGAGTCGTACGAGAAGAACAAGGTTGAGCGGCTCGGCGCGGACGCGACCCGTCCGCACCGTGCCACCTACAAGAAGCTCACCCGAGGCTGAGGTCGCGGTCATGGCCAGACACCACTACCGGTGCCCCCTGCGCTGGTCGGACATGGACTCCTTCGGCCACGTGAACAACGTGGTCTTCCTCCGCTACCTGGAGGAGGCGAGGATCGACTTCATGTTCCGGCTGGCGCCGGGGGAGGGCAGCGAGTCCTTCACGGGCGGGTCCGTCGTGGCCCGCCACGAGATCGACTACAAGCTGCCCCTCGTGCACCGTCACGAGCCGGTGCTCATCGAATCCTGGGTGACCCGGATAGGCGCCGCGTCCCTGACCATCGGCTACGAGGTCAAGGACGAGGCGACCCAGGACGCGCCCGAGAAGGTCTACGTGCGCGCCTCGACCGTGGTCGTGCCCTACAACCTCGCCGAGGGGCGGCCCCGCCGCATCACGGCCGAGGAGAAGCACTTCCTGGAGAAGTACCTCGACGAGCCCGAGGTCGCCGAAGGGCGCCTCGCGGCATGAACGAGCAGCTGCACTTCGCCGACTCCGGGGAGGCGGCGGACCTCGCCGCCTTCCTGGGCCGGCTGGTGCACTACGACCGCGCCGCCGCCGTCCGCCTCCAGGCGGGCGGCGGTGCGCTCGCCGTCTTCGGACGGCCGCCGTCCTTCGACGTCCTGGCCATCCGCACGGTGCGGCTCGCCGCACCCGTCGCGACCCCGCTGGACCTGACGGTCTCCGCCGGTGAGCTCCTGGAATCGGTGGACGAGGCCGCGGCCTGCGCCACCGTGCCCGGGCCGGTCACCGGGCCGCCCTGGACCGGGGTGCTCCCGCCCCGCGGCGGCTGGCAGCAGCTGCCCGGGCTGCCCGGATCCGAGGCGATCCGCACGGCCGTGGCCGGTGCCGTCGCCGAGTTCCGGGCCCGCGACGAGGCTCTGCAGCCGCAGCACCGGACCCGCTCCGAGCGCGACCGCATCGGCCGCGAGATCTGGTCCCGGACGCTGGGCGACACCGAACTCCCGCTGCGCGCCGTGCACGCCGCGCAGTCCCTGGGCTTCCTGCGTCCGATACGGTCCACCGTGCCGGCCGCCGCGCCCGCGCCCGCGCCCGACGCACCCGACCCGGTGGCCCTGTTCGCCTCCGGGAGCTGGCTGCGCCTGCGCACCCCGTACGGGTCCGTCGCCACCCGCAGGCCCGGCCGGAACGGCGGCCTGGGCGCCCTCCAGGTCCGTCCCGTCTGACCCCCCGGGCGGCCGCTAGCCCGCGGTGTTGATCATCGAGGCGGCCGCGTACGTCAGGTACTTCCAGAGCTGCGCCTCGTGCTCCGGCGCGAGGCCCAGCTCGTCCAGGGCGACCCGCATGTGCTTCAGCCACGCGTCGTGGGCCGCCGCGTCGACCTGGAACGGGGCGTGCCGCATCCGCAGGCGCGGATGGCCGCGGTGCTCGCTGTAGGTGGTCGGGCCGCCCCAGTACTGCATCAGGAACAGCGTGAACCGCTCTTCCGCCGGGCCGAGGTCCTCCTCCGGGTACATCGGGCGCAGCAGCGGGTCCTCCGCGACCCCCTGGTAGAAGCGCCGCACGAGGCGGCGGAAGGTCTCCTCCCCGCCCACCTGCTCGTAAAAGGTCTGCTCCTGAAGCGTGCCCCGCGGAATCTCATTCACCCGACCATCGTCTCAGACGCCCGGACGGAGGACCGGGGTCCTAGGACCCTGCGGCACCCCCTCCAGGACCCGGGCCGGACCCATGCCCGACCGGTGCCCGGCCGGTGCGCCACCCCGCCGGACCGACCGCACTCGCACACGCGGGCCGCCCGCAGGACAGTGGAGGCATGGGCGCACACACGGCACGCACCGTACGCACGGCACGCACCGGCGCGCGGGACCTGCGGGAGACCGCGCACGCCGCCCAGGTGCGGGAGCTGACGGCGGCCGGCGTGCTGGAGGACCCGGCCTGGCGGGCGGCGTTCGCCGCCGTGCCCCGGCACGTCTTCGTCCCCTACTTCTGGACCGGCCGCGGCGCCGGCCACGAACGGGTCTGGGAGGAGGACCCCGACCCCGAGCGGCGCGCCCGCTGGCTGCGCGGGGTCTACGCCGACACCCCGCTCGCGACCCGGCTGCGCGACGGCCGGCTGGTCTCCTCCAGCAGCCAGCCCTCCCTCATGGCGAAGATGCTGGCCGCGCTCGACGTGCGCGACGGCGACAACGTCCTGGAGATCGGCGCGGGCACCGGCTACAACGCGGCCCTGCTCTGCCACCGGCTCGGCGACGAGCTCGTCACCACCGTGGACCTCGACGAGGAGATCACCGAGTCCGCGCGCACCCACCTGGCCCGGCTGGGCTACCACCCCGAGGTGGTCACGGGCGACGGGGCGCGCGGCTGCCCCGCCCGGGCCCCCTTCGACCGGATCATGGTGACCTGCACGCTGCCGCTGATCCCGCACGCCTGGCTCGGCCAGTGCCGGCCGGGGGCGCGGATCCTGGCCCCGCTGTCGACCGGGCTGATCGCGCTGACGGTCCGGGGCCCCGACTTCGCCGAGGGCCGCTTCCTGCACACCCAGGCCTACTTCGTCCCGCTGCGCGGGGCCACGGCGGCGCCGCCGCAGGAGCCGGCCGGGCTGCCGCCCGGGCTCCCGTACGAGCTGGTGGAGAACGAGCGCTTCCAGTTCATGCTCGTGCTGACCGAGGGCGCACTGCACGCCCGCGAGGCCCTGGACCTGTGGCGCCGGGAGGACCGGCCGGCCCGGGAGCGCTTCGGGGTCACCGTCAGCGAAGACGGCCAGTGGTCGTGGCTCGACGACCCCCAGGGCCCGTACGTATGGCCCCTGGGGGAGTCGGACCGGCCGGGGTTCAGCCGCGGCGGATGGTGATCGTGGTCCAGGCGCCGACGTGGACGCGGTCGCCGTCGCCCAGCGGCACCGGCACGTAGGGCTGGATCGGCTCCTCGCCGCCGTTGATGGTGGTGCCGTTGGTGGAGTTCTGGTCCACCACCGCCCAGCTGAGGTCGGGCTGCTGGACGAGGACCGCGTGCTGGTGGGAGACGCCCGGGTCCTCCGGCGGCACCGACAGGTCGATGTCGGGGGACTCCCCGGTGGAGGCGCGGCGCCGGCCGATGGTGATCTGGCCGCCGGAGAGCGGGAGGTGCTGCTCCGGGGAGTACGCGGGCAGGTTGAGCCCGGCCGCCTCGGGGCCGCTGCGCTGCATCATCGCCATGAAGTACGAGCGGTCGGGGCCGATCGTCGCGGTCCAGCTGCCGCCCTGGGGCGCGAAGGACTGGTGCTGCTGCTGCGGGGGCGGCTGCTGGTACTGCTGCTGCTGGTACTCCTGCTGGTACTCCTGCCGCTGCTGCGGCGGCGGGGGCTGCTGCTGGTACCGGGGCTGCTGGGCCGCCGACTGCTGGTACTCCTGCCGGGGCTCGTTCGCGGGAGGCGGCAGCAGCCAGTCGTCCTCGCGCTGGAGCGGCTCGGCGGCCCGGTTGACCCGGGAGGGCCGCGAGCCCTGGTACTCGAAGTGGTCCTGTGAGTACGCCGCCGGCGTCTGCAGCGGCGGCGGGGGCGGCGGCGTGGCACCGGTCGCCTGCGGGCCCGCGTCCGGAGTGAGCGGCGCGTAGGAAGTCGCCGTACGCGTCAGGAAGTTGTACCGGCACTCCTCGCAGAACGGGGCCATGGCCTCGCGAGGGGTCCGGCACTGCGGGCAGAGCTCGGCCTGGGCGGTCGGCTCACCGGCCGTCGGGGGGTAGCCGTAGCCGTAGGAGGGCGCCGCGGGGGCGCCTTCCGGGGCCATGCGGTGGCCGCAGACCTCGCACCAGTCGTCGGAGGCGGACTGGTGCCCGTTCGGGCAGGTCGGCATGGCGGCGCTTCCCCCTTCATCTCCCTGCGTCATCACGTCAGGTCTTCTTCACTCGGACGGTCTGTGTCGAACGCGTTTCAAGAGTCATCTCGTCGGCATCGGCGACCTTGGCTTTCAGCCGCACAGTACCCGCCACCGCGTCCACCACATCCACCACCTTCGCCAGCAGTCTGGCAGTGTCGGCGTTCCCGGAGGCACTCGCCAGCTGTACGGCGCGTCCCAGTTTGGCCGTGGCGCCGTCCACATCGCCCAGTTTGCGGGCTTCCAGGCCCTGCTGGATAGCCTGCGCGAGCTCCGCCTGCCCCGTGTAGTGGGCGACCTGCGGGTTGATGGCGGTGGAGGCGGCCAGGTCGTCCGTCCACACCGCGCGCACCAGACCCTGGGCGAGGACGGAGGCGGGCTCGCCCGCCGCTCCCGGCAGGACGAGCGAGGCGCGGGCGGCGAGCATCTCCTGGCCCAGCGCCGCACTCGGCACCCGGACGCACACGTGGTACTCGCGGGACTCGTCGCCCCAGGAGCCCGTCGGGTAGTCCCCGGCGCGCGGGCCCGCCTCGGTGCGGCGGTTGGTCAGGTCCTGAACCGTCGGCGCGACCTGCTTCACGTACTGGATCTCCACGCCCACCGGGGTCCACAGGCGCAGCGCGACGTCCGCGACCTCCTTGCCCATGACGTTCCCCATCATGCGCGTGAAGTCCTCGGCGAGGTGGGCCGGATCGGCCACGATGTCGGCGGAGCCGAGCAGCGCGCTCGCGATGCCGGTGACCTCCTTGACCTCCCAGTCGGTGCCCACCCCGCGGGCGTCGCAGGTGAAGCGGCCCGCGCAGGCGTCGAGGGTGGCGCGGAGCACGGCCGGGTCCTCGTGCTCGTTGCGGCCGTCGGTGAGCAGGATGCCGTGCCGGATGGTGGCGGAGGACCGGCGCAGCAGTCCGTCCGCGAGCCGCAGCCAGGTGCCGATGGCGGTGCCGCCGCCCGAGGCGAGGCCGCGCAGCGCCTCCTTGGCCTGGGCGCGGGTGACCGGGTCGGCGACGGCGAGCCGGCCCTGGCCCGGGTAGACCTCCTTGGCCACGTGCGTCCCGGCGACCACGGCGAAGGCGGTGCCGTCGCGCAGGGTGTCGACGGCCGCGGCGGTGGCCTCGCGGGCGCCGCGCATCTTGTCCGGCGGATACTCCATGGAACCGGAGCAGTCGACCATGATCACGACGGCTGCCGAGCCGTGGGCCGCCGTGGCGCGGGTGGCGGCGGCGCCACCGGTGGAGGTGGCCGTGACGATGGCGTGGACGTCCCGCCCGCCCTGGGGGAGGAACTCGTTCTGGTACACCTCCACGCTGAAGCGCGCGGCGCTCGGCTTGGCGAAGTTCGCCATCGGTTGGACTCCTAGGGTCCTAGAGGGCTGGGGCGGGCGGACGGGCCGGGCGGGTCAGGCCCGGTGCGGAGGGTCCGCTTCCGCCTCCGGTTCCGGTGGGGCTTGCGGCCCGGTCCCCGCCTCCGGGGTCGCGGCGAACGGCACCACGGCCACGGTGACGTTGTCGTGGCCGCCGCCGTCGAGGGCGTGGCCCACCAGGACCTGGGCGCTGTGAAGGGGCCGGGTCGCGGCGTCCGCGGGCAGCACCTGGGCCATCTCCCGGGCGGACTCCGCGTAGTTCCACAGGCCGTCGGTGCAGACCACGACCACCCCGGGGTGGTCCGGCTTGAACACGGCGGTGTGCGGTTCGAGGTCGTACGCGTCGGCCCCGAGCCAGCCGGTGATGGCGTGGGCGCGGACATCGGCGTAGGCCTCGGCCTCGCCCATCAGACCGGCCGCGACCATCTGGGCGGCCCAGGAGTCGTCCTCGGTGAGGCGGCGCGGCAGGGCCGCGCGGTCGTCCGGGACCCAGTACGCGCGGCTGTCGCCCACCCAGCCGATGGTCAGCAGCCCGCCGCTGACGACGGCGCCGACCAGGGTGCAGGCGGGGGCGTTCTGCGCGCCCGCGACCTCCGGGGCCAGCGCGTTGACCGCGGCGGCCGCGGCCAGGATCGCCTCGTGCATGGCCTCTTGGGGGTGGGCGCCGCGGGGCAGCGCGTCCAGCAGGGCCTCGTTGGCGGCGCCGGCCGCGGCGGCCGACGCCTCGTCGGGACGGCTCGCGGAGGAGACGCCGTCGCAGACGATGGCGACGGTGGCGGCGGAGCCGTCGGGCAGCGCGGTGGCCGCGACCGCGAACGAGTCCTCGTTGCGGTGGTGGCGCAGCCCGCGGTCGCTGACGGCGGCGACGCTGCCGAGCTCCTCCTCGAGGTGGTCCCGCTCCCGGGGCTGGGCGTGACCGCAGTGCTCGCAGTACCCGTCGGTGTCGACGTGCCCGGCCCGGCAGGCCACGCAGGTCTTCCCGCCCGCACCGCTCCCCTGCGGGGTTTCGGCGGCCGCTCCCGGGTTCTCCTCGTGCGGGCTGCCGCCTTCGCCCGCGCCCCACGGGGTCCCCTCGGGGGGAGTCGTCGTGCCACCGGGCAGGTCGTACCGGGCCGCCGGACCCGCCGCCGGGTCCTGGGGGGCGGTTCCGTACGGGGATCCGCCCGCGCCCCACGGGGTGCCTTCGGGGGGCGTGCCGGTGCTGCCGGCCAGGTCGTGGCGGGCCTCGGGCTCGTCCACCGCGGCCTGCGGGGCGGTTCCGTACGGGGACTCGTACGGGGTCTGGTGCGGCGCCTCGTACGGGGTCTCGCGCACCGGGTCGGGGCCCGGCTCCGGCGGGGGCGTGGCCCAGTCGGCCGGGTCGCCGACGAGGGTCGGCGCGGCCGCGGCCACGCTGCCCCACCCGGGGGCGGGCTCGGGGGCGGCCTCGGGCGCACCGTAGGGCCCGCCGCGGGCCTGAGCCCCGTAGCCGCCCGCGGGACCACCCGCACCCGCACCCGTATCCGCTTCCGCTTCCTGCCCGGCGGCCGCGCCGCGCGGCGGGGCCGTGGGGAGCGGGATCGTCGGGTGGTCCGCGGCCGCAGCCGGGGGAGGGGCGGTGACGGCGTAGCCGCAGACGCCGCAGAAACGGTCACCCTCCTCCAGGGGTTCCGCGCAGCTGGGGCAGCCCGACAGCCGATGCATCGACATCACTCACACCCACGTCCGGGGACGGAAACGGTTTGCCCGCTCCACCAGTTCGATCCTCTCCTCGCCCCGCTGCGCCAGCCGTGCGAGCACGCGGTACGAGCGCTCCAGTCCGAAGCGCAGGCCCCGCTCGTCCAGTTGACTGCCGAGCAGCGAGGTCCGGCCGGGGTCGGAACCCCGGCTACCCGACAGTACCCAGTCGAGGGCCGAGCCCAGAACTTCCGTCGCGAGCCGTTCGTGGCGCTCCGGATCCAGGCCCGCCCGCCGCAGGGCCTCCACCTGGTCGGCGGCCGCCGCCAGATCGGCCGGCAGCGGCTCCTGCGGGGACCGGTCGCGCAGACGTGCGCGTACCGCCGCCACCCGCGCGGCGGTGTAGTGGATCGACGCCTCCGGTACGGATTCCAGCGTACGGACGGCTTCGCCCCGCTCGCCCGCGGCCAGCTGGACCCGGGCCAGCCCGAAGGCGGCGCTCACGAAGCCGGGGTCGGTGGCCCAGACGAGGCGGTAGTACTCGGCGGCGTTGTCCAGCTGGCCCAGGACCTCCGCGCACAGCCCGAGGGCCAGCTTGGGCGCGGGCTCGCCCGGGAAGGCGTCGTAGATCGCGTCGAAGGACAGGGCCGCCATCTCGTTCTCGCCGGTGGCCAGCGAGGCGATCCCGCGGGCCCACACCACCCGCCAGTCGTCCGGATGTTGCGCCTCCAGCTCCACCAGGGTGCGGCCGGCCGCGGGCAGTTCGCCCAGCTCCAGCCGGGCCCGCAGCTCGCGCAGCCACAGCTCGGCCGATTCGGATGGCGCCGAGCCGAGGGCGCCCAGGAGGTCGCCGGGCGCGGTGGCCAGCAGACCCGCCAGGAAACCGGCGTTGGGGTCGGCCGGGTCCACCAGCGGTACGGGCAGGGCCAGGGCGGTGTCCCGGGCATCGAGCGTGGTCGCCGCCGCGGGCCGGGCGGGGGACACGGGTGCGGGGCCGGGCCCCGCGCCCCGGGCCGGCGCCGCCGGAGCCTGCCGCTGCGCGGGCACCGGAGCCCCCGCCACATGCGTGGCGGTGCTGCCGAGCCCGGGCAGGGCCGCCCCGCCCACGGGCACGGGCGTCCCGCCCGGCGGGGTTCCGGGCGCGCCGGTGGGCCCGCCCGGCCAGGAGGTCGGGCCGGACGGGGGACCGCCGGCCGGAGTCCCGGGCGCGCCGGTGGACCCGCCCGGCCACGAAGTCGAGCCGGACGCGGGACCGCCCACGGGCGCGGGCGTCCAGCCGGGCGGCGTGCCGCCCGCGGCGACGGCGCCCGCCGGTGC
>NZ_JBHWUO010000012.1:0-189499 GCF_042736975.1 Streptomyces sp. NPDC059989
AACGCGACTACATCTTCAACGGCACCCTGGCCACAGCAGCCATCGTGATCTGGCTCCGCGATCTCATCAAAGAGCCATCAGACACTGCCTAGCCCTCCCCCGATCCACGGCCTTCGCGTCCCGCGGCTCGCCACGCTGCGCGCACCCGACCGGTGCGCCGCCGCGCGCCTGCCCGCGCCCTCCTCGGATCTCACCTGACGAGAGCAGGCTTCCATGATCCGTGAACTCACCCACTTCATCGGCGGAAAGCACACCACCGGCACGTCGGGCCTCTTCGGCGACGTGTACGACCCCAACACCGGCGCCGTCCAGGCCCGGGTACCGCTCGCCGGCCGCGCCGACACCGAGCACGCGATCGCCGACGCGGTCGCGGCGCAGCGGGAGTGGGGCGAGTGGAACCCGCAGCGGCGCGCCCGCGTCATGCTGCGCTTCCTCCAGCTCGTCGAAGGCGAACGCGACGGCCTGGCCCGGCTGTTGTCCGCCGAGCACGGCAAGACCGTCGCCGACGCCCACGGCGACCTGCAACGCGGCCTGGAGGTCGTGGAGTTCGCCGCCGGAATCCCCCATCTGCTCAAGGGGGAGTTCACCGACAACGCCGGAACCGGCATCGACGTGCACTCCCTGCGCAGCCCGCTCGGGGTCGTCGCCGGCATCACCCCCTTCAACTTCCCCGCCATGATCCCGCTGTGGCAGGCCGCCCCCGCCCTGGCCTGCGGCAACGCCTTCATCCTCAAGCCCTCCGAGCGCGACCCCTCCGTACCCCTGCGCCTCGCCGAACTCTTCCTGGAGGCCGGGCTGCCGCCGGGCGTCCTCAACGTCGTCAACGGCGGCAAGGAAGCCGTCGACACCCTCCTGGCAGACCCCCGCGTGCAGGCGCTCGGCTTCGTCGGCTCCACCCCGATCGCCGCGCACATCTACGCCACCGCCGCCGCGCACGGCAAGCGCGCCCAGTGCTTCGGCGGGGCCAAGAACCACATGATCGTGATGCCCGACGCCGCCCTGGACCAGGCCGTCGACGCGCTGATCGGCGCCGGCTACGGCTCGGCCGGCGAGCGCTGCATGGCCATCTCGGTCGCGGTCCCCGTCGGCGAGGAGACGGCGGACCGCCTGGTCGCCGCCCTGAAGGAGCGCATCGCGACCCTGCGCATCGGCCGCTCCGACGACCCCGAGGCCGACTTTGGCCCCCTGGTCAGCCGGGACGCCCTCGACCGGGTCCGCCGCTACGTCGACATCGGGGTCAACGAAGGCGCCGAACTCGTCGTCGACGGACGCGGATTCACCCTGCCCGGCCACGAGAACGGCTTCTTCGCCGGAGCCTCCCTCTTCGACCGGGTCGCCCCCGCCATGCGGATCTACCGCGAGGAGATCTTCGGCCCCGTCCTGTCCGTCGTACGCGCCGCCGACTTCGACGAGGCGCTGCGCCTGCCGAGCGAGCACCCGTACGGGAACGGCGTCGCGATCTTCACCCGCGACGGGGACACCGCCCGGGAGTTCACCCGCCGGGTCAACACCGGCATGGTCGGCGTCAACGTCCCCATCCCGGTCCCCGTCGCCTACCACACCTTCGGCGGCTGGAAGCGCTCCGGCTTCGGCGACCTGAACCAGCACGGCCCGGACGCCGTCCGCTTCTACACCCGCACCAAGACCGTCACCTCGCGCTGGCCCTCCGGGGTCAAGGAGGGCGCGAGCTTCACCATCCCGACCATGGGATGACCGCCATGACCACCACCATGCTCAGCCAGGACCAGCTCGCCCTCACCGAGGTCACCCTCGACTTCGCCCAGGAGCAGCTCGCACCGCACGCGATCGCCTGGGACCAGGACAAGCACTTCCCCGTCGACGTCCTGCGCCGCGCCGCGGAGTTCGGGCTCGGCGGGGTCTACGTACGGGAGGAGTCCGGCGGCTCGGGACTCACCCGCGCCGACGGCGTGCTCGTCTTCGAAGCCCTCGCCACCGGCTGCCCCTCCATCGCCGGGTACCTCTCCATCCACAACATGGTCGCCTGGATGATCGACCGCTACGGCGACGCGGCCCAGCGCGCCCGATGGCTCCCCGGACTGTGCACGGCGCAGTTACTGGGCAGCTACTGCCTCACCGAGCCCGGCGCCGGATCCGACGCCGGCGCCCTGCGCACACGGGCCGTACGGGACGGCGACCACTACGTGCTGACCGGGGTCAAGCAGTTCATCTCCGGTGCCGGCGCCTCCGACGTGTACGTCGTCATGGCCCGGACCGGCGGCAACGGACCGGCGGGCATCTCCGCCTTCGTCGTCGAACGGGACGACCCCGGCCTGTCCTTCGGCCCGAACGAACGCAAGATGGGCTGGAACGCCCAGCCCACCCGGCAGGTGATCCTCGACGGGGTCCGCGTGCCCGCGGAGCGGCTCCTCGGCGCCGAGGGCGAAGGCTTCCGGATCGCCATGAACGGCCTCAACGGCGGCCGACTCGGGATCGCCGCCTGCTCGCTCGGCGGCGCGCAGGGCGCCCTGGACCGCAGCCTGGCCTACCTGGCCGACCGCGAGGCCTTCGGCGCCAGGCTCCTGGACTCACCGGCGCTCCAGTTCCGGCTGGCCGACATGGCCACCGAGCTGGCGGCCGCCCGGGCCCTGGTCCGGCAGGCCGCCGAAGCCCTCGACCGGGGGCTGGCATCGGCTCCCGGCCTGTGCGCGATGGCCAAGCGGTTCGCCACCGACACCGGCTACTCCGTGGCCGACCGCGCCCTCCAACTCCACGGCGGCTACGGCTATCTCAGCGAATACGGCATCGAGAAGATCGTCCGCGATCTGCGCGTGCACCAGATCCTGGAAGGAAGCAACGAGATCATGCGGGTCATCGTGGCACGCGAACTGACCGAGGCCGCCCGATGACGGCCGCCGAACACGACGAGACCGTCCTGGTCCGCACCCGCGGACACGCCGGCCACCTCACCCTCAACCGCCCCAAGGCCCTCAACGCCCTGGACCACGCCATGGTCCGCCGCATCGACGAGGCCCTGACCGCCTGGGAGCACGACCCCTCGATCGCCCACGTGGTCATCGACGGAGCGGGCGAGCGCGGCCTGTGCGCCGGCGGCGACATCCGGTCCATCCACGAGGACGCCCGGTCCGGCGGGACCGCCTCCACCGACTTCTGGCGGGAGGAGTACCGGCTCAACGCCCGCATCGCCCGCTATCCCAAGCCCTACGTGGCCCTCATGGACGGCATCGTGATGGGCGGCGGCGTCGGCATCTCCGCGCACGGCACCGTCCGGATCGTCACCGAACGCTCCGGGATCGCCATGCCCGAGACCGGCATCGGCTTCGTCCCCGATGTGGGCGGCACCTACCTGCTGGGCCTGGCGCCGGGCGAGCTCGGCACCCACCTGGCCCTCACCGGGGCCATCGTCGGAGCGGCGGACGCCCTGCTGCGCGGGCTCGCCGACCACTTCGTCCCCGCGGGATCGCTGCCCCGCCTGCTCGACGACCTGGCACGGGACTCCGTACACGACACCCTCCAGCGCTTCGTCGCCCAGCCGCCGCCGGGCCAACTGGCGGCCCGGCGCGCGTGGATCGACCGCTGCTACGGCGCGGAGACCGTCGAGGAGACCGTCGACCGCCTCCTGGCCGAGGACACCGCGGAGGCCAAGGAAGCCGCCACCGTCCTGGCCGGCAAATCCCCGACCGCGCTCAAGGTCACCCTGGCGGCCCTGCGCCGGGCCCGCGGCCTCGGACCGCTGGAGCGCGTACTGGAACAGGAGTACCGGATCTCCTGCGCGGCCCTTGCCTCACTCGACCTCGTCGAAGGCATCCGCGCCCAGGTGATCGACAAGGACCGCACCCCCCACTGGTCGCCCGCCACCCTCGCCGAGGTCACCGCGCACGACGTGGACCGGTACTTCGCCCCGCTCGGCGACCGCGAACTGCACCTCGCCGCACCCGACTCGACCCAGGAGGTCGCGTGGTGACCAGCGTCATCGGATTCATCGGACTCGGCCACATGGGCGGCCCCATGGCCGCCAACCTCGTCAAGGCCGGACACCGCGTGATCGGCTACGACCTGGTCCCCGAGGCCCTCGCGGCAGCGGTCCGGGCCGGCATCGAGGCGGCCGGCTCGGCGGTCGGGGCCGCCACCGGAGCCGACGTGGTGATCACCATGCTCCCGGCCGGACGGCACGTCCTCTCCCTCTACCGGGACGAGGGCCTGCTGACCGCGGCCGCGCCCGGCACCCTGTTCATCGACTGCTCGACCATCGACGTCGCGGACGCCCGTACCGCCCACGAGGCCGCGACCGCCGCCGGCCACCGGGCCCTCGACGCCCCCGTGTCGGGCGGCGTCATGGGCGCCGAAGCCGGCACCCTGACCTTCATGGCGGGCGGCGGCGCCGCCGAATTCACCGAGGCAGAACCCCTCCTGGCCGCGATGGGCAAGCGGGTCGTGCACTGCGGGGCCGCCGGCGCCGGCCAGGCGGCGAAGATCTGCAACAACATGATCCTGGGCATCTCGATGATCGCCGTGGGCGAGGCCTTCGTGCTCGGCGAGAGCCTGGGCCTCTCCCACCAGGCCCTCTTCGACGTGGCCTCCACCGCCTCCGGACAGTGCTGGGCCCTCACCGTCAACTGCCCCGTGCCCGGACCCGTCCCCACCAGCCCCGCGAACCGCGACTACCGGCCGGGCTTCGCCGCGCCCCTCATGGCCAAGGACCTCGGCCTCGCCGCCAACGCCCTGCGCGCCGGGGGCATCGACGCCGGCCTCGGCCTGCGCGCGGCCGAGATGTACGCCGCCTTCGCCGACGGCGCGGGCGCGGGCCAGGACTTCTCCGCGATCGTGCGGGCGATCAGGGAACGCTCCGGCCCCACCGGATCCTCCACCGACCAGAACGGAACCACGGCATGACCGACACCGACACCGACACCGACACCGCCGCGCCGGACCACGCGTACGAGACGATCCTGGTCGAACGCAAGGGCCGCGTCGCACTCCTCACCCTCAACCGCCCCAAGGCCCTCAACGCCCTGAACCTCCAGGTCATGAACGAGGTCGTCGCCGCCACCGAAGCGCTGGACCGCGATCCGGCCATCGGCTGCATCGTCCTCACCGGCTCCGAGAAGGCGTTCGCGGCCGGCGCCGACATCAAGGAGATGCGGCCCCAGAGCTACATGGACATGTACCTCAGCGACTGGTTCACCGCCTGGGACCGCCTCGGAAACCTCCGCACCCCCACCGTCGCCGCCGTCTGCGGCTACGCCCTCGGCGGGGGCTGCGAGCTGGCCATGCTCTGCGACATCCTCCTCGCCGCCGATACCGCGGTCTTCGGCCAGCCCGAGATCAAACTCGGCGTCATCCCGGGCATCGGCGGCTCCCAGCGCCTGACCCGCGCCGTAGGCAAGGCCAAGGCGATGGAGCTGTGCCTGACCGGCCGCACCATGGACGCGACCGAGGCCGAGCGGGCGGGCCTGGTCTCCCGGATCGTCCCCGCCGGCGAGCTGCTCGCCGAGGCCCTCGCCGTCGCCGAGACCGTGGCGGGGATGTCCGCGCCCGTCGCCATGATGGCCAAGGAGGCGGTCGACCGCGCCTTCGAGACCACCCTCGCCGAGGGCGTCCGCTTCGAACGCCGCCTCTTCCACGCGGTCTTCGCCACCGCGGACCAGAAGGAGGGCATGGCGGCATTCGTAGACAAGCGTCCCCCTGAATTCACCCACCGCTGAGCCCACCGGGAGCGGCGGCAGGCCCCCCGGGGTCAGCCGCCGCCCCCGCCCCCTCCACAGCCGTACCCGCCCGTGCTGCCCCCGTGTCCGCCGTGGCCGTGCGGGTCGCCGGCGCCGAGCGAGGTGCCCGTCAACCGCTCCAGCCCGGCCACGATGAGGTTCGCCACCAGGAACACCCCGAGGAAGGCGCCCACCGCCAGCAGCCAGGACCCGCTCCACGCCCCCACGGCGAGGGCCGCGAAGATCGCTCCGATGAAGCCGACGTACCCGACGAGGGCCTGCAGGAACGCCGCGCCCCCGTGCGGTCGCGACTGCCCCGGCCGTCCTGGCCGCCCCGGCCCTCCCGTGTCCTTCTCCATCCGGAATCCGCCCCCCTCCGCTCGTGCCCCTACGGAAGGGTGTGCCCGCCAATGCGCCGGAACATCCCAGTCCATATGCCCCGTCCGCGTGGCCGGTGAGCATGCCAAACAAGGCCGATCATCAACGTCTGCGGCGTCCCCGCTCGCGCTAGTGTGCGCGTGTGAGCCTTCATATCGTTTTGGGTTTTGGACCCGCTGGTGCCGCAACCGCCCGTCTGCTGGCCGAACAGGGCCATTCCGTAAGGGTGGTCACCAAGTCGGGGAGAAGCCCGGAACCCGGAATCGAACACCTCGCGTTGGACGCCACGGACCGCGCGCGGCTGACCGAAGCCGCGCAGGGCGCGGCCGCGATCCACAGCTGCGCCGCGCCGCCCTACCACCGCTGGGCCGACGAATGGCCGCCGCTCGCCGCGTCGCTCTGTGCCGCGGCCGAGTCCACCGGAGCCGTACTGGTGATGCTGGGGAACCTCTACGGCTACGGCCCGGTGGCCGGTCCCATGACCGAGGAGCTGCCCCTCGCGGCGACCGGCACCAAGGGGCGGATCCGCGCCGCGGCGTGGGAGCAGGCGCGGACCCTGCACGAGCAGGGCCGCATCAAGGCGGTCGAGGTGCGGGCCTCGGACTTCTTCGGACCCGGCGTGACCGACGGCGGCCACCTGGCCGGCCGGGTCATGCCCCCGCTGCTGCGCGGCAAGCCGGTCTCCACGCTGGGGGACCCGGACGCCCCGCACAGCTGGACCTACCTCCCCGACGTGGCGAGGGCGCTGGTCGAGGTCGCGGGCGAGGAGCGGGCCTGGGGGCGTGCCTGGCACGTCCCGACGGAGCCCGCGCTGTCCGTCCGCGAGATGGTCGACCGCCTCGCCGCCCAGGCGGGCACGGGGCCGGTCGCGGTGCGCGGGCTGCCGTCGCCCGTCCTGGCCGTGGCCTCGCTCTTCTCCCCGCTCCTTCGCGAACTGAAGGAGATCCGCTACCAGTTCGACCGTCCCTTCGTCGTCGATTCGAGCGCCTACGAGGCCGCGTTCGCGGTCCGCGCCACCCCCCTCGACGAGCAGGTCAAGCAGACCGTGGACTGGTGGCGCGAGCGAGTGGCCACCGCCGGGTGAGAACGGTGACAGGGGTGGATCCCACAGCGGACTCAAAGGCGGCGCGGCCCGACGACATAGCCATCGTGGGGATGGCGTGCCGGTTCCCGGGAGCGCGCGACGTGAACCAGTACTGGAGGCTCCTGACGGCCCCGCAGGCCCAGTTCTCCCGTATCCCGGACTCGCGGTGGCGCGCCGCCACCTTCCTCAGCGACAACTTCCGCGACGCGTCGTCGGCCTATACGGACACCATGGCGCTGCTGCCGGACGTGGACCTCTTCGACGCGGCGCACTACGGCATCCCGCCGCGCCGGGCCAGGGCGATGGACCCGCAGCACCGGCTGCTGATCGACCTCGCCCGCGAGGCCATCCAGGACGCGGGATGGGAAGCCGACGGCTTCGACCGCGAGGAGACCTCGGTGATCACGGCGCTCACCGAGAGCGGCTACCGCGAGCTCAGCACCATGCAGATACGCATGCGCCAGCTGACCGGCGGCGAGTTCGGGGCGCGGGCGACCGACCCCGGCTGGCCGGATGCGGTCCGCGCGGTCGACCCGCTGCACGGCACGTCCGTGGCCGGACTCCTGCTCAACATGGGGCCGAACACGATCAGCTCGGTCTTCGACCTGCACGGCGAGAGCTACGCGCTGGACGCCGCCTGCTCCGGTGGACTCATGGCCGTGGCCAACGCCGTGTACGCCCTGCGCGCGGGCCGGTCCCGCATCGCCCTCGCGGGCGGCGCCCAGCTGATACTCGCTCCCGACCTGCTCGTGGGGCTGTGCCGGATCGGCGCCCTCTCGCGCAGCGGCAGGTGCCTGCCGTTCGGCACGGGGGCCGACGGCTTCGTCCTGGGCGAGGGCGGCGGAGTACTGGTGTTGCGGCCCCTCGCCGACGCGCTGGCTGCCGGCGACCGGGTCTACGCGGTGATCCGGGGCGTGGGAACGGCCAATGACGGCACCGTCCAGGGCGGTATGCACCCCCAGGCGGCCGGTCAGCTCCGGGCGCTGCGCCGGGCCTACCGGGACGCCGGCCTGCCCCCGGACGGCGTGGGCTATCTGGAGGCGCACGGCACCGGGACCACGGTCGGCGACCCCGTCGAGCTCGGCGTCCTGCGCGAACTGCGCGGCGAGGACTCCGCACCCGCCTTCCTCGGCGCGGTGAAGGCGGTCGTCGGACACTCGCTGAACTCCGCGGGCATAGCCGGGCTCGTCAAGTCGGCCCTGGCCGTGCAGCGGGGAGTGATACCCCCGCAGCCGGAGTTCGACCTGGCCGATCGGTCCGCGCTCGATGCCGCGCGCCTCACCGTGCCGACGACGCCGACCCGTTGGCCGGAGACCGGTCGGCCGCGCCGGGCGGGGGTCAGCGCCTTCGGCTTCGGCGGCACCGGTGTCCACATGGTGGTGGAGGAGTGCCCCGCGGCACCGGCCGCCCCGCAGGCACCGGCCGCGGGACCGCACCTCCTGGTCCTCAGTGCCCGCGACCGGGACGGGCTGGCCCGCTACGCCCGGGAGCTGGCGCAGACCATCACCGAGGACCAGCCCCCGCTGGCCGGGGTGGCGGACACCCTGGCCCGCCGGGCCCCGCTCCCCGAACGCCTCACCCTGGTGGCGCAGGACACCGCCGACGCCGCGGCCCGGCTGACCGAGGCCGCCGCGGCCGTGGCGGCGAGCGGTACCGGGGATCCGGAGCCGGGGCGGACCCGGCCGGCGGAGCGCGCCGACACCGGTCCGGGGCTCCGCCCGGTGGGGGAGCGCATACCCCCGTGCACCCTGCCGCCGAGTCCGCTCGCCCCACGCCGTCACTGGGTCGTGGACGAGTCGAAGCGCGAGGTGTCGGACCCGGCCGGACCGGTGGAACCGCCCGAAGCGGTGCGGACTGCGGCACCCGCACCCGATGCGGCCCGGTTCGATGGCGAGTCCGCCGCGGCCGTCGTGCTCGAAGCGGTCTCGCGGACCGGTGTCTTCCCGCTCTCCGACGTCGGGGAGCGGATGACGCTGGTGGCCGATCTCGGCTTCGACTCCCTGATGCTGCAGGAGCTGGAAGTCGCCATCGGCAAACGGGTGCCGGGCTTCCGGACCGAAGAGCTGTTCGCGCGTGAACTCACCGTCGGCCGGCTGATCGAGCTCGTCGATCCGGACCATGCGCAGACGCGAGCCCCCGCCACCGAAAGACCCCTCCCGCAGCCGCCTGCCGAGTGGGAGGCCGGGACGGCGAGCGTCGACGAGTTCCCGGAAGTGGCCGAATTCGAGGAGCGTTTGGGCTCGATCGTCGGCAGCGGGGTGGAGTTCCCGTACTTCCGCGTCCACGAGGGCAACATCCGCGACACGACAGTGATCGACGGGCGTACGTACCTGTCCTTCGGAAGCTACAACTACCTGGGCCTCTCCGGGCATCCGGCGGTCGACGAGGCGGTGCACCGGGCAGTGGACCGGTACGGCACCTCGGTCTCCGCGAGCCGCGTGCTCTCGGGCGAACGGGAGTTGACGGTCCGTCTGGAGCGGGCGCTGGCCGACTTCCTGGGTGTCGGGGACTGCCTGACGCTGGTCAGCGGCCATGCCACGAACGTCACCGCCATAGGGCACCTCGTCGGCGCGGGCGACCTCGTCGTGCACGACGCGCTCGCGCACGACAGCATCCTCCAGGGATGCGCCCTGTCCGGGGCGGCGCGGCGCCCGTTCGCGCACAACGACATCGGTCAGCTGGAGTACATGCTGGGGCTCAACCGCTCCCGGTTCCGGCGGGTGCTGATCGTCGTCGAGGGCGCTTACAGCATGGACGGCGACCTCGTCGACCTGCCCTCCGTGATCGAGCTGAAGAAGCGTTACGGCGCCCTGCTGATGGTCGACGAAGCGCACAGCATCGGCACCGTCGGCGCACACGGCCGAGGGGTCGGTGAGTTCTTCGGGGTCGACCGGTCCGACGTGGACCTGTGGATGGGGACCCTCTCCAAGGCCTTCGCGGCCTGCGGCGGTTACCTCGGCGGCTCGGCCCGGATGGTGCGCTGGCTGCGCCACACGCTCCCCGGCTTCGTCTACAGCGTCGGTCTGAGCCCGCCCAACGCGGCCGCGGCGCTGGCCGCCACGGAGCTGATCGTCGCGGAACCGCACCGGGTGCGCGCGCTGAGGCGCAACTCCGAGCTCTTCCTCGGCCTGGCGGCCGCCGCCGGGCTGGCGACGGGCTCCAGCTCCGGCACCCCGATCGTGCCGTGCATCCTCGGCGACTCGGCGAAGACCCTGCGCGTCTCCGGCCGGCTCTTCGACCGGGGCGTCATCGCCGATCCGATCTTCCACCCCGCCGTGGAGGAGGGGCTGTCGAGGCTGCGGTTCTTCCTCACCAGCGAACACCGGGAGGACGACATCCGGCGCGCCGTCTCGATCCTGGCCGAGGAGGTGGCGGCCGCCGCGCCGTGAGCCACCCATCTCAGATCAGGGTGCGTTCGATCCGGCTGAGCATGGCGCTCTTCCCGGGATCGGCGCCCTCTGCCGGCTCCGCGGGCGGGGCCGCGCCCTGCCGTTGCTCGGCGCTGCCCACCCGCTGCGAGAGCAGATAGGCGATGATCTCCGCCTCCTGCTCCTGGACGTCGTCGTAGGTCGCGCGCAGGAGCATGTCGCGCACGAGGTCGGGGTCGAGGTCGGGGAAGAGGAGGCGGGCGGCCGCCTCGTCCAGCCCGCCGGCCCCGCGATGGCAGCAGATGATGTGGCCCAGCTCGTGCAAGATGATGTGCTCCTGATGCGCGCTGGTGGTGTTGGCGTCGTAGAAGATCAGGTCCTCGTCGCGGGCGGCGACCCACATGCCGCACGGATGCGACGAGGGCATCTGCATCGGGACCAGGATGATCGGGCGGTCGCGCACCTCGCCGAGGTGGCGGCACAGTTCGGCCACGTCGGCCGCCTGGGGGAGGTCGAGTTCGGCGATCCGCTGGGCTCCGGCCTTCCGCAGCTTCTTGAGCCGGCTGCGGCGGTCCTGATCGGCCGAGCGCTCCTTCCTGGCGCCCTTCATTCGGGCTCGGAGGAGTCGGTGACCGGCGGCAGGCCCTGCATCTGCCGGTACTGGTCCATGATGGCCGTGATGGCCTGGAGGTTCTCCTTCTTCATGCCGGCCGCCCGCATGGCCACGGCGCGGACCCCGGACTGGCGCAGCGCCTCGATGGCGGCGAGCTGGCTGAGCACCGACTCGGCGACCTGGTCGTCGAAGAAGTAGGCGACGGATACGCCGAAGAAGCGCGCGAGGGCGGCCAGGAGGTCGGGCGAGGGGTTGGAGCGCTTCCCCGTCCGCAACTGCGACAGGTACACACCCCCGACCTTGAGTTCGGGGTTGGCCCGCTTCAGCTCATCCGCCACCTCGGCGTTGGTCCAGTGCTTGCCCTTGGGGCGAACCGTCTTGAACAGGTCGTCGAGGCGCGCCGCGAGAAGGGGCCGGTCGTCGCCCTCGGTATCGGTCTCGGTCATGGTGATCTTCCTCCCGTCACCTCCTCGGTATAGCCCTTGGCTATACGCCAGTTTCACAGATTAGCGGTCAGTTGACAATTGGCCTGGACTCCGCCAACGTTGGGTCTCGCCGATAGCTGCCAGTTAACTTGGCCGACGGGGGTTGCCAAGTTGGCTGCAGAAATCGGACTGGCCCGGCCCTCGGGGGAGAGGCCGGGCCAGTCACGGGCGGGAGCCACCCGTCCGGCCCGCAAGGAAAACGGGGGAACGGGGGATGTCCCGCCCGGTTTGACGGGGGATGCAAACCGGGCGGGAACTCTCAACTCGCAGTGCCGAGTTTACTGTAGGCGGCCGCGACTTTGGTGAGCCAGGCCACTTCTGCCGTGAAGTTGTCCGTGTCGCGATCGTCGAACTCGCCCTCGTCCTTGCTGTCCTGAGGGACGGTGCCGTTCCGTTTGGCGAGCAGAGCCTGCTTGATCTGCGCCGCTTCGGTGAAGGCCTGCCGCGACTCCTCGCTCGCCTCGCCGTCCGAGGCGCCGGCGCCGTGGGTGGTGCGGTCGATGTACGGGCGCAAATCCCGCCACCCGTCCCGTATTTCGACGACCCTCCGGTGCAGGCGGTAGTCGAGGTCGGAGACCGAGGCGCCGGGCGGCTCCAGGGCGATGTCCGGGGAGGACTCGTACAGGTCCCGCCAGAGCGGGTAGAGCGCCCGGTAGGACCGGTAGGAGCGGGACCAGTCCAGGAGCCGGGTGGCCGAGGGGCCCCAGGAGGACATGGTCAGGCTGAGCGAGAGCATGACGATGCCCGCCGCGCTGAAGACGGAAGCGGCGACCTTCCAGGCGCCGATGTCGACACCGCCCGCCGCGGTGAGGATGTTGACCGTCCTGGCCAGGCAGTAGAGGAAGAGGACCACCGCGGTGACCGACAGCAGCCGCAGGGCCTGCCGCAGCGAGGCGTTGCCGGTCATCCGGGCGTACGGGCCGCACTGGCGGTAGATGGAGACGCACGGAACCGCCTGGGACACGATGAAGACCAGGAGGTACGTGAGCAGCAGCGGCTCGCTGCTGCCGTCGAAGTCCGAGGTGGGACGGCCGGTGCCGTCGGCGAGGAAGAAGAGGGCCGTCAACAGCACGTCGAGGACGATGCCGGTGACCAGCCAGTAGCGCGCCTTGCGCACCGTCTCCTCCTCCGCGGCCGCCCACCGCAGCAGGATGATCTGCGCGCTGACGCAGAAGGCCACCGCCGACAGGTGCATGAGGAGGATCGCGAGGTTGCCGACGCCCAGGAAGCTGTTGCCCCCCATCGCGACGGCACCCATCGTGAAGGTGAGGCACTGGAGCAGCAGCGTGGCGATCAGCGTGCGGTAGGCACTGTCCCGCCAGCTGCGCCGGGCCTGGGACAGGCGGTATATGAGCGCCGCGTACGACGAGAGCGCCGCTATGACGAAGCAGAGGGTTCTGGTGGTGTTCACGTCCCCGGGTTTCTGCACGTGCCGCACATGCGCGGCGGACGGTTCATTCGGTGTTCCGGTCCGAGGGGACCTCGAGCCCGATGCTCTCGGCCGCCACGGCGATGGCGTAGTCGAAGAACGCCGCCTCGTCCCTGACGCTGTCGTGGGTACGGCTGAAGACCTGGAACACCAGGAGGCCGATCAGATTGCTCCACAGGACGATGCCGCGTTCGATGATGTCCGAGAACGGAGCCTCGGGCACACCGCCGAAGGCCTCCACGGCCGCCGGCAGGAGCAGCGGCGGGCCGGGCACCGCACGCCGGGGCGGGGTGAGCGCGCCGCCCTCGAGCGCCGACCGCACGATGCCGGCGAGGACCCCGGGCGTGCGCGACGCGGCCGGAACCGTGTCCTGGGGGGCGTGGTAGCCGGGCACGGGCGATCCGTAGATCAGCGTGAACTCGGCGGGGTGGTCGAAGGACCACTGCCGCAGCGCGCGCGTCACCGCGAGGAGCCGCGCACCCGCTGACGCACCGGCCTCCCCGGCGGCCCCGTCGGCCTGCTCCATGGCGGCGCCGGAGGCGTTGTAGGCGTCTATGACGAGTGCGGTCAGCAGGTCGTCCCGGTGCGGGAAGACGGCTGCCACATCGGGGAGGGCGAGCCCGCTGTCGCGGGCCACGGCCTCCAGGGACAGTCCTGCGCCACCCAGGTTCTCCAGCTGCTGACGGGCGATGTCCTTGATCACCGCCGACGGCGTGGGGCTGTCGGCGGTCGAACTCTTAGCGGAATCCATGGCGGCACCGTACCGGCCGACACCCGGCGGCCGTGAGTGCGGTCTCACGAGCGGGCCGCCCATGCGATCCGATCCGGCCACAGGGGGCCCGGCGGCCCGAAGGCGACCATGCAGGGGCCTTTTATCCGACGTTTAGGGGCGTGTCAAGTCCCGACTTTCCGCAACATGACCGGGGGGTGCCCGGCGGGGCTTACTTATGGAGCGGGAAGGCCTCACCGGAAACGGAACGAGGCAAAGGACAGAGACGGAAGACCTCCTCCCGGAGGATTTCCCCTCTCCCCTATATCGCCGCAACGTCCCGAATCCCCGGGGCACCTCAATTGATCATCAGGATATTTAGGAGAACATCATGAACCGCAAGATTCGTTTCGCGACGCTGGCCGCTTCCATCGCTGTGATCGGTGGAGGGATCGCCCTTCCGGCCACGGTGGCCACGGCGGCTCCGATGCCCGGACAGGTGACCACGCTCCTGCCGACCGACGGAGGCAAGGGTGGCGCCGGAGGCAAGGGCGGCAGCGGTGAGGTCGGCGGCGGCGGCGGCCAGGGTGGCGGCGGCGGGGCCAGTGTCTTCGGGAAGGGCGGCGACGGCGGCGTCGGCGGCGCCGGCGGCTTCGGTGTCAAGACCGGTGGCGGCGGTGGCGGCGGTGGCGGCGGCGGCGAGGGCCGGGAGGGCGGCAACGGCGGCGACGGCGGGGTCGGCGGCATCGGCGTCTTCGAGCAGGGCGGCGCCGGCGGTGGCGGCGGTGGCGGCGGTGACGGCCGTGACAAGGGCGGCAACGGCGGCAACGGCGCTGCCGGTGGTGCCAGCCTCAACAACGGCGGTGACGGCGGTGCGGCTGGTGACGGCGGCAACGGCAAGGTCGCCGGCAACGGTGGCAACGGTGGCGCCGGAGGCCTCGGCCTCGGGATCAAGCTCCCCTTCAAGCTCCCCTTCTAATCACCGGACCCGGTCCGACGGGGTGGAGGCCTTCGTGGCCTCCACCCCCCAACCCCCCTCGATCCACCCCCACCCCGCTTGACCACGGCAACGGAGAAACCCCCATGTTCACGATTTCCTGGCAGCGTCCGCTCATCCTGGCAGCGGCCTCCCTGGCCCTCGTCACCGGTACGGCGTGTGCCGCGCAGGCATCGCAGTCCCACACCCCGACCAGCACCAGCTCCTCGACCGTAGCCGACCACCCGGAACCCTGCTTCAAGCTCGGCAGGGGCGGAGAAGGCGGCAAGGGCGGAGAGGGTGGCAAGGGTGGCAAGCCCGGTAAGCCGGGCGAGCCCGGTAAGCCCGGCCGCTCCGGATGCCTCCGGTTCGACGACCTGCCCGACAAGAAGGAGTCGGAGCTGTCCGTAGTCGACAAGGTGCACATCGTGCTGATCCTGGCGGCCGACGACTCGGACGAGATGAAGGACAAGATCACCGAGAAGTACGACATCTCGGAGGACCAGATCGACACCTGGAAGCAGCAGTACGAGGACGGCGACTGGTTCGCCCTGATGGGAGACGAGTCCCCCTTCTCCCGGTAACGAACCAGGGAGAGGAAGCGGGGGCGGAAGGGCTCCCCGGCCCTTATGGGTCGGGGGCCCGCGTCTTTTGGGTACCGGAATCATCCACGGAATCAATTCTCGGCAAGGGAAATATCATGCGTGTGAACTCTTGGAAGTTTCGTCTCGGTATTGCCATCTCGACGACTCTGATCGGTTCCGGTGCCATGGCGTCCGCGGCCACGGCGGCTCCCGCAGCCCCGGCGGCCCAGGTCCTCGCAGTCCAGCAGCACGGCGTCGCCTTCGGCGGCGGTGACAGCGGGCCCGGCGCGGGCCGGTTCAAGGCCGGCAAGGTGCTCGGCAAGCTCAAATCGGCCACCGGCAACGTCCAGGTGGGCAACGGCAGCGTCCGTGTCGGCGACAAGGTGTGCGCGGGCAGCTGCGACGGAACGGTCAACGGCACCAGCGGATCCAAGGGTGGGGTCTGTGTCGGGCAGTGCAACGGCAGCGCCAACGGCGGCAACGGCACCGACGGCTCCTTGGGCGGCAACGGCACGAACGGCGGCAAGGGCGGGGTCTGCGTCGGGCAGTGTGCCGGCAGCGTCAACGGCGGCAACGGTGGCAACGGCGGGGCCGCCGCGGCGCCCGGCGGCGACGGTGGCGACGGCGGCTCCGGCGGCGACGGCGGCCTCTGCATCGGCCTCGGCTGCCAGACCAGCGGCCAGGGCGGCCGCGGCGGCAACGGCGGCACCGGCTGACCGTGCCCGGCGGGACACCCCGAGGTCATATGCCCGCTCGTCCGAGCGGGCATTCGTATGGATCACTGGATAGACTTTCCACTGAGCCATGTCGTCCGACTATCAAGGACGGGGTCGACATGATCGGCACCTTCGCTCAAGCCCAAGGGCACCGCAGCGGCGCAGAGCCGTTGCCGGGTCGGCCGGATGCGGCAGGCGCCTGATGGGCACGGCATCGATGAGCCAGTACACGGGCCGGCCCTCCGGCCTGATCGGCCAGCAGATCGCGAGCTACCGGATCGAGCGCCTGATCGGCCGCGGCGGCATGGCCGTCGTCTACAGCGCGAAGGACCTGCGCCTGGACCGTACGGTCGCGCTCAAGCTGATCGCCCCGGAACGCGCCCGCGACGACACCTTCCGACGCCGCTTCACCCATGAATCACGGGTGGCCGCGAAGATCGACCACCCGCACATCGTGCCGATCTACGAGGCCGGGGAGACCGACGGCGTCCTGTACATCGCCATGCGCTACGTCTCCGGCCTGGACCTGAGGGCCCTGCTGGACCGGGACGGCCCGCTGCCCCCCACGACCGCCCTGCGCATCGCCGCCCAGGTGGCCTCCGCACTCGACGCGGCCCATGACCACGATCTGGTGCACCGGGACGTCAAGCCCGGCAACATCCTGGTCTCGGCGGGCACCGACAGCGACCACCCCGAACACGTCTACCTCACGGACTTCGGACTCACGAAGAAGTCCCTCTCCCTCAGCGGGATCACGACCGCGGGCGAGATCGTCGGCACGCTCGACTACATGGCCCCGGAACAGATCTCCGGCAGGCCGGTGGACGGCAGGTGCGACCTCTACAGCCTCGCCTGCGTCGTCTACGAGTGCCTCACCGGCGGCCCGCCCTTCCAGCGCGAAGAGGACATGGCGCTGCTGTGGGCGCACCAGTACGACCCGGCTCCCCTCCTCACGGAGAGGGACGCGGGTCTCGCGCCCGCGGCCGACGCCGTCATGGCGAAGGCCCTGGCGAAGGTCCCCGAGGACCGTTACGAGTCCTGCCTGGAGTTCGTGGCGGCCCTGCGCGCCGCCACCGGGAGCGGAGCCGGCCTGGGAGTCGAGTCGCCCGCCCGCACGGATCCGCGGCCTTCCGGGACGTCGAGGACCCCCGCGCCGCCGCCGGAGCCGCCGGCCTGGGCCCGGGCGGTCTTCTAGGGATCGCAAAAAAAGCAGCTCTGGCCGCCCCGAAGGGCGGCCAGAGCTGCTCGTACGACACGATCCGGGCGGGGTCACATCCCCAGGGCGATGGCCAGTCGGGTCATCTCCGCGGTGGTGTTGATGCCCAGCTTGGCCCGGATGCGGCGGAGGTAGGCGTCGACCGTGTGCTTGGAGAGGCCCATGAGGCGGGCCGTCTGCAGGTAGGTGCAGCCCGAGGCGATGTGGCGCAGGGCCTCCTGCTCACGCGGGGCCAGTGCGGTCGAAGGGGCTTCGGCGAGGGGCGCGGTGAGGGTGAGGCTCATGGGATTTCCTCCGACGGATCGGTTAGGTCATCTCTGCTCACTTCCTCGGAAGCAGGGGGGACATCTACCGGAATGTCGGTTTTTGTCCTTACCTCAAACCTTGGCCGCGCGAGTTCATGGAGGTGTCCGTCGACTGTCACAGCCGCGTCACAGGGAACTCCCGCACGCATGATCCGCAGTGCTCGGTCCGCAGTGCTCGACGCCCTCAGAACCCGATGAGCGACTGCTCGGCCCAGATGGTCTTGCCGATGGGGGCGTGCCGGGTGCCCCAGCGCTGCGCGAGCTGGGCGACCAGCAGCAGGCCCCGCCCTCCCTCGTCGAAGATCCGGGCCCGCCGCATGTGCGGGGCGGTATTGCTCGCGTCGGAGACCTCGCAGATCAGGGTGGTGTCCTCGTGGATCAGCCGCAGCTGGATGGGCGGTTGGCCGTAGCGGATGGCGTTGGTGACCAGTTCGCTGACCAGGAGCTCGGTGACGAAGGAGGCCTCCTCCAGCCCCCAGGCCGTCAGCTGGTCGGTGGCGTGCCGACGGGCGTGGGCGACGACGGAGGGATCGGAGGACAGGTCCAGCACGACGACCTTGTCGGAATGGAGGGCCCGGGTCCGGGCGACGAGCAGGGCGACGTCGTCATCGGGGCGGTGGGTCAGCATGGCCGTCAGTACGCGGTCGCAGACCGTCTCCAGCGTGGAGGCCGGACGGGCGAGGGCCGCGAACATGCTGTCCAGGGCCTCGTCGACGTCGCGGTCGCGGGTCTGGAGCAGGCCGTCGGTGTAGAGGGCCAGCATGCTGCCCTCGGGAAGTTCGACGTCGACGGTCTCGAAGGGCAGGCCCCCCAGGCCCAGCGGCGGGCCTGCCGGGACGTCGAGGAGGTAGACGGAGCCTTCCGGGGAGACCACGGCGGGCGGGGGGTGGCCGGCCCGGGCGACCGTGCAGTGGCGGGTGACCGGGTCGTAGACCACGTACAGGCAGGTGGTGCCGATGCCCCCGGCGGCTTCCCCGGAGCCGTCCAGGTCGGCGTCGTCGGCGTACAGGTGGATGATCAGGTCGTCGAGGTGGGTGAGCAGCTCGTCGGGCGGCAGGTCCACATCGGCCAGGGTGCGTACGGCGGTGCGCAGGCGGCCCATGGTGGCGGCGGCGCGGATGCCGTGGCCGACGACATCGCCCACGACCAGGGCCACCCGTGCGCCCGACAGGGGGATCACGTCGAACCAGTCGCCGCCCACACCGGCCTCGGTACCGGAGGGCAGGTAGCGGGAGGCGACCTCGACGAGCGCCGCCTGCGGGGGCAGCGAATGCGGGAGCAGGCTGCGCTGCAGCGTCATCGTGGTGGTGTGCTCCCTGGCGCCGGCCTGGGAGGGGGCCGGGGCGGCGGCGGCCTCCGGCACGAGCATCTGAGGCGGGCCGCCCTCGGCCGCGGTCCTGTCGTGCGCGGCCAGGCACACGGCGCGCACGCGGCCGTCCTCGTCCCGCAGGGGCGTCAGCGAGGTCGTCCGGCCGTGTTCCGCGCTCGTACCCGTGGGGTGGACGAAGTCGTCCACGTACTGCGGCTCACCGGTCTCAAGGACCGCGCGCATCTTCCGCTCGGTCTCGTCGCTCACGGGATCCGGTGCGATGTCCGACAGGCGCCGCCCGCGCATCTCGGCCTCGGTGCGGGACAGCGTGCGCTCCATGCCGGCGTTCGCCCGCACCAGCCGCAGGTCCGCATCGAAGACCGCCAGGAAGCAGGGGGACTGGGCGAACGCCCATTCCCTGAGCGATTCGTCCCAGGCCGTGCCGGGCCCGCCCGCCACGGCAGAGCCGCCCGTCTCCTCCGGCCGCTCGTCAGGAGAGGTGGGAAGTCGCTCCATCGCCGCTCATCTCGCCCTCGCTAGTTCTTGCCCGCTGTCCCACGGGAACCTGCACGGCCAGGGGCTCCACTGACAAGCATGATCCGGCGGGGCAAGGAGCACCAATGCAGTGCGCCAACGCAGTGCCGTCAGGACGGCGGCGCGGCCGGGTGCGCGAGGACGAGGGCGAGCACCGCGTCTCCCGCCCGCCACACCATCGCGCGGCGCCGCCCGCCGAGTACGGGCGGCCGCAGGCCCAGGATCACGATGCGGCGCGCGGCGGCGCCGAAGATGCCGCTCCGGTCGGCCTTGACCGCGGCTTCCTTCAGCGCCCAGGCGCCGGCCAGGACCTCGGGCCGGTCCGTACCGACGAGGGAGAGCTCCCCGGGCGAAAGGACGTGGTCGGCGACCCGGCGTACGGCGGCGGCCGAGACGGCCTCGCAGAGGTCCACTCCGACCGGCTCCGGCGCGAGGGCCGCGGCGACGTGGTGGGCGGTGTGGCTGATGGAGACGTTCAGGGCGGGCACCGGGCTGCCGCCGACGACGACGCAAGGACTGCCGTCCTCCCGCGGGAGGATCTCCACATCCGGCGCCGGAGCGCCGACGGCTTCCCCGACCAGCTGCTTGGCGAGCAGCCGGCCGGCCGCCCACTCGGCCTGCCGCCAGGCCGGCAGTGCGCGGACCACACGCTGTTCGGCCGGTGAGAGGACCGGCGCCCGGTGGAGGCCGGAGCGCCGGGCCACGATGAGGGCGGCTCCGCCCCATCGGTGGATGCGGCCCGGCGCGATCGACCGGAAGGCGGTGTCCACGGCGGCGCTGGTCACGCGGCGCGCACCGGGTCCAGGTGCCGCAGTCCGAGCTCCAGCGCGGTCACGGCGTGACGTATCTGGTCCGGCGTGTGGTCACAGGTGATGAAGAAGCGCAGCCGGGCCATTTCCTCCGGTACGGCCGGGTGGAGGATGGGGTTGACGCTGATGCCCTGCTGGAAGAGGGCCTCCGCGAGCTGCAGGGTCCTCAGCGAGTCCCCGATGATGCAGGGGACGATCGGCGTGTCGTGACTGTCCCCGATGTCGATGCCCGCCTCCCGCGCCAGGCGGACGAACAGCGCGGCGTTCTCCGCGAGACGTGCCACCCGCTGCGGCTCGGCGCGCAGCAGCCGCAGGGCGGTCAGGGACGCGGCGGTGTCGGCCGGGGTCATGCCGGCGCTGTAGACGAAGCCCGGAACGGTGTAGCGCAGGTACTCCACCACCGAGCGGGTCCCGGCGACGTAGCCGCCGCAGCTCGCCAGTGCCTTGGACAGCGTGCCCGACCACAGGTCGACGGCCGAGCTCTCGATGCCGTGGTACTCGCCGATGCCGCGCCCCGTCGCGCCGATCGTTCCGATGCTGTGCGCCTCGTCGATCATCAGCAGCGCGCCGTGCCGGCGCTTGACCTCGACGAGGGCGGGCAGGTCGGCGATGTCGCCGTCCATGCTGTACACGCCCTCGATGACGACGAGCACCCGCCGGTACTGGTGGCGGACCTGCGTGAGGATGGCGTCGAGGGCGGCCGCGTCGTTGTGGGGGAAGGGTCGCCGGGTCGCGCCGGAGAGCTTGCAGCCCTGCAGGATGCTGTCGTGGGACAGGGAGTCGTGGATGACGAGGTCCTCGGGTCCGACCAGGTGCCCGATCACGGTGACGTTGGTGGCGTGCCCGTTGGCCAGGGTGACCGCGGCCTCGCAGCCGAGCCGGTCGGCGAGTTCCGCTTCGAGTTCCAGGTGGAGCGGACGGCTGCCGGACAGCAGCCGGCTGGCGGACACCGACGTCCCGTAGCGCTCGATCGCCTCCGTGGCTGCCGCCTTCACCTGGGGGTGCGTCGCCATGCCCAGGTAGTTGTAGCTGGAGAACGAGAGGAGTTCCCGGCCGGCGACGACGGTCCTGTCCGTCATGCCGCCTTCGTGGACGAGGAAGTACGGATTGGGCAGCTCCGTCCGGGAGAGCATGTCGATCCGCTCGTGGTGGGCGGTGATCTCCGGGAAGCGGTCGATGCGCGTGTGCTCCTCGGGCAGCGGGCTGGTCGTGGCGGCGGCCGGCTCGGACGGGTCCGTGTGCGGGTCGGCGGGCGCGGGGACCACGGTCAGGTGGGCGGGCGGCGACGGCGGGGTTTCGTCACCGTGCTCGGCGCGCTCTACGGGGACGGCCGCCGGTGCGGCGCCCGCGGGGCCCCTCGCGATCAGCGCGGCGATGCGCTCGACGGTCGGCCGCTCGGCGGCCTTCTCGTCGAACCTCCACTGCGGCCACTGCCGCTTGAGGGAGACGAACAGGTCGGTCAGCATCAGCGAATCGAACCCGAGGTCGTCGATCAGCAGCTGGTCATGGCGCAGATGATCCACAGGGAACGCGCTGATCCGGGCCACGTGCGCGAGCACGGCCTCGGTGACCTCGTCGATGCTCCCGGTCGGCGCCGGCTCCTCGTCGGCCGGTGCGAGGGAAACGGGCGAGTCGGCGGGGGCCTCGGGGACTACGGGGACTACGGGGGCTACGGGGACTGCGGGGACTGCGGGGACTGCGGGGACTGCGGGGACTGCGGGAGTCTCGGCAGCAGGGGGGACGGCCGGGGAGGCGGGCGCAGGTGCTGCGGTTGTTGCGGCCGTCGGCATGGACGCTTCGGCCTGTGCGGCGGTGTTCATCGAGGTCTCCTGGAGGGGTGCGGGCCGGTGCGGGAGGGGGGAAGGGGCAGGAGCAGGGGTGTCCGTCTTCGCGGGGCGCTTGTCGGTGGTCCAGTACGACTGCGTGTCGAGCCGTGCCACCGGCAGGTCCAGCAGACGCCGGCCCGCCTCGGGGACCAGGGCCCGCGGGTCGACCGGGGCGCCCATGACCGCGAGCCGGGCGAGGGCCAGCACGAAGCTGCGCCCGCCGTCCGGCGCCGTCCCTCCGACGGGGATGACGTGCACGTCGCCGTGGCCGACGAGGTTGCGGCGGACCGAGGTGAGGAGCGAGTTGCCGCCGGTCACCTGGAGGAAGACCCGGGCCCCCTCGTCGTAGGCGGTGCGGACGGCATCGCCGAAGTGGACCGGCGTGGACGCGTGCCGGGCCCACAGGTGGCGCAGCCGCTCGGGGTCGGTGCAGACCTCCGCGTTCACGGACGAGACGAACGGCAGGACGGGGGTGCTGATGGTGCGGTCGGCGAGGTCCGCGCGTACGGGCTCCTCGGCGGAGGCCAGCCGCGGCGAGTGGAAGGAGTTGGACACCTCCAGCGTCACCGTGACGATCCCGGCCTCGGCGCAGACCTGCCGCATGGCGGCGATCCCGCCCGGCGTGCCGCTGACCACGACCTGCCGCGGCTGGTTGAAGCAGGCGAGCCACACGTCGTCGATGCCGTCCATGAGCCGGCGGCAGGTGTCCTTGTCGGTCTGTACGGCGAGCATCCCGCCCCGGAGGCCGGTTTCGGCCTGCCGGAGGGTGGCGCCCCGGTGGACCAGCAGCCGGACGGTGTCCTCGTCGGTGAGCGCTCCGGCCGCCGCGGCCGCGGCGAACTCTCCGACGCTGTGGCCGAGGGCGAGGTCGGGCGTGATGCCGCAGCCGGCGAGGAGGCGCGTGGCGGCGATCTGGACGGTGCCGAGCAGGGGCTGGCACACATCGGTGGCGGCGATCCGCTGCCTGAGCTCCTCGGCTTCGGCTTCGCCGCGGGCGGCCGCGGCCTCGCCGTACAGCAGATCGGTGAGGTCGAAGCCGGTGTCCCGGCGGGCCACGGCGCTCAGCAGGCCGACGGTCGCCCGGAAGCCGGCGAACCTCTCGTGGAGGTCCTGCATCATGCCCGGCCGCTGGCTGCCCTGACCGGGGAAGACGAAGGCGATGCGGCGCTGCGCGGGCGGCAGGGGAGCGTCGGCGGCGAAGGCGCCGTCGCCGAGGTCGCCCCTGGCGCCGTCTTCGAGCTGCTGCCGGGCCTGGCGCAGCCGCCGGGTGAACTCCTCCGTGTCGGAGGCGACGATCGCGAGGCGGGTCGTCAGCGGCTCCCGCGAGCCCAGGGTGTGGGCCAGGGCCGCGATCGGCACGCCGGGCGCGCTCTCCACCGCGTCGAGTACGTCGCCGATGTGCCGGTCCAGCAGCTCGGGGTTGCCGGCCGAGAGCAGGACGAGCTGCGGTCCGGTGGCTTCGGTGCCTTCCGTTCCGTCGGTGCCGACGCTGCCTCCGGCGCGTGCCGCGAGGTGGCAGAGGGGCACCGCGGGCGCCTCCTCCAGGACCACGTGCACGTTGGTGCCGCCGAAACCGAACGAGCTGACGGCGGCACGCCGCGGGGCGCCCGGGCTCGGCCAGGGGCGCGCGGTGTCGGCGAAGCGCAGGCCCGCGGCGGAGATGCCCAGGTCCGGATGGGGGGTGGTCTGCGGCTGCGGCACGATCGTGCGGTGGTGGACGACCAGCGCCGTCTTGATCAGCCCCGCGATGCCCGCCGCGGACAGGGAGTGCCCGATGAGGGCCTTGCCCGAGGAGAGGTAGCACAGAGCGGGGTCGTCGTCGGGGTACTCGGTGCGCAGCCGGCGCAGCGCCTCCACCTCGGAACGGTCGCCGGCGGCGGTCCCGGTGCCGTGGGCCTCGAGGAAGCCCACGGAGGAGGGGGCGACCTCCGCGTCGTCGTAGGCCCGGCGCATGGCGCGCAGCTGGCCCTCGGGGGTGGGGGCCATCGGGGCGGGAGACGCGCCGTCGTTGGCCGAGCCGATGCCCTTGATCACCGCGTAGACGCGGTCGCCGTCGGCCAGCGCGTCGGCCAGCGGCCGGACGATCACGGCGCCTGCGCCCTCGCCGAGGACGAAGCCGTCGGCCTCCTCGTCGAACGGGCGGCACACCCCGGCGCGGGAGAGCGCGCGGACCTTGGAGAAGCCGACCAGGCTGTCGGGGGTGAGGTTGAGGTACACGCCGCCGACGACGGCGATCCGGCAGTTGCCTTGGCGCAGCTGGGCGATCGCCTGGTCGAGGGCGACCAGCGAGCTGGAGCAGGCGGCGTCGACGGCCAAGCTGGGGCCGCCGAGGTCGAACTGCCGGCTGACCGTGCCGGCCGCCATGTTGAGGAGGCTTCCCGGCAGGGTGAAGGCGTGGATGACGCCGAGCTGTTCCGCCTGCTCCCTGGCGGCGTCGAGGCCGCCGCTGCCGTCCGCCGCCTGCAACTCCTCGGCCAGGGTGATGGCCCGCAGGGGCGTCGCCATGAGGTCCTTGTAGTCGGACACCGATATTCCGAAGAAGACCCCGGTGTTCTCCCGGTCGAAGTCGCGGCGGCCGAGCCCCGCGTCGTCGAGGGCCTCGCGGGCGACGTCGAGCATCAGCCGGTGCTGCGGGTCCATGGCCCGGGCGCGGGCCGGCGGCACCCCGTAGTGCAGGGCGTCGAAGCGGTCCACGTCGTCCAGGAAGGCGACCTGGTCGGTGTAGGCGGCGTTGCGGGCCTTCGGGTCGCCGGGCTCGTGGAAGATCTCGTGGTTCCAGCGTTCCGCCGGGACGGCGGAGAACTGTCGTTCGCCGCTCATCAGGAGCTTCCAGTAGGCGCGGATGTCGGGGGCGCCGGGGAAGCGGCAGCCGAGTCCGGTGATGGCGATGTCGGTCATGAGGGTTCTTCCTTGCGGTAGCGCCCTGGGCTGAAGGCGACCGGGGCGGGGATGGGGGATGGGGTGTGCGCCGTGGGGGTCAGCGGCGCGCGTGGGTGTGGGAGTGGGTACGGACGGTGGTGCGGACGGGGATGCGGCCCGGCGGGCACCGGCCCGGTGGGTGCCTTCCGGCCGTGACCGGGGGCGGGCTCGGCGCCGTGCGCGACACCTTGCGCCTCAGCAGCCGCGGCGCCCACCAGTTCAGGTCGCCCGCCAGGCGCATGAGCGCCGGTACGAGGACGCCCCGTACGAGCGTGGCGTCGAGGAGGACGCCGAGGCCGGCGCCGATCCCGAAGAACTGCAGGAGGGAGACCTGGGAGGTGCCGAAGCTCAGGAGGGTGAAGGCGAGCAGGGCTCCGGCGGTCGTGACGATGCCGCCGGTGTGGGCGATGCCCGAGACGATCGAGGCGGCGTTGTCCTGCCCCTCCTCGTGCGCCTCCTTGATGCGCGCGAGGACGAACACCTCGTAGTCCACCGAGAGTCCGAAGACGATGCAGAACAGCAGCACCGGCATGGTCGTGCTGAGCGGTCCGGGCGTGAAACCGAGCAGGTGCTGCAGATGGCCCGTCTGGAAGATCCAGACCATGGCGCCCAGGACGGCCGCGAGGCTCAGGGCGTTCAGCGCGATGGCCTTCAGCGGCAGGAGCAGGCTCCGGGTGAAGCCGAACAGCAGGAGGAACGTGGTGAGGGTGATCACGGAGAGCGCCAGCGGAAGCCGGTCGCCCACCGTGGCCTTGGCGTCGACCAGTACCGCGCTCGGCCCGCCGACGAGGACCTCGGTGCCCGCCGGGGCGGGCGTCGCGCGGACGTCGTGCACGAGCTGCTGGGCGGCGCGCGCCTGGGGGTCGACCAGCGGGACCACGGACAGCAGGCCCGGGCGGTCGCCGAGGGGCTTGGCCATGGAACCGGCGGAGCCGGGGGTCCCCGTCTCCTCGCCGTGCCGGAAGCTGCCCTCGGGCCCGACGACCTGGGCGACCTGCGGGAGCGTGGACAGCCGGCGGGCGTAGTCCTCCTGCGCCGGCGCGGAGGCCGTACCGGTGATGACGACCGTGAGCGCACTGGCGCCCTTCATGTCGAACGCGCCGCGCACCAGGTCCCCGGTCTGCCGGCTGGACGCGCTCACCGGCAGCGCCCGGTCGTCGGGGGTTGCGAAACCGGCGTGCGCGAACGGCGCGGCGAGCACCACCAGCAAGCCGATCACCGGCAGCGCCGCGATCAGCGGGCGGCGTACGACGATCCGCGCCAGCCCCTCCCAGAAGCGCGACCGGGAGTCCTGCCGGACCCGGCGGCGCCACGGCACGGGCCAGGCGTCGACGCGCTTGCCGAGCAGCGCGAGCAGGGCCGGCAGCACGGTCACGGCGCTCACCGCCGCGATCGCCACCACGGCGATGCCCGCGTAGGCGAAGGAGCGCAGGAAGTACGGCGGGAACACCAGCAGCGTCGCGAGCGCGGCGGAGACCGTCGCGGCACTGAACGCGATCGTGTGGCCCGCGGTGCGCACGGTCCGTATGGCGGCGTTGCGCGGCCGGTAGCCGTTGGCGAGCTCCTCGCGGAACCGCGAGACGATCAGCAGCCCGTAGTCGATGCCCAGCCCCAGGCCGAGCGCCGTGGTGAGGTTCAGCGCGAACACGGAGACGTCGGTGACGGCGCCGAGAGCGCTCAGGACCAGCATCGTCCCGGCGATGGCCAGGACCCCGATCAGCAGGGGCAGCGCGGCGGCCACCACGCTGCCGAAGACGAGGACGAGCAGGATCAGGGTGCCCGGCAGGACCACGGACTCGGCCCGCTTCAGGTCGGACTCGGAGAGGTCCTGGAGCTGGGCGTCGACGAGCGCCGTTCCTCCGACGTGCACGGTCAGGGCCGGCGTGGAGGCCGCCGGGCCGGTGAGCTCCTTGCTCAGCCGCTTGACCCGGGACGCGAGCTGTTCGCCTTCGCCGTCCACGTGCGCGACCAGCATGGCCGCGTGGCCGTCCCGGCTGCGCAGCTCCGCCGGCTTGCCGGTCCAGTACGAGGTCACGGCGCTCACCTGCGGCCGGCCGCCGAGGAACCTGGTCAGGCTCTCGCCCGCGCTGCGGGCCGCCGGGTCGTCGACGGAACCGCTGCGGGCCTCCGCGACGACGACCAGGTTGGGGGACGCCCCCAGCCGCTCGGCGGCGATGTGGGCGGCACGGCTGGACTCGGATCGCGGGTCGTCGTACCCCTGCGTCTTGAGCCGGCCGGTCGCTTCCGCACCGAACACGGCGGACAGCACGAGGAACACCAGCGCGGCGAGCAGTACGAGTCGGGGACGACGGGTCACGAAGACCCCTGCACGACGGGACATGGATGCCTCTGCTCCGGACGGTGGGTCGCTCCTGCTCTTGCGCAGGGCGGTGGATTTCCACCGTGCCCGGAGGAGGGCCGGGTCCGTAGCCCCTGCTGTTCGTTACTTGACAGCGGCCGATGAACCGGCCTGTGGGCCCTGACCAGGGGTGATACGGCCTCGGAGTCGGACGTGCGGGTCCGGGAGCTTGCCGGAGAGGAGTGAACCGGCTCAGAAGTGGTACACGCAGGAGGTCCGAGCTTGGTGCAGGACAAGGAGGCACTCATGATTGTCCTCGGCGTGATTCTGCTGATCCTCGGCTTCGTCTTCGGGATATCGATCCTGTGGACGATCGGCCTGATCCTCCTCTTGGTGGGCGTCGTGCTGTGGGTGCTCGGCGCGGTGGGGCACGCGGTCGGAGGCCGAAACCACTACTGGTGACCGAGCCGCAGCATCGAGTCGGACCCGCCGGTGCAACGCGGCGGGTCCGATTCCGGGGTTTCAACCGCCGGGCGGCGAGCACGCGCCAGGGGGTGGGCGACCCCCCGATCGAGGAGGCGAATGGCATGACAGGCGCGCGAGAGGACCAGGACGTCGTCGCGGCGATCCTCAAGGACCACCGCACCATGGAAGAGCTGTTCCGCCGGATGCGGAGCGTCGAGGCCGACCGCGCGGCGGCGCTGGAGAAGTTCTCGGCGCTGCTCATCGCGCACGGCGAGGCGGAGGAGGCCGAGGTCTACGGCGCGCTCAAGCGCTTCAAGGACGTCGACAACGAAGAGGTGGAGCACGGCGAGGAAGAGCACGCCGAGGGCAACAAGGCCCTGCTGGCGCTGCTCGAGGTGGACGACGTCGGCTCCGACGAGTGGGACACGCGGCTGGAGGCCCTGGTCAAGGCGGTGTCACACCATCTGGACGAGGAAGAGCGGACCATCCTCAACGGCGCCAGGGAGAACGTCCCCGACGAGCGCAGGGCCGAGCTGGGCGGCGCCTTCCTGAAGGAGCGCGAGAGGCAGCTCGCCTCGGACTGCGGGAGCATCGAGAACGTGCGCAGCCTCGTGGGCGCCCCCCGGGGCGCGAAATGAGCGGGCACGACCGCATCGCTGTCCGGGCACCTGCGAGGAGGGCTCGATGGACGTACTGACCATGGGCGTGGAAGAGGAGTACCAGCTCGTCGACCGCCTCGGCAGGACCCCGGTGAACCGGGCACCCGAGGTGATCCGTGCGCTGGTGGGCCGGCTGGGCGACCAGGTCCAGGCCGAGTTCTACAACGCCCAGGTGGAGATCTGTACCCGGCCCACCGCGGACCGCGAGGACCTGCGCGACCAGCTGGTGCGGCTGAGGTGCGCGGTGGCGGCGGCCGCCCGCGGGGCCGACTGCGTACCGGTGGCCTCCGGCACTCCGGTGATGCTCCCGGCGGAGCCGCTGACGGTGACCGACAGCGACCGCTACCGCCGGATGGCGAGCCGGTACGCCGCGCTCGTGAGCCCGTACCGCCTCGTCTGCGGCTGCCACGTGCACGTCGGCACCCTCGACCGGGGGAGGGCCCTGGCGCTGGGGAACCACATGCGGCCGTGGCTGCCGGTGCTCCAGTCGATCACCGTGAACTCGCCCTTCGTGTGCGGCCGCGACACCGGCCTGGCCAGCTGGCGCTCGGTCGCCCACTCGTGCTGGCCGACGGTGGGTCCGCCTCCCGTGCTCGACGAGGCGCAGTACCTCGCCCACGTCGACGGCCTGGTCAGCTCCGGGGTGCTGCTCGACCGCCGGATGGTGTACTGGCACGCCCGCCCCTCGGAGCACGTGCCGACGCTGGAGATCCGGATCGCGGACGCCAACGCCGACCTCGACACCGTCGTCCTGACGGCCCTCCTCGTACGGGGCCTCGCCGGCACCCTCCTGGCCGCGGTCGACGCGCATCTGCCGCCGCCCGAGCCGGCGGAGCACGTGTTGCGCAGCGCCCACCGGCTGGCCGCGGCGTACGGCATCGACGGTCCGGGTCTGGACCCGTCGAGCGGCCGGGTGGAGGAGGCGGCCCTCCTCGTCGAACGGCTGCTGGAACGGGCGGCCCCGGGGCTGGCGGCGGCCGGCGACCTGGGCGCCGCGGTGGCCCTGTGGGACGGGCTGCGCAGGCGGGGCACCGGGGCGCGACGGCAGCGGGAGGTCCACGCGGCCACGGGCAGCCTGGCCGCCGTGGTCGACAGCCTGAACGTGGCCACGGCCGGGATGGCCGTACAGGCCGCTTGACGGAAGCAGGGGCCCCCGCATTGCGTGAGTGGCATGCTCAACATATGAAGGTCGACCCCGTTCTTCCGGATGCGGGTGACGGCGCGGCACGCGAGGTGCTGGCGCTGGCCAGGGTCGTGGCCCGGCTGCGTGCCGAGGTCGCGGACCTGGAGGGCGCTGCCTCCACGACGGCCGTCGTGGAGCGGGCCAAGGGCGTCGTGATGGCCCAGGCGGGCACATCGGCGGACGCCGCGTACGAGCTGCTGGTGGAGCGTGCCGCGCGGTATCGGCGGACCCTGCTGGAGGAGTGCTGGATCGCCGTGGGCCGGACCCGCGTGGCGCCGCGGGCCGCGGCGACCGCGCCCGCCGCGCCCGCCGCGCCGCCGGAGCCGGACCTGTCGGCCCTCAGTACCGGCCGCTACGTCCCCGGTGACGGATGGCAGACCGGGCACCGGCCGCTGCTGGCCCGGCTGGCCCAGGGGCTGGCCGACACGCGGAACGCGGAGGACGTCGCGGAACTCCTCCGGACGGTGCTGAACGACGCGCTGTCCGTGGACGCGGTGATGATCTACAAGCTGGGGGCTGCCGGAAGCCTGAAGCTGGTCGGGCGCGCCGGTGTGGGCGAGGCGCTGGCCGAGCAGTGGAGCCACATCCCCCCGCTCAGCGGCGTCGCCGCGCTGGAGGCCATCGAGGACCAGGCGCCGGTGTGGCTGGAGGATCCGGAGCAGGACGCCGAGCGGTACCTGCTGATCGGGGATCCACCCGAGCGGTGGCCCTCGCGCGCGTGGCTGCCCGTACCCGGCCATCGGCCGATGACGGCGGTCGTGGGGCTCTTCCGCACCCTGCCCGGTCCCTTCGACACCCGGACCCGGACCCTGCTCCGGCGGGCCGTCCGGCTGTGCGGAGGACCGCTCCGGGAAGACCGGGGCCCCCACGGGCTGGACCCGCTCCACGAGGACGTCGACGCCATCCAGACGGTCTTCGACGCCCTGTCCGGGCCGGCGGTCCTGCTCACCCCGCTGCGCGCCGACGAGGGGGAAGTGGAGGACTACCGGATCGACGCGGCGACCCCGCAGTCGGTCGACGTGGCCGGGCGACGCGGCAAGGAGCTGATCGGCCGGCGGATCCTGGAGACCTATCCCACGGTGGCCGGCACCGCCCTGTGGGAGGGGTACCTGGACACGCTGGCCACGGGAACGGTCTACGAGGGCGAGCCCTTCACCTACGAGGAGGTGACCGCCGGAGTCCAGCAGCTGTCGGTGTACTCGGTCCGGGCGTCCAGGCTGGGCGAGCGCCTGGTGGTGTCCTGGATCCGCCACGACACCAGCGAACGCGAGTCGCGCAGGCTGACCGACATGCAGCGGCTGGGGAACCTCGGCTGGGCGGGCTGGAACCTGGCCACGGACACCATCGCCTGGTCCGACCAGGTCTACGCCGTCTTCGACCGCGACCCCGCCCTGGGGCCCATACGGCTGGAGGAACTGCCCCGGCACCTGGTGGCGGACGACCTGCCGAAGCTGGGCGCGGCCGTCCGGCGGCTGCTGAGCGACGGCGAGGCCGTCGACCAGCCCTTCCGCATCAACACCGCGCACGGCGTGCGGCACCTGCGGTTCGTCGCGGAGGCGCAGCGGGACGCGGACGGCACGCCCGTGGAGGTCCACGGCTTCTTCCAGGACCTCAGCGCGCAGCGGGACGCCGAACTCGCCCTGTTCGAGAGCGAGCGCGCCAACCTCGTCCAGCGCGGCATGCTGAAGGCCGAACGCGCGCTCGGCGCCCGGCTCCAGGACACCCTGCTCCCGATCCCCGAACAGTCGCTGGAACTCGCGGGCCTGCGCGTCGACGTCGCCTACATTCCCGCCGACAGCGGACTGAACGTCGGAGGAGATTGGTACTCCGCGATCGAACTGCCGGACAAGAGCGCACTGTTCGTCGTCGGAGACGTCGCCGGCCACGGTCTGGCGGCCGTGGGCACCATGGCCCAGCTCCGGTTCACCACCAAGGGCATGACCGTCACCGGCTCGGCCCTCCCCGACGTGCTCGGCAGGCTCAACACCCTGCTGCTCCACACCGCTTCGGATCCCGACGGCGCCACCGCCACCATGGCCATGGGCCGCTACCAGCCCTGGGACCACCGCCTGACCTGGGTGCGGGCCGGGCACCTGCCGCCCCTGCTGATCCGCGGCGGCGAGGCACGCTTCCTGCCCCAGCCCGAGGGCAACCTCCTCGGCGCGGACTTCGATTCCGTCTACGGGCAGGCCACGCTCGACCTGCTGCCCGGAGACCACCTGCTGCTCTACACCGACGGCCTCGTGGAGGAGCCGGACGAGGACATCGAACGGGGGCTCGCCGGGCTCGCCGACACGGCCCTGCGGCTCCTGCGCGAGGGCCGCAACGAAATGCTCGCCCGTACGCTGGCCGCCTTGCGGCCCAGGAACCGGGACGACATCTGCGTCCTGGACATCCACGTTCCGGACGAGCCCTGATCTTCCCGGCGTGAAGTTACCGGGAGGTAGTCAAGGGGCGTACCGGAACGGTAGCGTCGGCGGCCTAGAGGGGAGCGCCATGCCGCGTACGTTCACCGTGTCCGACAGCATCGTCGTCCACGCCCGTCCCGCCGATGTCTACCGGCACGTCTCCGATCCCGCCCGGATGGGCGAGTGGAGCCCGGAGAACCTCGGAGCCACCGTCCACGGGGGCGCCGCCGAGACCCGCGTCGGGACGGTGTTCGACGGCCGCAACAAGCGCGGGGCCTTCCGCTGGACCACGCGGTGCACGGTGACCGCGGTCGAGCAGGACCGGCTGTTCCGGTTCCGGGTGCACGCCATCGGGATCCGGCGTCCGCGGGTGCCCGGCTCCATCGCCACCTGGGAGTACCGGTTCGAGCCGGTCCCGGAGGGCACCCGGGTGACCGAGACGTGGACCGACGACCGGCGCTCGTGGCCGGACTTCGCGGCGCACGCCTTCGACCGGATCGCAACGAGGGGCCACACCTTCGCGGATTTCCAGCGGATGAATATCCGCACAACCCTGCGCAACCTGAAGAAGGTCCTGGAGCCGGCGTCCGACACCGCATGAGCCCGGACCGTCGGCCCGTCTCACCATGCGCAATGCCGGTTGGGGGCGCGCGTGAATGCGGCGCATTTCCTCACGTGCGCCGGTGCGCGCCCGGCCGTCCGAACTCACGCCGAGGCCACGCCGGTTCAGCAGAAACCTGGCAGATGTCCGAGAACTCCCCCCGCCGCAGGGCTTGTTCGACAAACGGCCCAACTCGGCTCCTCCGACCGCCTCGTGGCCGGAAGAGGGCGTTCGTCCCCGCGCTGTAGCGGGGTCGAGTTGGAGCAATTTGGACCAGAAATGCATATTTTGACGATCAGTCAAGTGTTCGTGCCGGTGATACGATCATCGCGCTTAGCAGTGGCGGATGGGCGCAAGACGACATCTCCGGCCATGGGGGACATCCGGGCGGTTACCCCGGTACGGACGGTCCGCCGGTCCGCCCGCATTTGACGGAATGCGGCAGCTGGTCGTCAGTCGCCTGAAGAGAGTCTTATGACGTACTACATACAGAACCCAGTGCTCTGGGTCCTCCTTGTCGCCGTCGTCGGCGCAGTCGCCGTCATTGTCCGCCAACGCAAGGCGTCGCGGACTTTACAGCGGGAGATCCAAGGACTCAGGAGCCATTACTCCGAGCTGGAGAATAGCTACGCGAAGTCTGTAGAGGCAGAGAAGGAACAGGCTCAGGACGCGACGAAATCGGTCCTCAAGTCCGCGATGCGTACGCTCCAGGGCCTCGCCGCCGAACAGCAGTTGATCATCTCCGGACTCCAGACCAAGTACGGGGAGTCGGTCATTCTCCAGGACCTCCTGGAGATCGACCACACGAATTCGCAGTTCGGGCGGCGCGCACAGTCCATCGCCGTGCTGTGCGACGGCTGGCTGGGCCGGCAGCGCGAGGTCGCGTCGGTCTACGACGTGGTCCGCAGTGCGCAGGGCAGGATCCGTCATTTCCGGCGGGTGGAGATCCTTTCGCAGGTCGACTTCGGCATCACCAGCCGAGCGGTCGAACCGGTGGCGCTCGCCCTCGCCGAACTCCTCGACAACGCCACCAGCTATTCCAGCCCGGACACCGTGGTCGAGATCAACATTCGTACCGTGCCCAAGGGCATCTGCATCGTCGTCGACGATGCCGGTGTCGGCATGAACGAAGAGGAGCGGGCCAGGGCCGGGAAGCTCCTGTCGAGCGAGCGGGTCTCCGGCGTTTCCGGACTCGGCAGCCCGCCGCAGTTCGGCTTCGCCGTGACCGGCGTGCTCTGCGAGCGCTTCGGCTTCGAAGCGTCCGTGGACTCCGACTCGCCGTACGGAGGTGTCCGCGCGGTACTCCTCCTGCCGCACGCGCTGCTCACCGGCATGCCGGAGAGGAAGGCGCCGGCGCCGGCCGCCCCCGTGGCCTCCGCCGCTCCCGTGGCGCCCGCGGTCTTCGCGACCTCCGCGATGGACCCGTACGGCCCCGAGGCCGCGGTGACCGCCGCCGCGACCGTCGACGGTCTGCCGAGGCGCCGGCGCAAGCGGCCGATGGCCATCGTGCCCGGCAACACGCCGCCCGTGCCCACGCCGACCCGCTCCGGCGAGGAAGCCGCGGCGATCATGGGGGCCTTCCAGCGAGGCACGCAGTTCGGACGGGCCACGCGCTCGGACGCGGCGGATCAGTCGAGCAGCACACGTGATGCACGTGATGCGAGCAGTGAAGGGCATGAGGTCTCGTGAACGACGATCTGTCATGGATGCTTGACAGCGCCTTGGAGATTCCCGGGGCGCTGCACGCGGTCCTCATCTCCGCCGACGGCCTGCTGATGGCGCGGACGAAGGACTTCGACCGGGACAACGCGGACACCGTCGCCGCCGCGATGAGCGGCGTGCAGTCGCTCAGCCGCTCCCTCGGGTTCTTCGTCGAGGGAGGCCACCAGCAGTGGCGGCAGACGCTGGTCGAGTTCGACGGTGGCTGGGTCTTCCTGATCTCCGCGGGGGAGGGTGCGTACCTGGGCGTCTCGGCCTCACCGGACGTCGACATGCAGGACATCACCTTCCGGATGCAGCAGCTCGTGAACCAGCTGGGCAAGGTCCTGATGACGCCGCCGCGTGAGAACCTCGGCGTCCGGTCATGACGGGCTTCGGAGATCCGGTGCCCGAGGCGGCGGATTTAGTCCGCCCCTACGTCATCACCAAGGGGCGCGGGCTGCCCGCCGAGGAGCAGCTGTCGCTGATCACCCTGGTGACCGCGGCGGCCGACCACCAGCAGCGTCCGACCAGGCTCTCTCCCGAGGAGCAGAGCCTGCTGGACCTGTGCAGCGTCGGCTACCTCTCCGTCGCCGAGATCGCGGGGCACACACGGCTGCCCATGGGCGTCGTGAAGATCCTCCTCTCCGCCCTCACCGAGGGTGGCTACCTCATCACCCGGCCTCCCGTACAGCGTGCCCCGCTGGCGGACACACACATCCTTGAGGAGGTGCTGAATGCACTCCGCACCAAGTTTGGATGAGCAGGCGTACGTACGCGGCGGGGCGACGAAGACCGCGGTGAAGATCCTCGTCGTCGGTCACTTCGCGGTGGGCAAGACCACCTTCATCGGTGCGATCTCGGAGATCCCTCCGCTGTCCACCGAAGAGACGATGACGCGCGCCGGCGAGACGTTCGACGACCTCGGGGGAGTCCGGGGCAAGACCACCACCACGGTGGCCATGGACTTCGGCCGACTGACCGTCAGCGACCGGGTCGTGCTGTACCTGTTCGGCACGCCCGGACAGCAGCGCTTCGTCCAGATGTGGGAGGACATGGCGCGCGGCGCGCTCGGCGCGCTGGTGCTGGTCGACCCCGAGCGGCTGGCCGACTCCTTCGCCGTGATCGACCTGATCGAGCAGTACGGCCTCGACTACGCGATCGCCATCAACCGCTTCGACGGCACACCGGACCGCGAGGTACGGGCGCTGCGCGAGGCGCTGGACCTGCTCGACGACACCCCGGTCGTCACCTGCGACGCGCGGGACGAGAAGTCGTCCGCCGACGCATTGATCACACTCGTCCGGCACTTGCTGGACCGCGCTCGCTAGGAGCAGACATGGACACCCAACCCACGGCCCCCGTGCCCCCGCCCGGGTGCCCGGCCCACCATGCCGGTGCCCGGGTGCCCCTGCACGGGCCGGAGTTCGCCGCCGATCCGCAGGCGTACTACTCGTACCTGCGCCACTTCGGCCCGACCGCGCCCGTGGAGCTCGCCCCGGGGGTGGAGGCCACCCTCGTCACCGACTACGGGATGGCGCTCCAACTGCTGCAGGACTCCGGCTCCTTCCGCAAGGACGCCCGCCGCTGGCGGGACCTCGCCGAAGGCCGGATCAGCCCGGACAACCCGGTCGTGCCCGTACTGGCCTACCGGCCCAACTGCATGTTCAGCGACGGCGCCGAACACCTGCGGCTGCGCCAGGCCGTGACGGACAGCATGGCCCGCGTCGACTCGCGCCGGCTGAGCCGGAGCACCGAGCAGGTCTCCGAGTACCTCATCTCCCAGTTCGGCTCCCGCGGCTCCGCCGACCTGCTCGGCGACTACGCCAAGCAGCTGCCGCTGTTCGTGTTCAACGAACTCTTCGGCTGCCCCGCCGACATCGGCGACCGCGTGGTGTTCGGCATCACCGGCATGTTCGACGGCGTCAACGCCGACAAGGCGGTCGAGGTGCTGTTCGGGGCCGTCGGCGAACTGGTGGCGCTCAAGCGGGCCACACCGGGCGACGACGTCACCTCGTGGCTGATGCAGCATCAGGCGCGGCTGACCGACGAGGAGATGGTCCACCAGCTGGCCCTCCTGCTGATCGCGGGCAACGAACCGCTGCGCAATCTCATCGGCAACACCCTGCACCGGCTGCTCACCCACGACGAGTACGCCCACAAGGGCGGCCTGATCGACGAGGCCATCGACGACACGCTGTGGGAAAACCCGCCCATGCAGAACCTCGCGCCGCACTATCCGGCGTCCGACATGGAGTTCGCGGGGGAGAAGCTGCAGGCGGGCGACCTGGTGCTGGTCAGTTTCGCGGCGGCCAACACCGGGCCGGCGCTGAGCGCCGCACGCCAGTCCGGCAGCAACCGGGCCCACCTGGCGTGGAGTGCGGGACCGCACGCCTGCCCGTCCAAGGAGCCGGCCCGGCAGATCACCGTGACCGCCATCGAGAACCTGCTCAACCGGCTTCCCGATGTCGAACTCGCGGTGCCCGAGGACAGCCTCGTCTGGCGCCCCGGCCCCTTCAACCGGGGCCTCGCCACGCTGCCCGCCCGGTTCACGCCGGTCGGTACCGCACACCGTGGCGTCCCGCAGGCACGCCCGGAGACGCCCGCGTCCCCCGACCAGGCGCAGGCGGACTCCAAGCGCGAACGCGCCGGAAAATGGAGCCAGTTCCTCAACTGGCTCACAAGGTGACCCACGCAACACGGGTCGGCTGCCCCGCCATCGCATGAAAGATCATCCTCGGGGGTAGTGAGCAACGCGTTATTCCGCTTACGAGGAAATGGAGGTGTTCGTGGACCACATATCCGCCGACGCCGCTTTCGTGCAACAGCCCACCGAGCTGGACCCCCTCGATACCCGCCCCGTCAGGCGGGTATCTTCTTGGGCGCCCAGGCCCGTGGCGGGAGGGCCGGTGACCGCCATCCGACCCGGTGTCCCGAAGGCGACCGGCGTCGAAACACTGGGCGGTCATACGGCGAGACAGGTGCTGCGGCTATGCGAGGCCGCGGGGTTGAACGGAGCCGACTCCGCGGCCTACGCACGGACGGTGCTCGCGGCGCTCGGTCCCGTCGCCGAGCGGTCGCTCGCACTGCCGCCCCCCGACCGCTCGTTCCTCTCCGACGACCACACCCCGGTGGAGTTCTCGCTCGCCTTCGTACCGGACGCGGACCCGACCCTCCGCGTGCTGCTGGAGCCGGGCTGCGGCGCGGACAGCCTGGAAGAGAACGGGCGCACCGGACTGCGGATCGTCCGCGAGATGGCGCGGCGCTGGGGCTTCAGCACCGCCCGGCTGGACGAGCTGGAGGACCTGTTCTTCCCGCCGGACCCCGAGGGCCCGCTGGCGCTCTGGTGCGCCCTCGAACTGGTCCCCGGCGGGGTCCCCAGGGTCAAGGTGTACCTGAACCCCGCGGCGTCCGGGCAGGAACGTTCCGCCGACACGGTGCGCGAAGCGCTGCGCCGGCTCGGCCACAAGCAGGCGTTCGAGGCGCTGCCCGAGGGCGACCGCCACCTGTTCTTCGCCTTGGACCTGGGCGACTGGGAGGAACCCCGGGTCAAGGTCTACCTCGCGCACCACGACCTGTCGGCCGCCGAGGCAGCGGGTCTGTCCCGTGTCGGCGGCGGAACCGGAGGCCCCGGACAGCCGGAGGTCAAGAGGTTCTTCGCCATGGCGGCCGGGCACGACACCGACACCGACGCCGACGGCTTAGAGGCGGAGGACGGACAGGACCCGCGGCTCGGCCGCCGGCCCGTCCAGTCCTGCCACGCCTTCACCGAGACGGCGACCGGCCGGCCGAGCGGCTTCACGCTCTACATCCCGGTCCGCGACTACGCCCCGCACGACGGCGAGGCCCTCGACCGGGCGGTGGCCGTACTCGACCGGTACGGCGTGGACCCCGCCCCGCTCCTCCGCTCCCTGTCCGCCGTCACCCCGCGGCGGCTGCAGGACGGTGTGGGGCTCATCGCGTACCTGGGGCTCGCCCACCAGCAGGGCCGGCCGCCGCGGGTGACCGCCTACATCTCCTCGGAGGCGTACGAGGTCAAGCCGCCGACGGCCCTCCCGACCCTGCCCGCCGTGCCGTCCCAGCGGCGCGCAGCGCGCCGCGTCGCGGGTTCCGGCTGATCGGGAAGGCGGGACCTCAGGCGTCCTGCAACTCCCGCAGCTCCCGCAGGTAGGTGCCGACGTCCACCTGGATGGAAGCGCCCTGGGTCCGCCCGTAGCGCTGCCGGATCCCGTCCAGGTAGGCGCCGATCTCCTCGCGCATGGCATCCGCGGACGGCAGGGTGATGTCGCCGTCGACGATCCGCGCCACCCACCCGGCCTGGGCTTCCACGAGGCGCGTGATCGAGCCCACGGGGCGGATCAGGCCGACGAAGTACAGCCCGGGCCGGTCGGGTGCGACGACCCGCTTGTACAGCTCCACCGCCTGCTGCTGCGGACCTGCCGGGAACCCGTCGGGAAGGAAGGGGAAGGCCATGCGGAACCCGGTGCAGTAGACGATCGCGTCCGCCTCCACCGAGGTTCCGTCGGCGAAGGTCACGCGGCTGCCGTCCAGGGAGTCGATCCCGGGCCGCGGCAGCACCGCGCCGTGCCGTATCCGGCTGAGGATCTCGTCCGAGATGGTCACGGCCGAGGAGAAGATCGCGTGGTCGGGCTCGGGCAGGCCGTAGTCGTGCAGCCGGCCCCGCGCCACGAGCAGCGCCTGCTCGACGAAGCGCCGCCGCTCGGGGAAGGACATGCTGTTGAACCACGGCGCATCGGCGATCAGGTCCACGGACATGCCGAAGAGCTGCTTGGGCACGATGTGCAGCCCCCGACGGACGGAGAGCACGGTCTGCGCGGCGTGCCGGGAGAGGTCCGCGGCGATGTCCACCCCCGATGCCCCCATCCCCACGACGACGACGCGCTGCCCGGCGTACTCGCTGCCGTCGCGGTAGTCCATCGAGTGGAGAATCGTTCCGGCGAAGGAGTCGGAGCCGGGCGGCAGCGTATGCGGCAGCGCCGCCTCCGTGTTGTGGCCCGAAGCGACGATCACCTGCTCGAAGTGCCGCTCCGTCACCTCTCCTCGCGTGTCCCGGCTGATGACCTTCCAGCCGCCGTCGCTGCCGCTGTCCTGTCGTACGGAGAGCACTTCCGTGCGCAGTTCGATACGGGGCAGCAGTCCGGCCCACTCGGCGAACGACTGCAGATAGGCGGCGACGTCGCTGTGCCCGGGGTAGAGGGGCAGCTCGGACGGCATGGGGAAGTCGGCGTATCCGGTGAGCTGTTTGGCGCTGTTCAGGTGCAGCGACAGATAGGCCGGGCCGCGCTCGCCGGCCCCCGGCTGACGCCAGATCCCGCCGACGTCCGGCGCCTTCTCCAGGCAGACGAAGTCGATGCCCCTGGCCGAGAGGGCGTGCGCCGTCGCCAGCCCGGACAGGCCCGCACCGATGACGCACACGGTCGCAGCAGTGGAAACGTTGCCGGCGCGTGACCCGTTCAAGGATCCCCCTCCAAAAGGCATCAACACGGAGGGCTCACGATAGCGATCACCGTTGGCGGTGGAGTAGGCCCGTGGCCGGATCCGGAGAGGTCCCGGTCGGCCGGAGGGCGGCCGACCGGGACATCGGGCTCAGACGAGGTCGAACCGGTCGAGGTTCATCACCTTGTCCCACGCCGCCACGAAATCGCGCACGAACTTCTCTCCCGCGTCCTTGGACGCGTAGACCTCGGAGAGGGCCCGGAGTTGGGAGTGCGAACCGAAGACGAGGTCGACCGCGGTGGCGGTCCACTTGACCTCGCCCGTGGCGTGATCCCGACCCTCGAACACGTTCTCGTCCGAGGTCGACGCCTTCCACTCCGTACCCATGTCCAGCAGGTTGACGAAGAAGTCGTTGGTCAACGTCTCCGGCCGGTGGGTGAAGACGCCGTGCGGGGACCGCTTGAAGCCGGTGTTCAGGGCCCGCATTCCGCCGGTCAGCACCGTCATCTCGGGTGCGGTCAGCGTCAACAGGCTCGCGCGGTCCAGCAGGAGGGTCTCCGGCGGCAACTTCTCGCCCGCCCGGAGGTAGTTGCGGAACCCGTCCGCCCGCGGTTCGAGTACGGCGAACGCCTCCACGTCCGTCTGCTCCTGCGAGGCGTCCGTGCGACCCGGCGCGAACGGGACCGTGATCTCGTGCCCGGCGCTCCGCGCGGCCTGCTCGACGGCCGCGCACCCGCCCAGGACGATCAGGTCGGCGAGCGAAACCTTCGTCCCGCCGGCCTGTGAGCCGTTGAAGTCCTGCCGGACCTGTTCGAGGGCCTGCAACACCTCGGCCACCTCGGGCAGGTCATTGATCTCCCAGCCCTTCTGCGGCGCGAGCCGGATCCGCGCCCCGTTGGCCCCGCCGCGCTTGTCGGTGCCGCGGAAGCTCGCCGCCGCCGCCCAAGCCGTCGTCACCAGTTGGGAGATGGACAGTCCCGAGGCGAGGATCCTGCGCTTGAGGTCGGCGATGTCCGCGTCCGAGACCAGCTCGTGGTCGACCTTCGGTACCGGGTCCTGCCACAGCTGCGGCTCGGCGATCCACGGGCCGAGGTAGCGCGTGAGGGGGCCCATGTCGCGGTGCAGCAGCTTGTACCAGGCCTTGGCGAAGGCCTCCGCGAGCTTGTCCGGGTTCTCGTGGAAGCTCTTGGAGATCGGTGCGTAGACCGGATCCAGCTTCAGCGAGAGGTCCGTCGTCAGCATCATGGGAGCGTGCCGCTTCGACGGATCGTGGGCGTCGGGCACGGTGCCCTGGGCCGAGGAGTCCTTGGGGGTCCACTGGTTCGCGCCCGCGGGGCTCGTCGTCAGCTCCCAGTCGTACCGGAACAGGTTGTCCAGGTACCCGTTGTCCCACTTCGTCGGCTCGGAGGTCCATGCGCCCTCCAGCCCACTGGTGAGCGTGTCGACGCCCTTGCCGCTGCCGTACGCGTTCTTCCAGCCGATGGCCTGCTGCTCGATGGGGCAGGCTTCGGGTTCCGGACCGATGTACTCGGGATCGACCGCGCCGTGGCACTTCCCGAAGGTGTGGCCGCCGACGATGAGCGCGACCGTCTCCTCGTCGTTCATCGCCATGCGCGCGAAGGTCTCGCGAATGTCCCTGGCGGCGGCGAGCGGGTCCGGATTGCCGTCGGGCCCTTCCGGATTGACGTAGATCAGTCCCATCTGCACGGCACCGAAAGGACCGGAGAGTTCCCGGTCGCCGCTGTAGCGTTCGTCTCCGAGCCAGGTGTCCTCGGTTCCCCAGAAGATCTCCTCGGGCTCCCAGATGTCCGGTCGCCCGAAGCCGAACCCGAAGGTCTTGAACCCCATCGATTCCATGGCGCAGTTGCCGGCGAAAACCAGGAGATCGGCCCATGAGATCTTCCGGCCGTACTTCTGCTTGACCGGCCAGAGCAAACGGCGCGCCTTGTCGAGGCTCGCATTGTCCGGCCAGCTGTTGAGGGGGGCGAAACGCTGGGCGCCGGAGCCGCCACCGCCCCGGCCGTCCTCGATGCGGTAGGTGCCTGCGGCGTGCCAGCTCATCCGGATGAAGAGCGGGCCGTAGTGGCCGTAGTCGGCGGGCCACCAGTCCTGCGAGTCGGTCATGACCTCGAAGACGTCCCGCTTGAGCGCGTCGACGTCCAGGGTCGCGAACTCTTTCGCGTAGTCGAAGTCCTCACCCATCGGATCGGACAGGGGCGAGTGCTGGTGGAGAACCTGAAGGTCCAGCTGATTCGGCCACCAGTCCCGGTTCGTCCGGGGGCGCGGGGGCGCGGGGGCCGGGGAGGGGATTGCTGGGTTCTCGCTTTCGCTGCCGGACACGTCCGTCCTTCTTCCTGTCTCGGTGTTTCCCTCTGCTGGCCGTCTGCTCTCGACGCGAACGACGCCGATAATCGAGCGCGTATCAGCGTCCGTATGGTCGCGCACCGCAGAGCACACCGCTACGAGAACACGCAGGGCAGCCCCGCGTAACAAGCAGGAGAAGTCCGAAACGCATTCCGATCATCGCGATCATCGCGCTGATATGAGAATCGGAAGCGGAATTGTTTTCCGGCCGGGCGGGTTGTCCCGCCCGGCTCAGGTGAGGAGTTTCGCGAGCAGCGCCATCTCGGTGGGCGGATCGACCACCGGCTGGATGAGGAGTTCGTCGACGCCGGCCTGTTCCAGGGTGGTGATGCGGGCGAGGAGGTCGTCGCGGGTGCCGACCAGGGCCAGGGTGTTCATCAGCGAGGGCAGGACCAGGTCCCGGTCCTGCGGTGCGATGCGTCCGAGGTAGTTGGGGTAGAGCTTGGTGTGCCGGTCCGGCGCGGTGGCGGTGGTGCCGCGCCGGTCGAGGAGCCGCCGCACCGCCTCGCGTTCCTCGGGGCCGAGCTGCCCGGCCAAGGCGGCCGTGTCGGCGGCCGTGTCGGCGGCGAAGGCCAGCAGCGACAGGACGAGGTGGCCCGTCGCGTCCCGGGCCGCGTCGCCGCGGGGGTCCTCGTCCTCGTCGAGCAGGTGGAGCGAGGTGACCACGTAGGAGTCCGTGCGGGAGTCCGTGTGGGAGTCGGGGGCGCTGGGTGTGCCCTGGGCGGCGTCGCGGCGGGTGTCCTGCAGCGCGTGCCAGGCGGTGGGGTCCAGCAGGCCGAAGGAGATGAGGCCGGTGCCGCGGCGGCCGGCGACGGCGGCGGCCTTCGGTCCGAGCAGCGCGGCCACGACGAACTCGATCGGGTCGGCGGTGTTCACGTGCGCCCCGGCGTGCAGGAACCGGATGTCGCGGACCCGGTCACCTTCCCGGTACTCGGTCGAACGTCCGGCGCACAGGTCCTGCAGCGCTGCGGTGAAGTCCTCCAGGCCGGCCGCCGTGGTCGGCCGCATGCCCAGGGTGCGCCGGGCGGTGTTTCCGGTGCCGACTCCGCAGATGATCCGGCCCGGTGCCAGGGCGTTGAGGCTGGCGAGCCCGCTCGCGGCGGCCGGGGCCGAGCGCAGCGCCGGCGAGGTCACTCCGATGCCGAGCCTGATGCGGCTGGTGGCCTTCGCACACAGGCTCAAGGCGACGAAGGGGTCGCCGTGGACCATGGGGGTGTCGTTGACCCAGAAGCTGTGCAAGCCCAACTCCTCGGCCCGCAGGGCGAGGTCCTCCACACCGGGCTGCGCGGCGACAACGACGCCTGCACGCATCAGAACCTCCGAGGTGAGGATCGAATCGAACCCGCTCAGCATGGCAGGTCCCGGCGCAGGTACACGGCGATCGGGCAACAGCCCTGGGCTCAGAGCCCGGCGACTTTGGAGCTCGCCGACAGCTCGTAGACCAGGGTGACCGTACGGCGGCCGCCGGGCGGGAGGGCGATGTCCCAGCGGGCGATGCCTTCGGCGTCGACCTCCCCGGGCATCGGGGAGCAGGCGTCCTTGCGCAGGCGCACCTCCACCGCCGAGACCTCGGAGACCGGGATCCGCTCCCTGAGGACGACCACCCGATCGCCGTGCTCCCCGGGGGCGGAGAACCGGGACAGGTGCAGCCGGACCGTGCGGGTGACCACGGTGCGCTGCATGATTCCGGCCGCATCGCGGGACTCCTCCGCCTGCCGGACCACCCCGTGGTCGTCGCAGCTGCCGAAGGCGAGCTCGACGGGGGCGCCGGGGGCGGTGAAGTCCAGCGTGCCGCGACCGCTGAACCCGCTGCCGCGCACCAGGTCCACCGGCCCGGCGAGCAGCGCGTGGCCGGACACGTTGTCGAACCGCACCACCTGGGTGACCAGCGGCGAGAGCTCGGGTGAGCAGGCGTACTCGCTGCTCGCGGCCGTGGTGAAGACGGAGAGCGGCACCCGGTGGGCCCGGCCGTCACCAGGCACGGAGACCGGCGCGGGGGAGCTCAGCACGCGCGCCTCCCCACCGTCGTCCACCCCCGGCAGGCCGAGCACGGGGGCCGGTCCGAGGGCCCCGATCTCCTCCTCGCGCAGCTCGACGTCGACCGTGCGGCGCTCCGCCGCGGAGCGGTCCTTGAGCGTCAGCCGGTCCTCGCCCAGCCGCGGCGGATCACCGGCCAGCGCCGAGCGGGCCGTCGACAGGGTCAGCCGTACGTCCGACCAGTCCTCACCGGTGCGCTGCCAGACCATCGCGTCGGTCTCCAGCGTCAGGGCGTCCCCTTCGAGTACGGCCCGGTAGGCGGGCCGCCACAGCGCACAGGGCGTGAGGTGGCTCAGGCGCAGCTCGGCCGGCCCGGCGGCCGCGGCCTCCACGGTCAGCTCGACATGGCCGACCAGCTCGGCGGGCTCTTCCTCGGAGAGGTCCATGGCCCGCTGGACTGCACCGAGTTCGCTGGCGAGGGCGGCCAACCGGGCCTCGACGGTGCGGAGTTCCTCGCCGTACGTGTCGCGCTCGGCGTCCAGCCGGTCCAGTTCGCGGGCCCAGCGGGGCCGTTCGGCCTCCCCGGAGCCCGCGCCCTCGCCGATGTCCCGCAGCAGATCGGCGGCGAGGCGGCCGAGCAGACCGAGGCGGGCGTGCAGCCGGTCGCGCCGCTGCCCCAGACCCACTCGCTCCTCTTCGAGGGCGTGTAGGCGCTGGCGCAGGGCGGAGTCGTCGTCGGCGGACGGCCGCGGCCCGCGCGGAGTCCAGCTGCGTACGATCCGCACGTCGAGCACGGTCGCGGGGGACTCGGCGGTCAGCTCGGCATGGAGGGTCCGGTCGACGGCCAGCGCGCTGACCGGCCCGAGACGCAGCCGCTGGACCCCGGCTTCCAGGTCCAGTACGACGGCGCGCTCGACATGGGCGCGGTCCTCCAGGCACGTGACGGCGGTGACGGGAAGGGCGATCGGCTTCGGGGCCGTGGACATGGCGGGTGTCAGCTCCTGCGGTTGCCGCCGACCAGGGCCTTGCCGGTCGGGATGCGGATCTCGTAGCCGCCGTCGAGGGCGGCGGTGGCGCCTGCGGGCAGGTCCAGCCGCCAGACGCGGGTGCCCGGGGCGTGGTGCTCGGGCCCGGTGCCCTCCTCGGGCGCCGTCCAGTCGGCCCGTTCCTCGATCCGGACGTCCGGTTCGGAGGTGACCGGCACCCGCTCGCGGACTTCGACGGTGACGGGCCGCGCGAGCCGGTTGGCCAGCTCCACGTGGACGCGGTGGTCGAGCACGGTGGTGTTGCCCCGCAGGCCCGAGGTCGACTCGTGCAGGTTCGTACGGCGGGTGACCCGGATGCCTTCGGCAGGCCCGAGCCCCACCCGGCGGACACCGCCGGGCGCGAGCGTGGGCAGCGCGGCGGTCAGCAGGAACTCGTCGTCGACGACGACCTCCACGGGGCCGGCCAGCAGTGCCTGGTCGGTGGCGTTGGAGAGCACCAGCGTCGCGTACACGGCGTCCTCCACGGACGGTACGCAGAGGTACTCGGTGCGCAGGCCGACCGGGACCTCGGCGATGGTGACGGTGTGCCAGGTACCGTCCGAGGGGATGTCGGCGCGGGCGGCGGCATCGAAGCGGTGGTCGAAGGAACCCGCCGACTCGCGGGGCCGCACGGCCCGTCCGGGCAGCGGCAGGTCGGCCACTGCCTCGGCGCGGCGGCGGTATTCGTCCGCCACCGGGTCGAAGGGGGAGCCGGGGAACAGCCGGCCGCGGCGGGCGCCCGGCTCGTCGGGGCCGCTCAGGACGAGGGCGGCGTAGTCGAGCTCGGCGCCGCTCGGCTGGGGCGGGCCGGCCACGGGGGCCGGAGGGGGCGGCGGGGCAGCTTGGCCGGGCGCCGCAGGGGCCGCGGGAGCCGCGGGTGCTGCCGGGGCCATGGCGGCGGGGGCCGCCGCGAACCCGCCGCCGGCGCCGGGACGGCCGGCCGGACGCGACCGGACCCGCCGCTCCGGGGCGGGTGCCATGGCGCCGAAGGCTTCGGGGGGAGGGCCGCCGGGCACCGGGACCGAGGGCGGCGGTCCGCCGTAGCCCTGCGGTGCCGGTAGCGGGGGAGGCGGCGGTGGCGGAACGGGACCGGAGGCGCGGTCGCCCGCGGCAGCCACGGGAGCGGAGCGGGCTCCGACAGCGGCCGGTCGGCCGGCCGCGGCGGGTCGGGGACCGGCCGCCGCGTACCCGGCGAACAGGTCTGCGAGCCCTGCCGGAGGCTCGCGCCAGCCGGAAGGCGCGGGGGCGGGCTGACGGCGTCCGATCCGGATCGAGCGGAGCCGCGGCAGGTCGGTGCGGCGCCGGAGATCGGCGGTGGCCAGGGCGATGCGCACACCGGTCCAGTCCTCGCCGGTCCGCTGGGCGACCGAGGCGCGCAGCACCAGACGGCCGCTGCCGTCGCCCTGACGGTGAGTGAGCCGATAGGTCGGCACCCAGACGGCGCCGGGCACCCCGTACTCCAGCTCCAGCTCCACCTCGGCGCCATCCGTGCCGTCGGTGCCGTCCGCGCCGTCGAGGGTCAGGAGGGCGCAGACCGTGGTCTCCACGTGCGCTGACGGTGCGTCGGTGGAGGCGCGGGCGAGCCGGTCGGCGGCGACGGTGAGTTCGTGCTCGGCGGTGCGCAGCGCCTCCTCCAGCTCGACGAGGCGGGCGTGCAGTCCCGTCAGCCGCTCGTCGACGAAGTCGGCGAGCTCCAGCCACGCGTCGACCGGGGTGCGGCGGTGCGGGTCATCGCGCTTGCGGGGCGGGGGGACCGGGTGGAGGGCTCTGACCTCCTCGATCACGCTCAGCTGCCGGTCCCGGCGCCCCTGCGCCGCCGCGTACGCGTCGCTCAGCCGCTCGACCTCGCGCCGCAACGCGTCGGGCGTGCCCGTACCGAGCGGCGCGGCCTCGACCTCCACCCGGGCCTCGGTGACGCGCACCCCGGGGGCGCCCAGGACACGGGCCCGCAGCGAGCCCGGATCCAGCGAGCGGGGCAGTCCCGTCACCCGCACCCGCCCGTCGGGCGGCACACTGCCCCGGGCCAGGCGGCGGCAGACCGCCCCCTGCGCGTACACCACGACCGAATCGAGGGTCGCCCCCCACGCCTGTGCCGTCTCTGCCGTCATGTGCTCCGCCCCCGCCGCGTCCATGCTGAGCGAAGCCTACGCCCGAGCGGTCGGAGGCCGAACGTGCCGGCGGTGCCGTTTTCACCTGTCAAGTCCCGAACATCCGGAACATGACGTGTGCCGAGGTCAAGGGCTTACTCAATACGTGGGCCCACGCAGAGCGGGTGGGCCCACCCGCGTCTACTCGTGAAGGGACGGCCCCGTCCGGCCGCCCCTTCACCTTTCCTCGCGGGAGCGGACGTCCATCGATTCCGCCCCCGTGACGTGGAGGCCATCGTTGCGATAAGGAGCCGGACATGCGAATGACCATGAATTTCCCGATGCCCTTGCCCTACGTCGGGGGGAGAGTGTCGTGAGCTCCCTGCCTCCCGCGTCCGAGCGCCCCACCGGCCCCCCGGCCGGTCCGCTGTCCGGCCGGTCGACCAATGGCCACCCTGCACCGACAGGGCCTCCGTCCTCGACGACGGGGTCACTGCCGCCACCAGCGCCGCCGCCCCCGCCCCCGCCCCCGCCTCCCGGTCAGCCGCCCGTCAGTGGCGGGCCGGGTGAGCCGGGTCGTCGCCGCGGAGGGTCGGCCCGGCGGTGGCGGTCGCGCAGAACCGTGCTGAGTGTGAGCACCGTGGTGGTCATGGCGACTGCGGTGGCCCTCGCCGTCACCGTCATGGGCGGGGACAGGGCGGCCGGCGGAGAGGTCTTCCTCGCGTCCGCCTCGGCGGTCGGCCCCGATCCGTTCACCCCCTCGTCGGCCACGGCGTCCAAGGACGCCGGAGTCGTGCCGGTCGTCGCGGGCAAGCCGAAGGACGGTGCGAACGGTACGCGCACCCTTGAGGTCAACGGCGGGTACCCGGGGCTGTACGGGGGCACGCGGAACGTCGCGAGCTGCGATGTCGAGAAGCAGATCGGGTTCCTCGCGCAGCACCGGGACAAGGGGCAGGCCTTCGCCGCCCCCTTGCGCATCGGGCAGCCCGACATCGCCGCCTACCTGCGGGCCCTGACGCCCGTTCGGCTGGGCTGGGACACCCGGGTCACCAACCACGGGTACCGGAGCGGCGCGCCCACCGACTACCAGGCGATCCTGCAGGCCGGCACGTCCGTCCTGGTCGACGACCGCGGCGTACCCCGCGTCCGCTGCGCGTGCGGCAACCCCCTGGCCCCGCCCGTCGCGGTCCAGGGCAGGCAGACGTACAGCGGCAAGGCGTGGACGGCGTTCCAATCCTCCGATCGCGTCGCGGTCAGGCCCGCCGAGAAGCCGGTGAAGACGGTCACGATCTTCGACCAGGACCGCAAGGGCTGGTACGGCCGCCAGAGCGGCGACGTGCGGGGCAGTTACGACCAGGAGATCCCGCCGCCGAAGGGCCAGACCTCCGACTCCCGCTACCCGACCCTGCCCTCGCTCCCTCAGCCGGCGGCGCAGCAGCCGACCGCCCGGAACCAGGTCGGGCAGCCCGACAGGGACGGCCCCGAGGCACAACCCCCAGCCCAGGCCCCCGGCCCCGCCCCCGGAATCGCCCCGGGCAACAACCCGGCCCAGAACCCGGTCCAGAGCCCCGGCAGCAAGCTGGGCCAGGACCCGGGCAAGGCGCTGGACCCAGGTCCGGGGAAGGGCCCGGGCAAGGTGTCGGACCAGGACCCTGCGAAGGAGCCGGGTGGCAAGCCGGGCCAGGAGTCAGGCCAGGACCCGGCCCCGAATCCCGGCACCAAGGTGGGCCAGGAGCCGGGCAAGACGCTCGACGGAGGCCCCGGTAAGGCGTCGGACCCGGACCCCGCGAAGGAACCGGGCGGCAAGCCGGGCCAGGATCCGGTCCAGAGCCCCGGCAGCAAGCTGGGCCAGGACCCGGGCAAGGCGCTGGACCCAGGTCCGGGGAAGGGCCCGGGCAAGGTATCGGACGAGGACCCTGCGAAGGAGCCGGGTGGCAAGCCGGGCCATGCGTCAGGCCAGGACCCGGCCCCGAATCCCGGCAACAAGCTGGGCCAGGAGCCGGGCAAGACGCTCGACGAAGGCCCGGGGAAGGGCCCCGCTAAGGCGTCGGACCAGGACCCCGCGAAGGAGCCGGGCGGCAAGCCGGGCCAGGACCCGGGCAAGGTGCCGGACCAAGGCCCGGGGAAGGACCCCGGTAAGGCCTCGGACCAGGACCCCTCGAAGGAACCGGGCGGCAAGCCGGGCCAGGACCCGGCCCCGAATCCCGGCAACAAGCCGGGCCAGGACCCGGGGAAGGTCCCCGACAAGGCCCCGGACCGAGACCCCGTGCAGGGGCCGGGCGTCAAGCCCGGCAACGCATCAGGTCAGGATCCGGACAACGACCCCGGCAAGACGCCGGATCAAGGCTCGGGGAAGGACCCCGGCAAGGCGTCGGACCAGGACCCGGTGAAGGGCTCCGGTAGCAAGCAGGGCCACGAGCCGGGCCAGGTCCCCGGCAAGGCGTCGGACCCAGCCCCCGTCAAGGAGCCGGGTACCAAGCCGGGCCAGAACCCCGGCAGCAAGCCGGGTGACGGGTCGGGGCAGAACCCCGGCAGCAAGCCGGCTGGCGAGTCGGGCCGGGACTCTGGCAAGGCGTCGGACCAGGACCCGGTGAAGGGCTCCGGTAGCAAGCAGGGCCACGAGCCGGGCCAGGTCCCCGGCAACGCGTCGGACCCAGACCCCGTCAAGGAGCCGGGTAGTAAGCCGGGCCAGAACCCCGGCAGCAAGCCGGGTGACGGGTCGGGCCAGAACCCCGGCAGCAAGCCGGGTGACGGGTCGGGCCAGAACCCCGGCAGCAAGCCGGCTGGCGAGTCGGGCCGGGACTCTGGCAAGGCGTCGGACCCAGGTGCCGGCAGGGCTCCCGGCGAGGTCCCCGACACCAAGTCGGGCCAGGCCGCCGGCAACGCTCCGCACCGCGACCCAGGCCGGAACCCCGACAACGAGGCGGGCAAGGAGGAGCAGTCCGGATGATCTCCGCCCGGGTGCCCGGGCCGTGCAGTGCGGGAGGATCGCCGAAGGCGCCTGACTCGGGCAAAAGCCCAGGTCAGGCGCCTTCTGCCGTGCCTGCTGGCAAGCCTTGCACGCCTTGCATGCCTACGGCGGGGAGCCCGCCAGCTGCTCCGCCAGCTCGTTCTCCTCCGCCGCGCCGAGCGAGGTCTGCAGGACCGTGCCACCATGCCTCCGCATGGCATCGGTGAACCTGTCCTCCGAGACCATCAGGCCCATGATCGCCACGGCCGCCGACCCCGGCTTGAGGAGATCCTGGACCTGCCGGCGGAAGGAGTCGTCGACCCCGGATTTGCCGAGCTTCCCGAGCAGTCCGCCCACCGCCGCGCCGGCCACGAGTCCGACGCCCGGCAGGAGGAACAGCACGCCGAAGACCATGCCCCACACCGCGCCCGCCGCAGCGGACGGGCCGATGAGCCGGCTCGGCGTGTCCACGTGCGTCTCGCCCTCCGCGTCCACCGACACCACCGCCAGCCCGCTCACGCTGATGACGTGGTCACGGTGCAGCTCCTGCACCGTGGCGTAGGCCTGCCGGGCCGTCTCGGGATGGTCGTACCCGATCACGATCAGCTCCGACATGGGCGCCTCCCGGTTGGGGACTGGACCTCAACGCACGGTAATCCTTCGTAAGCCCTTCGGCATCCCGCGACCCACGGCACTCCTGCCGTCCTGAGCGTCGTAGGCCGGAATGCCGATGCAAAGCTGCCGTGCCACGCTGAAACGGGGGATCCCGCCGGTCTCGGCACGCCAGTCCGGCTCTGCAACCCATGGAGATCGAAATGGCCAGTGACGCCAGCAGACCCCTCTCAAGCAACGCACCCCCGAGTCCCTGGCACGCGCCCACGTCCGGTACCACCGTTCTGGCGGCAGCCTTGATGATCTTCGGTGGAGCGATGGCGCTCTTCGAAGGGATCGCGGCCATCGCCAAGGACGACCTGTTCCTCGCGACGCGCCACTACGTGTTCGAGTTCAGCCTGGCGGGCTGGGGTTGGGTGCACCTCATTCTGGGCATCCTCCTCATCTTCGCGGGCTGCTCCGTCATCAGCGGCGCGCTGTGGGCGCGTTTCTTCGGCGTCGCCGTTGCCGGTCTGGGCGCGATCGCCAACTTCCTGTGGGTGCCGTACTACCCCCTGTGGGCCACGGTGCTGATCGCCATCAACATCTTCATCGTCTGGGCCCTGTGCGCGGGCATGCACCGAGAAGCGGACGCCGGCCGGACCACCTGACCCAGGCCTCGGGGGCTCAGGTACCTTCCCGGCCACAGCACTAGGCACTGGCCCTGGGCAGGGTCACCTCGAAGCAGCAGCCGTCGGGCACGTTGCGCACGCTGGCTCGGCCCGCGTGCGCCTCGACGATGCCCCGGACGATCGCCAGGCCGAGACCCGCGCTGCCCGGGGGCATGCGCGCCTCGCTGCCGCGCCAGCCGGTGTCGAAGACCCGGGGCAGGTCCTGCTCCCGGATGCCGCCGCAGCCGTCGGTCACCGAGAGCACTACCCGGTCGCCCTCACCGGGCTCCGCGGCGATCGCGACCGTGCCGTCGGCCGGCGTCCGGTGGAGTGCGTTGCTGAGCAGGTTGCACAGGACGCGCGTCATCTCCTTGCCGTCGACCTCGATCGGCAGCGACGCGACCCGCTCTCCCACGAGCCGGACGCCGCGCTGCCGGGCGAGCGCCTCGACGCCGGCCAACGCGTCGCCGACCAGGTCGTACGTCGAGATCCGGGTCGGCGTCAGCGACAGGGCCCCCGCATGGATGCGGGAGAGCTCGAAGAGATCGCCGACCATGGTGTTGAGCCGATCCGCCTCCGTCCGGATCTGGCGGAAATACCGCTCGGGGTCGGTGGCCACCCCGTCCTCCAGGGCCTCCGCCATCGCCCGTACACCCGCCAGCGGAGTCCGCAGGTCGTGCGAGATCCATGCGACGAGTTCCCGCCGGGAGGACTCCAACGCCCGCTCGCGTTCCCGCGACTCGTTCAACTTGGCGCTGGTGACGGCCAGTTCCCTGCTGAGGAGGGCCAGCTCCGCGGTCCCGGCCTCGTCCGGCGCGGCGAACGAGCCGCCGTCACCGAAGGAACGCGCCGCGAGGGCCAGGGCCTGGCTGTGGACGTACACCCATCGACCCAGTACGAGGGCCAGCGCGAAGGAGACGACAGCGGCCACGGCGACGACCGTCGTGACCACGGCCAAGTCGTGCTGCGACAGGAACATCGCCCAGGCGACGGTGAGCGTCCCGGCGAGCATCGTCGTCACGGAGACGGCCGCGACGACCGCCAGCGAGACCGCCGTCGACCGGTGTCGTACCGCACGCAGGACCGCGGCCCCGAGCGCACCGGCCACCGCCGCGCCGCCCAGGGCGTACAGGGCGATGAGGACCAGGTCCTCCTCCCGCATCGAGGTCATCCCTCCTCCGTGGAGGAGTCGAAGCGGTAACCCACACCCCAGACGGTCTGGATCAGTCTGGGGTTGGCCGGGTCCTCCTCGATCTTGGTCCGAAGCCGTCGCGCGTGGACGGTCACGGTGGACAGGTCGCCGAACTCCCAGTCCCATACCTCTTGCAGGAGCTGCTCCCGGCTGACGGCCCGTCCCGGATTGCGCATCAGGTAGACGAGGAGGTCGAACTCCCGCAGGGTGAGGGCGAGTTCCTTGCCGCCCTGGACGGCTCGGCGGGCGGCCGGGTCGACCACGAGGTCAGCGGCCCTCAGGAGGGTTCCGGTTCCGGGCTCGCCCGCGACGGCCGCACGGCGGCGCAGTACGGCCGCCACCCTCAGGACGAGTTCGCGCGGACTGAAGGGCTTGGTGACGTAGTCGTCGGCGCCGACCTCCAGGCCGAGCACACGGTCCTCCTCGTCTCCCCGCGCCGTGAGCATGATGACGGCGGGCGCCGGTGAGGCCTCGCGCAGGCCGCGGCACACGTCGATGCCGTCCAGTCCGGGAAGCATCAGGTCCAGGACGACGAGGTCGGGCCGACCGCTCGCGGCGCACGCCAGGGCCTCGTGTCCGTCGGCGGCGGTGTCGACGACGAAGCCGGCGTTCTTCAGATAGCCGGTGACGACTTCGGTGACCGTCGGGTCGTCGTCGACGACGAGGATCCGGCGTGGTGGTTCGGGGTGCATGCGGTCAGCCTCGCACGCCGCTCAGGCCGCGTCACGGACGGTCCGGGATCGTCCGGCTCGGAAACGGGCGGTGCCCCGGCCGTCCTGCGCAAGCCATCCGTACGCCTTCCGTAAGCCGTGGATGCCTACGGGACCGTGCCGATGTTCGGGTGGTGGCCGGGCCGCCCGCCGGGGAGCGGTCGCTCACGCCTCCTTGCGCGTGCCGCGCGGACCGGAGGCGCCGCCGAGGACGTTGTCGATGTGGGCCGCGAGGGAGGACCGCAGGCCCTCGGGCGTCATCTTCCGGTCGTCGATCAGGTGCGCCACGAGGTCGGCGCGGATGGCGGCCAGCAGGGCGTGGGCGGTGAAGTCCGCGTCGTGGACGCCGGGCACCTGGCCCAGTGCCGTACGGAGGGTTTCGTGCCACCAGCCGTAGTGCTCGGCCTGGTAGGGGCTGCTGAGGCCGGCGTCCTCGGCGGCCGACATCAGGCGCCGGTTCTCGATCTTGAAACGCAGTGAGGCGTCGAGGAGGTCCAGCACCCGCTGCCGCGGGGAGGACCCGGCCGCGTCCTGCGCCTCCTGCACGGCCTGCCGCAGGGGTTCGAGGCGGGAGGCGATCACGGCGCCGATCAGGCCGGCGCGGTCGCCGAAGCGGCGGAACAGGGTGCCCTTGCCCACGCCCGCGGCCGCGGCGATGTCGTCCATCGACACGCCGTGGGGGCTGCTGCTGGCGGCGAAGAGGGCGTCGGCGGCAGCCAGCACGGCCTCTCGGTTGCGCAGGGCGTCCGCACGCTCCGGGCGCTGGGTCACAGGTCCTCCTCTTGGGCGTCGGGCCAGTCGAAGATACGCGCTGCCGCCGGACGGAGGGCGCCCGGGTGGCGGCGCGCGGCGAGTTCGAGCTCGTGCACGGTCCCGCGCCGCAACGGTGGATCGTCACCGCACATCACCTGCCGCGCGGCACTTCCCGTTCGGCGAAGGCGCGGAACGTGCCCGGTGGGCGGCCGGTGAGGCGCTGGACGGTGTCCGAGGTGCGGTCCTCGGCCCCTTCCGCGATGGCGCGGTCCATCCAGGCCAGCATGGTGGCGAACTCCAGCGGTATCTCGGCCGCCCAGCGGTCCCGCAGCTGCTCGAAGGTCAGCTGCCGGTGCACCACGGGCCGCCCGGTGACCTCGGCGATGGTCGCGGCGACCTCGGCGTAGCTCAGCGTCTGCGGCCCGGTCAGGATCAGGTCGGTGTTGGGGGCCTGGTCGTCCGTCAGGGCGCGTACGGCGACGGCGGCGATGTCCTCGGCGTCGATGAACCCGACGCGGCCCTCTCCCGAGGCCGACATGATGGCGCCCTCGTCGCGGATGCTGCGGGCGTGGGGGGCGGCGTCGGCGAAGTTCTGCATGAACCAGGAGGGCCGCAGCACCGCCCACTGTTCGAACAGGCCGGGCAGGGCCTGGTGGACCTGGCCCACCGCCGGACCGCCCGCGGGGATCGCCGACGAGCTGAGCAGCACCGCGCGGCGCACGCCCGCCGCGCGGGCCCGGCGGAGGAAGGGCAGCATGACCGCGGCCGGGTCCGACGAGCCGATGGGCGGGACGAGGTAGGCGCGGTCGACGCCGTCGAGGGCCTCGTCCCAGGTCGCGGGATCGTTCCAGTCGAAGCGGACGGCCTCGGCGCCTGCCACCGGGGTGGCGTTCCGGCCGGCGGCCCTGACGCGGTGGCCCTCGGCGATCAGCCCGGCGGTGACCCGGCGGCCGGTGGTGCCGGTGGCCCCGATGACCAGGGTGGCGGCGGGGGTTTTCATCGGTTCGCTCCTGCGAAGTCGGCGCCGGGCCGGGACACGGCGAGCGGGTTCCAGTAGTCGCGGTAGGAGGTGATGCGACCGTCCTTGGCCGTGACCACGGCGATGTACGTCATGTCGTAGGGGGTGCCGGTCTCCACCAGGCGGCCGACCCCGCGCATCTCCACCACGATCGTCTCGGCGACGGTGGTCTGGTGGATCTTCACGTCGGGGAAGTCGTGGACGTCGACGTGGTCGGGGTAGTGGCGCATGTAGTCGCCGACCGCGGCCTTGCCGTCGAGGCGCGGGGGCCACCCTTCGGGTGCGAAGGGGAACTCGAGGACGCCGTCTTCGTGCCACAGCTCCACCCAGGCGGGGATGTCCTTCTCCAGCAGCAGCTGCAGACCGTGGCGGTACAACTCCGAGGCGGTCATGGACATGGTCACGATCGAGGCTTCCGTTCTGCTCGGGCACGGAAGAAAAGCGGACCGATAGTCCGTATAGGTGAGAGCGTACGGACCGCCGGTCCGCTTCGCAAGCATCGGTCTGCGCGCTTCTCGGCAAAGCCCTGGGGCGGAGGGCGTGGAGCGTGCGCACGGGGGGAATGACGTCCGTGTCGTTTGCCGGAAATCCGACTGTTGGGGGACTGATGGACGTCGAACTCGCCGATGCGGTCGAGGTGATCAGGGCGGAGCTGATGGAGGCGGCCGCGCGTGGCGCGGGCAGTGGCGTCGAGTTCAAAGTGGGCCCGATCGAGATGGAGTTCGCCCTGGAGATGCGGGTGGACGCCACCGCTCGGGCCGGCTTCAAGGCGTGGGTGGTGAGCGCGGAGGCCGGGGGCGGCGCGGCCAGGGCCACCACCCAGCGGGTGAAGTTCACCGTGACCCCGCAGGCGGCCGGCGGAGGGGACCTGCTCATCGCCGGTTCGGCCGGGCGGGCCGAAGGGCCGGGAGCGACCGCCGGGTACATCGAACCCTGCGCCTGACCGGGGACCGCACCGCCTTCAACCAGCATCGGGCCCGGCTGACGGGGTCCGCGCCGCAAGGGGGAGTGGATGGACAGGGAACGGATCGTCGGCGTACGCCGCACGGGCGGAAGTCCTGGTTCCGGATATCTGGTCGGGCCGGACCTCGTCCTCACCTCGGCCCATGTGGTGGGCCCGGCGGGCGACGAGGCGAACCTCTTCCTACCGGGCCGCTCCGGGAGTTTCCGCGGACGAGTGGTGTGGCGCGGCACCCCTGGCGGACGGGACGACGCGGCCCTCGTCCAGGTGACCTCCGCCACCTGGGTGCCGGCCGCGGGCCGGCCGGTCCGCTGGGGACACCTGGTGACGGACAGTCAGAGCGCTCCCTGTCGCGCCTGGGGCCTGCCCGACGCCTTCCAGCAAGCGGAGTACGCCGAGACCGCGCAGCCGACCGGGCGCATCAATCCCGGCGACCGGATGGTCGGCAACCGGTACGTGATGAACCTGGACGATCCGCTGGACGCAGTCCCCGACGCGGCCGGCTCGCCCTGGGGCGGCCTGTCGGGAGCCGCACTGTTCAGCGGCGATCTGCTCGTCGGCGTGATCGCCCAGCACCCGGCGAAACACCGCCGTCGGCAGCTGGAGGCCGTCCCGGCCTACGTCCTCATGCACAACGGGGACTTCCGCGCCGCGCTGGACGCGCACACGGGTCCGCCCCCGGGCCACGCACGGGGGTGGGCCGAACGGCTGCTGCCGGTCGAATGGCAGAGGCTCGCCGACACCGGCGCCCTCGCCGCCGCCGGAGGCCGACCCTCCGCCTCACCTGCCGCTCTGCTGCTCGCCCGGAACGCCGTGGTGCCGTTCCGGGGCCGGACGGAACTGCTGGACCAGCTGACCGCCTGGGCCCGGCAGCCGGGATTCGGCGCGACCCTGGTCCACGGCCCGGGAGGCCAGGGCAAGACCCGCCTGGCCCACCACCTCGGATCCCTGCTGGGCGCACGGGGCCACGTCGTCCTGTGGCCCGGGGTGCGTGCGCGGGAGGCGGACCTGGAAGCGCTCAAGGACTCGGCGCGCCCCCTGCTCCTCGTCGTGGACTACGCCGAGACCCGCATCGAACAGCTCGCCGCGCTCCTGGACGCGGCGGCCGCCCGGGTCACCGACAAGCCGTTCAAACTCCTGCTGTTGGCCCGGACCGCGGAATCGTGGTGGGAGGAGCTCGCGGCCTCCAGCCAGACGGCCGAGACCCTCCTCGAAGGGGCGCGCACCGCCCTGCTCCCCGTCCTGGAAGACAGCGAGGAGGGCCGACGGGCTGCCTACCGGGAAGCCGTCGGCGCACTGGCGGGCGCCCTGCCCCGCGTGCCCGGGCAGCAGGAGCACGACTGGGCGGTGATCTCCGCCGGACTCCCGGACCCCGCCGCGGGCCGCCTCGGCGACGGCTCGGCCCTCACCCTGCACATGACCGCACTCGCCGATCTCCTGGACACCGCCGACCCGCCAGGCCCCGACCCGGGACCAGCCCGGCAGCAAGCGGACGGTGTGGAGGACCGCCTGCTCCGCCACGAAACCCGGTACTGGAAAGGGTCCGCGGTCGCCGCGGGGCTCCTGGGCCGCGCCGAAGCCGCGCTGCCCCCGGCCCTGACCGACAGCCTGACCGCCGCGTTCCTGCTCGGGGCCCATGACCGCTCCGAAGCGGACACCCTGTTGGGCCGGATCCCGGCGCTCGGCAGTGCCGATCGCGCCCACGGCTGGCTGGCCGGCCTGTACCCGCCCGAATTCGCCGGACAGCCCTGGGGCAGCCTGCAACCGGACCGGCTCGCCGAGCGCTTCGTCGGACGCAGGCTCGCGGCGAACCCGGAGCTCGCGGACCGGCTCATGGTGCTCTGCACCGACCGGCAGGCCGCCCAGCTCGTCACGGTGTACGCCAGGGCCGCCGCACACCCGGTGTTCCGCGGCGCGCTCGACGCCGGTCTGACCGCCCTCTGTTCACGCCACGAGGACGTCCTCACCGTACCGGCGATGCGTACCGCCACCCGGACCGAGCGGCCCGGTCCCCTCCTGGCCGCCCTGTGGGAGATCGCCGATCGCCCCGGCCGCGACCTCGGGGCCCTCCTCTCCCTGTCCCTGCAGATACCGGGACCCAGCGAGGTACTGGCCCCCTGGTCGGCCCACGTCGCGCATCTGGTCGTGCTGGAGTACCAGCGCAGCGCCCCCGTCATTCCCGTGCCGGCCGGGGCGAGGACCGGAACCCGAACGGGATTCATCGGTCCTTCGGTGCTGTCCGATGCCGATGCCGGCTCACCCGGCAGCACGGTGGTCCGCATGCCGACCGACGTCCTCGGATATCTGCGGGCGCTGGGCGTACTGAGCCACCGGCTCGATAGCGCAGGGCAGTCCGTCGAGGCGGCAGAGGTGGGTTTGGAGGCCCTGCGGTTCGCCTGGGCGGCCTTCAAAGCGGTGACCAGCGTGGACAACACCGGGCCGGACGCTGACTGGCGGCAGAGCATCGACCTGTTGGCGGAGGTCGCCGACACCATGCTGGATCACGCCGTACGCGCAGAGCTGACCGGCCGGGACCAGGAAGCCCTTCCCCTGGCCGAGCCGGCCGTATGGCTGCTGCGGCGGCTGAACGAGGAACTGGCCGATCACGTTCACGACGGTCCGCGCCGGCTCGCGCTCGCTCTCGGCCGGCTTGCGGTGATCCGGGCCGCCGCCGGGCAGCGTGAACAGGCATTGGCCGACATGGCGGAGAGCAACCGGTTGCTGCGCGACAGGATGCGGCCGGACGAGGCGGACAGCGTGTACGCCCTGGCGGTCGGGCTGAGCGCCCAGGCCTCCCTGCTGTCCCGATTCGGCAGCCGGAACACCGCGCGGCAGGTGGCCGGGGAGGCTGTGGCACTGCACCGGGCAGCAGCCGAGCAGGAACCCGACGCCTACCGGCACGGACTGGTCACCGCGCTCTCGCAGCTCGCCGACATCCTGCACGCCGCAATGGCGTGGGACGAGGCCGCCACCGTCAGGGAGGAGGCGGTGGCCCATGCCCGGCACCTGATGGCCGCCCGCCCTGCCGCGTACGCTCCCGTGCTCGCCGCCCAGTTGACCGGCCAGGCCTCGCAACTGGGCCAGTCCGGCCACCACCAGGAGGCGTTCACGACACTGGAGGAGGCCGTGGGCCTCCTCCGGGAGGCATACCGGACGCACCCGGAGCGGTACGCGGCCGAGCTGGCCGCCTGTCTGCACACCCAGGGCACGCGCCTGAACGCTGCGGGGGTGGCGGACCCGGCCCGGGCCGCCCTGGAGGAGGCGGTCGGCCTCTGGCGGCCGCTGGCCCGTGAGGCGCCGACCCAGTACGGCATGGCCCTGGCCCAGAGCCTGGTCGGCCTCGGCCACGCCCTACAGCTGTCGGGCCGGGCACCCGAAGGAGCCCGGTGGGTCCGCAAGGGCCTCGCACTGCTCCGCAGGCACGAGCGGACCCACCCGGACGATGCAGCGTGGCCGCTGGCCGCCGCGCTGACCATGTGGGCGGTGGTGCTTTCGCAGCTGGCTCAGCACGGGGAGGCTCTGGCCGCCGCCACCGAGGCAGTGGTGCGCTACCGGCGGCTCGTGGACGGGCAGTCGGCCGCGGGGGAGTCCGCCGGCCTGGCGCTCGCGGGCCTGGCCAACACACTCATCACCCAATGCGCGCAGTACGCCGCGCTCGACCGCTATCCGGAGGCTTTGCAGGCCACGACCGAGGCGGCCGACCTCCTCGATGAACTGGCGGCCGCCGAGCCCCTCACGTTCCTGCCGCTGTGGGCGACGGCCGAGGCCAACCGCGGGATCGGTCTGCTGGTGCTCGGCAGCGCGGCGGAAGGGATCGCCGCCCTGGAGGCCGCGGCGGAGGCCCGATGGCTCCTGGCCGCCGCCGAACCGGCTCTCCATCTGGCGCCCCTCGCGGTGAACCTGACACAGCTCGCCGGCGCGTACGAGGCGAACGGCCGACGCGACGAGGCGCGCAGTGCGGCACAGGAAGCGATACAGGTGTACGAGCAGTTGGTGCCCCATGTACCGCAGGGATATTACGACGAGGAACTGCAGCTCAACCGCCAGATTCGCGCCAGAATGGAATGAACTGACGCATTGCCACCCTTGCACTCCGCTACGGAAGAAGGGCGGTCAGCCATGACCGGGAAAGACGCGTTCGAACTCGTAGCCCAGCCCCGCGCGCTGACGGTGACGGCAGGTTCGACCGCCGCGGCGACGATACGCATCACGGGCACGGACCCCGCCGGGGTGCACGTTTCGGTGCTCTCGACCCATCCGCTGGTCAGCGTCCGCATCGGCGCGATGGACGCGCAGGGCAAGGCGCCGATGTCGATCGGTACGTCGCGCCGGACCCCGCCCGGTCTCTACCGCCTGACCGTGGTGGGAACAGGAGGCGCCGCCTCCGGCCACAGCGACGCGGTCACGCTCCGCGTCGTCGGCACACGTGACCTGGCGGGCCTGGTGACGGGTCTGCTCCGGTGGCTGGCGCCCGGCCCGCGCACCCGCCCCATGCCCCTGATCGTCCCCAGCCGCACACCGGGGTCCCGGCCCAAGTCCCCCACCGCGTAGGGCAGGCGTCAGCGTTTCACAAGGGCGCTCAGGCCCCCGTGCGGGCTCGGTTGCGGGTGTCATGGGCGCATGAGACTGCGTGTCCCTCTTCCGAGGTTTTCCGGCCGGCTCCACGATGCCCGTACGGCGACCGCGACGGGCCGCCTGCTGGGCGCGGCCGCGGTCGGCGCCGTCACCCTCGCGACGGTCGCCAGTCCTTCACCCCGCTCGGACGTTACGGAACCCGCAGGTACGCGGCCGGTTCCCGGGCGCGGACGTAAGGGTTTCGTCACCGGTGGGGATGTGGTGCCGCCTGCCTCCACCGCGTTGAATGCGTGGGACGAGTCCACGAGGGAGAGGTACGACAGTGCGCAACACGAGGCGGCGGGGCCGGTTGCTGGTCGGAGCGGTGATCGCGGTCGCGGTGGTGCTCGGCGCGGGGCTGTACTGGTTCCAGCCGTGGAAGCTGTGGCAGAACGAGACGGTGCGCGAGGCACTGCCCGCCGCGACGGGCTCGGCCCGGCCGGGAGCGGGCTCCGCTCCGTCGGCCGCGGCCGGTCCGCGGACGGTCGCCTCGGGCGAGCTGATCAGCCACGAGCACGCGACGACCGGGTCGGTGAAGATCGTCCGGCTGCCCGACGGCTCCCACACACTGCGCCTGGAGAACCTCGACACCAGCAACGGGCCCGATCTGCGGGTGCTGTTGAGCGACGCGCCGGTCAAGGAGGGCGTGGCGGGCTGGCGGGTATTCGACGACGGCAAGTACGTCACCCTGGGCAAGCTCAAGGGAAACAAGGGCGATCAGAACTACGAGCTGCCTTCCGGCATCGACCTTTCCCAGTACACCAGCGTGAGCATCTGGTGCGACCGCTTCGACGTCTCGTTCGGAGCCGCAGCCCTCGCGAAGGCGTGATCAACCCCGGATGAAGGCCATCTCGGGTTCCTCGCGGGACACGTATCCCACGTCGGGATGGAACTGGTGCGATGCGTAAGGCGAACCCGGGATGCCGACGACCTCTGCCACGAAGCCGCGCTCATCGATCTGCAGCAGTCGCTGACGCGCGTCGGCCACGTGCTCGAAGTACCAAGGAAGGACTTCTTGGCGCAGCCACGACGCATGGCAGATCTTTTCGTTGTTCAGGGGGAAAATGACAGGGCGGATGAACGTCTCCCGGACGGTCTGAGCGATGTCGGCGAATACGGAAAGGCTGTCGTCCGGGTCCGCGCACCGGTGAAGGAGCAGAACTTCCTTCACGAGTCCGTCGAAGAGCGCTGTGAACCGCTGCTGGAAGCGTGCGGGCGAAGGGTGATCGGCACCGTGGAACTCTGTCGCCAGGTCGACACATGGGCGCCGCCACGGATCTTCGTGGAGGGAGAAGCCGAGCGTCTCCTCGACTTCGGAGGGGATGAACCGGGGGTTCACATTGAGGCCGGCCACGGCCATCAGGGGATCCTCGATGATTCCGGTGAGCAGATCCGCCACCAGAACGACCCGTGCCTCGTCCGTCAGAGCGGTGGAATCCTTCGTGTGGATGCCCTGCAGGTCCGTCAGGTCCCGTTCCGTGCAATCCACGAAGGACGAGAAGTACTCTCGGACGTTCTCGGCCTGGTCAAAGTTCCCCTTCTCCGCATTGTGCGCGAAGGGCCACCTGTTCAGATCGTGCCACCAGGTCAACTTGCCGAGCCGTGCGCGGTCCAAGCCGCTCATCATGGAGCAGAGCTTCTTGGCTACGGAGGCCACTCTCTGGACGTGCCAGATCCGTGCGAAAACCGGCACCCGGGGATCGGCCTCCTCGCCATAAGTGGTGGCGAAACCCGTGACGTAACGGAGGCGTGCGACCCGGCGATACGTGTCTTCGTGTGTCGCGGAGGTGATCGGTGGAACGCGCTTGGACGTCACTCGGGACCGCCCGTGGGCTGGTCCTCGAGCAGCTGTCGGGCCTTGATGGACCATGCGCTCTGCCAGGCCCTCTCGAAGCCGACCGATTTCAGGACGGGAAGGTACCTGCCGGACGCCGCATGAAGGATCGTGTTGTATTCGAGATCCGATACATCCGCGAAGATCTCGATGCATCCCGTCTTCGCGTCGAAGGAGACGGCGTCGCGGCTCACGTCGAGGAACGCGGCCAAGCGTCCGCAGAAGTCGTCGGCAGCGTCGGTGTCATCCGCCTCGGCCATGCGACGCTTCCCGCACCTGGCCCGTTGCGGCGCGGGGCACGAACAGGGGATGCAGCGGTCGGTGAATACATCCGTGCGCCAGGTACCCAGTTGCTCGCGCGCGGAGCGGACAAGAGCCAGGGCACACGAGCTGTGTCGGTAGACCGGGTACCCGGCTGCTTTGGCCGCCGCGAGCAGTTCCTTCCATCCTGCCCGATCGAACACTTCCCGCTGGTCCGGTTTCGCCTCGGCGCATGACGGCAGGTGGGCGAGCACGCGCGGGTCGTCCGAAGGAACGCCGGGCCCCAGCCTCATCCCCGCGACGACGGAAGCCCGCACGCCGGCGTCGCGAAGGCGGTGGACCACCGTGTGATAGTCGGCCAGGGGGTGGGAGAGTTCACGGACGAACGGACGCCAGAAGTGGACGGCGGACTGCCGGCGAGAGGCGCTGACCAGGCGGGCGTTCCTGAGAGTGGTTTCGAAGTCGGCGATCCGTCCCCGCTCCAGTTCGATCCCCTGGTCCCTGGCGAACGACTGGCTGAAGAACCACACGATGGGCCATTCCAGCGCGTCGAGTTCGGCAACCAGGCTTTCACTCACCGCGGCTTTGGTGATGAGTACGGTCGGCCTCGGCGGGATGAGTTGGGACAACTCCTCGATGGTGGCGACGATCATCGCTGCGTTGTCTTTGGTCATCGCCATGTCGGTGTAGTTTCCGAAGCACAGCGGTGTGGGGTCGTCCAGGGGGTCGATGAGCGTGGCGCGGCGCCCGTTCAAGTAGCCGTGGAGCTCCTGGGCCATGCGCTGCGGAGTCACCCTCATCCGGGGCTTGGTCGCGCGAAGGCCCAGGGTGCCGAGGTAGCAGTAGCCGCAGTCGGCCGGACAGCCGACCACGGGGTCCATGCTGATCCACGTGTCGTGTTCGGCGATCAACGGTGGTGTTTGCTGTGGTTCCCCCACGGGACCGGTCACCTCCACAGGTTGAGGAACGCCGAACGCAGGGCCTCGTATCCCGCAGGGCGGGCCGCGACATCGTCTATGTGATCCGAGTTCCTCCAGTGGAAATCGAAGGTCTCCTGAAGGAGGGTCGCACTGTGGAGACCCGACGAATCGAATTGAAGCTCGAAGGAATCGAACAGCAGAGTTTCCCGTTTCGTCCGCCGCGTGCGAAAGTACGGTTCGAAGAAGGCCGCCTGGTCGGTGAGGAGGATGGTGGCCCCCACCCCGAAGCGGCACAGTCTGACTTCGATCAGGGAGCCGAATTCCTCGCGCAGCGCACGGTAGCCGCGTATGCTCTCCTCCGATTTTCGGAGCAGGATCGCACTCAACGGCTGCTCGATGTCACCGGTCGCCTCGTAGGCCTTCGAAAGGCCGTAGTATTCAGGAGCGTGGGGATTGCAGATGGCGACCATCACGCCGGCTCCGGTGGCAAGTACGTCACGGATCTCGCTGTTGAAGGCGCCTCGTGCGGAGAGGTACGACTGACCGGTTTCGGCAAGCAGGCGGACCGTGGAAATCTTGGCCGCAGATTCGCGCAGTGCTGCCTTCTTGGCCTCGTTCCGTTTCTGGTTGACGAGGCGTTCCGAGCCGCGGGTGGGGACGAATGCCGCCCGGCAGTGGAGCGTGGAGGCCAGTACCTGCGGAGCGGTCGAGATCCATGTTCCGGCCGGCTTCTTCCCGGAGAGGCTCTGCCGGAGGGCGCAGATCGTGTAAATGAGCGATGCCGCGTCCGGCTCCTCGTCCCCGGCCATCGCACCGCTCGTCCACCGGGTTCTCTTGAGGCATTCCCGAAGCAGGAACCACCTGTACATGACGAGCGCGCCGGGTCGTGTCATCTGGGGGAAGGCCTGAAACATCACCTGATGCCAGATGTCGAGACACCTCATCAGGCGGTTGCCCTTCTCCGCCCTCTTACCGAGATTCAACTCGTCCCGCAGGAGGAACTCCACCGACTCAAGCAGGGCGGACCGGTCCAGGGCGCCGTCACCGCCGTCGACTCGTGGGGTCGCACGGAACAGGAGATCGATTTCAAACCGGGCGAAATCCTCGAAGACGTGCCCTCGGCGGCCGCTGCCGAAGTCGATGAAGTGCACATCGGAATGCACCGAGTCGACCAGAATGTTGGCGAACCGGACATCACCGTGCAGGAGGCGGTCGTCGTGCACCGGCGCGATCCTGACGGAGGCGATGCTCTCTTCCCACCACTCGTGGAATCCGATGAGTTCCGGCAGGTCGGGGCAGAACGAGCGGGCCGTGTTGAGGGCCGCCAGGATCCCCGTCTCCCATTGGACGGGTGGAAGGTACTTGATCAGGGGAGCCGCGCTGACGGTGGAGGCGTCGGACGGACCGTCCGCCAATGTTGCCGCGATGGTCCGGAAGCACTCTCGGACGGTCGGTTCCGAAGGTGATTCATCGCGGTTCGCGTTCCATAAATATGCCTGGACGAGCCGCTCGACGTCGCTGAAGTTGTCGAGCTCCTCAAACGATTTACCGCCGATGTAGCGGTATGCGATCGCCGCCCACAACACCGGCCGATCGTCGACCTCCACCTCGATGGGGCCGTGAACGCCATCGAGCCCGTGCGCCGTCAGCCAGGGGTCGCCCCCGGTGTAGTTCTGCCGGTGACCGTGCTCCGCTTCGATTTCCTGAACGGGTCCGGCCTTGAGGACTATGGGTTCGAGATGGTCCGTCCAGATCAACGCCACAAGGGACCCCGAGTATCCGCCCGGCAGCAGGCGCACCAGGTGATCACCCGTCACAGTGGCATCACCTGTACGAGTAGCCTCAAAAGCGCTCCTGACGAGTCTTCTGACGTCGCCCGTGGACACCTGTGAGTGCCGCCCGATGATGCGCAACAGACCCCCCTGTGACATCGGCGAAGCCAATTGACATGCGACGGGCTCCGTCGGTCAGCCTACCCATGGACGACGGGTGTGTCAGCAGGGCGAAAAGATCGTTGAGTCGGTAGGCAACTCCCGCCCACGGGTGGGCTGTCAGCCTGTAAAACTGAACGAATGGAGACTCTCGCCGCCGCCGGTTTAGCGATCTTCGGAACCCTGGCCGGCGCAGTGGCACATCATCTGCTCCAGAGCCGTGTGGCGCATCGCGCGGAGGTTTTCGCCCGCTCCGAGCGGCTCCGGCAGGACCGCATGGTGGCGTACGGCGATTTCGCCAAGGCGATCATGAGCTACCGGAGGGCGGAGTTCGTTCGCTGGGAACAGCTCCGCGCCCATTCTCCTGAGCCCGATGTGCGAGAGGCGAGATCCGAGGCGCATCTCTGTCGGACAGTCGCCTGGCATGCCATGTTCCGGCTGCAACTGCTGGCTGATGACCCGGGTTTGATCAGCCTGGCGAACCGGTTGCTGGACATCACATCCGATCTCCACCACGCGGAGGACGGCGAGGATCTGCAGCGCCGCGGCTCACTCGTCCGGGAGGAACTCGCCCGGCTCATGGGCATGGCCGCCGACGGTCTTCGGTAGTCGCTCATCCGGAGGGCTGCGGAGGGCCGCGGAGGGCTCGGCTGCGACGTGGGGTCAGGCGGCGGGCTTGCCGGGCTGGTCGTGCGTCGAGCAGTGGATGCCGCCGCCCCCCGAGGCGATCGTGTCGATCGCGACGGGCACGATGTCCCGCTTGGGGAAGTGTTCCTGGAGGATGCCGCGGGCTTGGTCGTCGGCCTTGCGGTCCCCGAACTTGGGCATGAAGACGGCGTCGTTGGCGATGTAGAAGTTGGCGTAGGTCGATACGAAGTCGTCGCCGTCGCCCGTGATCCTGTTCAGGTCGGGCTGTGGCAGGTCGATGACCTCGAAACGCCGGCCGCGGGCGTCCGTCGCCTTCGACAGGACGGACTTCGCCTGGTCGGCGGAGCGGGACCAGGAGTCCGGCGGGGTGCTGGGGTGCGCGCGGTCCAGCAGGACCACACCGGGTGCGGCGAAGCGCACCAGGCTGTCCACGTGGGCGTCCGTGATGTCCTCGCCGCGCACACCGGCCAGCCACACCACCTTCTCGACGCCCAGGGTCTGCTTGAGCTCGGCCTCGATCGTGTCCCTGTTCTTGCCCCGGTTGCGGTTGTCGTTGACGATCGAGCTCTCGGTGATCAGCAGGGTGCCCTCGCCGTCGGGCTCGAAGGATCCGCCCTCCGCGACGAGGGGGGCCTGGACCCGGGGGATCCCGTACTTCTGGAGCAGGCTGCGGCCGACCGCCCCGTCGTTCTTGTGCTCCTGCTTGCTGCCCCAGCCGTTGAAGTTGAAGTCGACCCCGACGACCTTGCCGCCCTCCTCGACGAAGACGGGGACGGTGTCGCGGGCCCACAGGTCGTCGACGGCCAGCGGGATGACCTCGACCTGAGAGCCGCACGCCCGCTGCGCCGCGTCCGCCTGATCGGGCCGGGCCATCATGACGACCGCCTCGTACTCGCCGATGGCCCGCGCGATCCGCGCGATGTCCTCGCGTACGTAGGGGAGGTCCCTCTCCCAGACCGAGGACAGTGCCGGCCAGGACATGAAGGTACGGGTGTGGCTCTCCCACTCGGCGCCCAGCCGGCGCTTGCCGCCCGCGGAGGCGGGGTGAGTGGGCCCCTCGGTCGCGCCGGCCTGCGCTCCGGCCCCGGAAGGGCCGCAGGCGGCGGAGCCCAGGACGGCCGCGCCGATTCCGGCGAGGGTGCGAAGGACGGTCCGACGGGCGGGGACGAGGAAGGACACGGGGAACTCCGATCGTGGACTGGCGGAAGGGGTGCATCCGGCCAGGGCGGGCGCGGGGGTGTGTCGAAGGACGACGAACCGGTCCCTACGGACAAGGGTGCGCGCTCGCACCGCGAACGGCCGGTATGCGCGGAAGGCGATACGGCCAGGTGTCGCCACTCTGGCACTGACTGGAAATTCAGTCAAACCGCTTCGGATGGGAACCGAGTCGGCCCAATTCCACTCCGATCGCCTCGCGCATCAGGCCGCGGGCGTGCTCCAGGGGGAGCAGTCCGCTGAGCCAGCGGACGCTGAGTCCTTCCAGCAGGGCGGTCAGCCGCTCCGCGGCGGCGGTGACGGTGGCGTGCGGCGCGGCGGGGCAGAGCTCCGCGAGGGGGGCCGCGACCTCCGCCACCCAGGCGGCACCCGCCGCGGCCAATTCGTCCCGCAGCTCGGGATCGAAGACCGCGTGGGCTCGCAGCTCTCCCCACGCCGTGCTGTTCTCGCGCACCTCGGGCAGGTCCTGGAACTCCATCAGTAGGGTCTGCTCCAGGAGCCGGCGCGGATCGTAGGAGCGGGCCGAGGGCCCGCCCTCCAGCGTCGCGGTGTAGCGGTCCGCCCGGTCCCCGATGAAGGCCAGGGCGTGCCGCAGGATGCCGGGCCGGTCCTCGAAGTGGTAGTAGACCAGGGCGGTGGACACGCCGGCCTCGGCCGCCAGGTCCGCCACCCGCAGCCCTCGGACGCCCTGACGTGCGATGACGCGTGCGGCTCCCTCAAGGATGGCCCGTCTGCGGTCGGTCACTGCGTGATCCCTCCAGCCGTGTGCGTCTCGCATTGTCACACATTGACTGAAAGTTTAGTTAGCGGCACGATGCGCCCAGGTCTTTGCCGCATCGTTGAAAGAGCAATCGCATGTCCGAGCAGCTCCCCGGCGTACAGCCCACCACCACGGCGCTGTCCGCCGACGACCCCCACGAGATCGGCGGCTACCGCCTCCACGCCCGTCTCGGCGCCGGCGGCATGGGAGTGGTCTACCTGGCGTACACGCCCGGTGGCCGCCCCGTCGCCCTGAAGGCCGTCCGCAGGGAATTCGCCGCGGATCCCGAGTTCCGCGAGCGTTTCGCCCAGGAGGTGGCCAGCGCCCGCCGGATCCACGGCCTGTTCACGGCCCAGGTGGTCGACTCCGGGGTCGACGACCGTACGCCTTGGCTCGCCACCGCGTACGTGCCCGGCCCCTCGCTCCATGAGGTGGTGCGCCGGCACGGACCGCTGCCGGTGCGCACCGTCCTGCTGCTCGTCGCGGGCATCGCCGAGGCGCTCCAGGCCATCCACCGGGTGGGCGTCGTCCACAGGGACCTCAAGCCGGCCAACGTACTGGTCGCGGGGGACGGCCCCCGGGTGATCGACTTCGGCATCGCGCGCGCCGCCGACGCCGCCGCGCTCACCGGTACGGGCCTGCGGATCGGCACCGCGGCCTTCATGGCGCCCGAACAGGCCCTGGGTCTCCAGGTGACACCGGCCACCGACGTCTTCGCGCTCGGGACGCTGGCCGCCTACGTGGCGAGCGGTGCGACGCCCTTCGGGAACGGGCCGGAGTCCACTGCCCTGTACCGGGTCGTCCACGAACATCCCGACCTCAGCCGCGTGCCGCATGACCTGCACGGACTCATCTCGTGGTGTCTGGCCAAACGCCCCGGGGACCGCCCTGCGACCGTCGACCTGATCGCGTTCGTGCACGCGCACCCGATGGTGGGCCCCCGGCCGGAGTTCACCGACGGCTGGCTGCCCCGCCCGGTCCGGGACGAGGTCGGAGTCCCGGCTGCCCCGCCCGCCCCCACGCCTGCCGGGGTCGACTCCTGGGCCCCGACGGCCCCGGCCGCCTACCCGGATTCGGCCCCGGCGGCGCACGACGTCCCGGCGCCCATGCCCGTCCCGACGCAGGTCGCCCCACCGGCGCCGGTTGCCATGCCCGCCCCCGCGGCGGCGGAGGCCCCTGCCCGGGGGGCCCGCCGCCGTGCGTCCGGACGCGCGGCGCGGGGGCGCCTGCCGGCGGTGGCCCTGGCGGCCGCCGCCACCCTGCTGGCCTGCGCCGGAGCCGTGTACTACCTCGACGATCCGGATCAGGAGGGGGCGGGTCCCGACGCGGGCCCCGCCGTCCGATCGACGCCGCCCACGGCCCCCGCCTTCCTGCCCGGCTACTCGAAGGCCGAGCTCACCGCCCCCGACTCCGGCTACGAGTTCGATCTGAAGGCGGGGAAGGTGGTGGCCGCGGAGACGGCCACCTGGTACCTGGCGCGCGAGGGCCAGGCGTTCGTGCCGTCCGAGGAATCGGACGCCTTCGTCGCCGACGCCGACGCCGGGGAGCTGACCGCGGCCGATTGCGTGCACGGCATGGAAACGCGACCGGCCGCCGCCCTGCCCTTCGGCGTGCTCGCGAAGGAGCGGCCGTTCTGCGTGCGCAGTCCGGACCGGAGCGAGATCGCGATCGTGCGACTGGTCGAGGCGGCGGCCGACGGGCCGGTCACGATCGCCGTGGACCAGTACCGCCGGAGCTGAAGCCCCTCACGCGGGCCCATGGTGCAGAACGCTCGGTGTCGCTCGCGGCTTGACTGAATTTTCAGTTAGCGCAAGGATGCCGAGTCATCCCGCCCGTTCACCCCTCAGGGAGACCCGTGGACATGCCCAGCACCACCCGCCGTCGGCTGCTCCGGTTCGGAGCGGCGGCCCTGCCGCTCACGGCCCTCGGTCCGGCCCTCCCGGCCACCGCGCAGGCGGCCGCCACCCGCGACGCCGCTGCCCCGACCCTGCGCATGCCCGTGGAGACCGACCGCCACCTCCGTACCTACATGGCCTGGCCCGCCCTCTCCTCCGTCTGGGGCGGCAAGCTCGACGCGGTCCGCGGCGACATCGCCGACGTCGCGTACGAGATATCGCGCTTCGAGCCGGTCGTGATGCTGGCGCGCCCCGGTCAGGCCGCAGACGCCCGCTACCGCTGCGGGCGCGGCGCCCACCACGCCATCGACGTCATCGAGATCCCCAACGACGACCTGTGGATCCGCGACTTCGGCCCCACCTTCGTCGTGGGCCCGGGAGCCGTCGCGGGCGTGGACACCCACTTCAACGGCTGGGGCAAGACGGGCACGCCGTACGCCCAGCCGTTCGCCAACGACGCGGCGGCGGCCGGCATCCTCCTCGACGAGTACCAGGTGCCCCGGATCCGGGCGGGATTCGTCGGCGAGGGCGGCTCGCTGGAGACCGACGGCGAGGGAACCCTGCTGGCCACGGTCAGCTCGCTGGTGAACGCCAACCGCAACCCGGGCATGAGCCAGGATCAGGTCGAACAGGCCGTGAAGGCGGCGCTCGGCATCGACAAGGTCATCTGGGTGCCCGGCCTGGCGGGCCAGGACATCACCGACTGCCACATCGACTGCCTGGCCCGTTTCACCGCCCCCGGGCGGGTCATCCTGGACAAGCCCGGAGCCGGCGCGGACCAGAAGTGGATCGCCGTCTACGAGGTGACCAAGCGGGCCCTGGAAAGCGCCACCGACGCCCGCGGCCGCCGCCTCGCCATCACGGAACTCCCCGGCCCCGACCGCCGCCGCATCCGCGGCGGGGGAGCGGAGTTCCTGTCCAGCTACACCAACTACTACACCGCGAACGGCGCGGTCATCGCGCCCCGGTTCGGCGACGGCCATGCCGACGGTGTGGCCTACGCCATCCTGCAGGCCGCCCACCCCGGCCTGCGGGTGGTCCAGATCGGCATCGACAACATCGCCGGCGGGGGCGGCGGCATCCACTGCGCCACCCAGTCGCACCCGGCCGCCCCGCCGGTCGTCTGATGTCCGCCCTGCCCCGTAGGCCGGTGGAACCTCCCATGGCCGGACGGGCGACCCTCGCAGCGGCCCGCACGCCCGGTGACGGGCCGCGTACGCCCGCCCCGGAACGCCCCGGTAAGGTGCGGGTCATGGCGTCTCGCAGCACTCAGATCCTCGAAGCGGCCGCCCGGGTGATCGCCCGGCGCGGGGTCCGCGGGCTGCGCGTGGAAGAACTCGCGGCCGAGGCCGGCGTCTCCACCGCCTTGATCTACTACCACTTCAAGGACCGTACGGGGGTCCTGCGCCAGACCCTCGAATTCATCAACGACCGCGCCGAGCGGTACACCACGGACCGCGACCCGGACGACCCGCCGCTCACCCCTCGGGAAGAGCTGGAGGAAACGCTCCTGCTCGAACTCCAGGACACCGCGGAGGTGCGGGAGAACAGCTCGGCCTGGGGTGAACTGCGGGCGAGCGCCGTCTTCGACGAGGTGCTGCGCGAGGATCTCGCCAGGGCCACCCTGGTGTGGGTCCAGGAGGTCGCCGCGCTGCTGGGCCAGGTCCAGCCGATGGCGCCGGCCTCGTCGCTCGCCGCCGCGGCCGAACGGCTCACCGCCCTGCTGGAAGGGCTCAGCATGCGCTGGCTCAGCGGTGGCACCGGGATCGGTCACGCGCGGGAGCTGATGCGCGGCGCGATCGACGCCGAACTGGCCGGACTCCGGCAGTACTGACCCGGGCGTTTCCGGACACTGATCGACCCCGCACGACCCTGTCCTCCCAGGGGACGGCATCTTTCGCCGCCCCATCTATTGACTGAATTTTCAGTCAATGCCAGAGTGAGGACGCAAGCCGGACCGCGGCCCTGTAGGCCCCGCTCGGGCCCGCCCACGAACCCCGGCCCCGCCCAGGGGCCGCACCCGGCGCCCGCTCTCGTTCCTCGTCTTCCTCGCCGCGCACCCAAGGCCCCCACCTCGCGGTCCGTGCGCCGCGCCCACGCACCCCCCCCCGACGGCGGAGCGCCGGCCTCAGTGGCCCGCCGTACCCGCCTTCCGGAGGAAGGAATGATCATGATGATTTCGACCGGCAGGGGCCTTCGCCCCACCGCCGGGGCGCACTCCCGGTGGGCGGCGTCATGGCCCTGACCCCCACCGAACGCGACCGGCTCCTGCTGTTCACCGCCGCGGAACTGGCCCGGGCCCGACACGCTCGGGGCCTGCGGCTCAACGTTCCGGAGGCGACCGCCGTGATCGCCGACACGGTGTGCGAGGCGGCGCGCGACGGGATCCGCCTCGCCGAAGCCCTCGCACGAGGCCGAAGCGTCCTCGGCCCGGACGATGTCCTGCCGGGCGTCGTCGACATCGTCAGCGAGGTCATGGTCGAGGCGGTGTTCGAGGACGGAACCCGGCTCGCGGTGATCAGCGAGCCCTTCGGGGAGCCGGACCGCGACGACGGCGCACCGGGCGCCGTACTTCCCGCCTCGGACAGCGTCGAGGCACCTGCCCCCGTCCTGACCCTCGCGGTGAGCAACACCGCGGCGGTCCCGGTCAGCGTGACCTCGCACTTCCACTTCTTCGAGGTCAACCCGCGCCTGGACTTCGACCGCGCCGCCGCCTACGGCATGCGCCTGGCCGTCGCGGCCGGTTCGTCCACCCGGTTCGACTCCGGCGCCACCGTGGAGGTGGGCCTCGTCCCCATCGGCGGCGACCGGATCGCGATCGGTTTCGCCGGCCTGGTCGACGGCCCCCTCGATGCCCCCGGCGCGAAGGAAGTAGCCCTGCGCAGGGCCGCGGCCTGCGGCTACCTCGGTGCGGGCACCCCAGAAGGAACCGCGACATGAGCAGACCCACCCGACACGCCGACCACTGCGCACCCGGCAGCCGGCACATCGACCCGCACGAATACGCCACGGTGCACGGCCCGCGCGCCGGTGACCGGGTCCGGCTCGGCGACTCCGGGCTCACCGTCCGGGTCGAGTACGACGCGCAGAAGCCCGGCGACGAGTTCCTCGCCGGCTTCGGCAAGACGGCCCGCGACGGCATGCACCTGAAGGCCGCCGCGGTCCGCGAGACCTGCGACGTCGTGATCAGCAACGTGCTGGTCATCGACGCGGTCCTGGGCATCCGCAAGGTCTCCGTCGGCATCCGCGAGGGCCGTATCCACGCGATCGGCCGGGCCGGCAACCCCGACACCCTCGACGGCGTCGACGTCGTCGTCGGCACCGGCACGACCATGATCTCGGGTGAGGGGCTGATCGCCACCGCCGGCGCCGTGGACACCCACGTCCACCTGCTGTCCCCGCGGATCATGGAGGCCTCCCTCGCGAGCGGCGTGACCACGATCATCGGCCAGGAGATCGGGCCCAGTTGGGGCGTGGGAGTGAACTCGCCCTGGGCCCTCAGGCACGGGTTCAACGCCTTCGACGCCTGGCCGGTCAACATCGGCTTCCTGGCCCGGGGTTCCTCCTCGGACCGGGCCCCGCTGGTGGAGGCGCTGGCCGAGGGCGGCGCCTGCGGGTTCAAGGTCCACGAGGACATGGGCGCCCACAGCCGGGCGCTGGACACGGCCCTGCGGGTGGCCGAGGAGTACGACGTACAGGTCGCCCTGCACAGCGACGGCCTGAACGAGTGCCTGTCCGTCGAGGACACCCTGCGCGTCCTGGACGGCCGGACGATCCACGCCTTCCACATCGAGGGCTGCGGTGGCGGACACGTCCCCAACGTGCTGAAGATGGCGGGCGTGCCGAACGTCATCGGCTCCTCCACCAACCCCACCCTGCCCTTCGGCCGGGACGCGGTCGCCGAGCACTACGGCATGATCGTCTCCGTCCATGCCCTGAAGACCGATCTGCCCGGCGACGCGGCCATGGCCCGCGACCGGATCCGCGCCGGGACCATGGGAGCGGAGGACGTCCTGCACGACCTGGGCGCGATCGCGATCACCTCCTCCGATGCCCAGGGCATGGGCCGGGCGGGCGAGACCATCCGCCGGACCTTCGCCATGGCCGGCAAGATGAAGGCCGAGCTGGGGGCGATGCAAGGGGACGGCGAGGGCGACGACAACGCCCGCGTCCTGCGCTACATGGCCAAGCTGACCATCAACCCCGCCATCGCCCACGGCCTGGCCCACGAGATCGGCTCCATCGAGGTCGGCAAACTCGCCGACATCGTCCTGTGGCGCCCCCAGTTCTTCGGCGCCAAGCCGCAGCTGGTCCTCAAGTCCGGCTTCCCCGCCTACGGCGTCACCGGCGACCCCAACGCCGCCACCGACACCTGCGAACCCCTCGTCCTGGGCCCGCTCTTCGGCGCCCACGGCGCCGCCCCCGCCGACCTCTCGGTGGCCTTCGTCAGCCGCGCCGCGGCCGAGTCCGGCTCCTTCGGGGCCCCGTACGACGCCATGGCCACCCGGCGCCGCCGGGTCGCCGTGCAGGGGACCCGGGGCATCGGCCCCAAGGACATGGTCGGCAACGACCGCCTCGGCGACGTCCACGTGAACCCCCGGACCGGTCTGGTCACGCTCGACGGAGAGCCCCTGCACTCCGAACCGGCGCAGCAGGTCTCCCTGAACCGCCTCTACTTCCTCTGAGGCTCCCCTCCCCGGTGCGCACCAGCCGATATCCGCGCACCTCAGGCCTTGACTGAATTTTCAGTCGGGTGGAAGACTCCGCCCACACAAGAAATGAGACACCGATGGCCGAATACCGTATGCCTGCCGAGTGGTCCGAGCACGAAGGCACCCTCATGGCCTGGCCCACCCGCGAGGACCTGTGGGGGAGCGTCCTGGCCGAAGCGAAGGAGGAGTACGCCAACGTCGCCCGCGCCATCGCCGCCTTCGAGCCCGTGACGATGGTCGCCCCGCCCGGCTGCGGCGCGGAGGCCCGCGACCGCTGCGGGGACGGCGTCACCGTCATCGAGCTGCCGCTCGACGACTCCTGGTTCCGTGACTCCGCCCCGCTCTTCGTCCTCGACGGGGACGGCAACCGCGCCGGCGTGGACTTCCGCTTCAACGCCTGGGGCGGGAAGCACCACCCCTTCGATTCCGACGACCGGGTCAGCGCCCTGCTGCTGGACCACGTCGGGGTCGACCGCATCGCCTCCGACGTGATCCTCGAAGGCGGCGCGATCACCGTCGACGGCGAGGGCACGCTGATCACCACCGAGCAGTGCCTCCTGCACCCCAACCGCAACCCCGGCATGAACCGGGGCGAGATCGAGGCCGAGCTGAAGTCCCGGCTCGGCGTCACCAAGGTCATCTGGCTGCCGTACGGCGGTCTCCTCGACACCGAGACCGACGGCCACGTCGACGGTGTCTGCGCCTTCGCCGCCCCCGGCACGGTCGTCGTCTCCCTGCCCGACGACCCCGACCACCCCGACTACGCCCGGATGCGCGCCAACCGCGCCGTGCTGGAGGCCTCCACCGACGCCCGCGGCCGCCGGCTGGAGATCATCGACGTGCCGCAGACGGCCTTCGCGGACCTCGCCGACGGCGAGATCGAGGTGTCGTACCTGAACTACTACGTCGCCAACGGCGGCGTCGTCGTCCCGGTGGCCGGGGTGCCCCAGGACGAGGCCGCCCTCGCCGTCATCGCCTCGGCCTACCCCGGCCGCAAGGTCGTCGGCGTGCGGGCCCTCGCCATCGCGTTCGGCGGCGGCGGGGTCCACTGCATCACCCAGCAGATCCCGGTCGCGCGCCCCGCCGCGGCCACGACCGCCACCGCCAGCACCGTCTGACCCGAGAACCGGCCGTTCCCGGCGGACCGCCCGCCCCGGCGGTCCGCCCGCTCCTCCACCCCCGCTCCCCTCACGGAAAAGAGAGCGCGACGATGACCACCTCCCCGCCCCACGCGCGCAGACGCCCCCAACGCCGGACCGGCCGCCGCACCGCGACCCTCGCCACCACCGCCGTCCTGACCTCCTTCGCCCTGCTCGCGGCCTGCTCCGGCCCGCCCAAGGACAACGCCGGCGGCGTCACCGACGTCAGTCTCTCCGCCTCCACGCCCCCGGCCCGCGGCGAGATCGACTCCTTCAGCTGGGCCGTCTACGCCGAGCCGCCCACCCTCGACTACACGGTGGCCTTCGACTACCCGCAGAACACCATCCTGTCCAACGTGTGCGAGAGCCTCATGCGCTGGACGCCGTCGCTCACCACCGAGCCCGGCCTCGCCCAGAAGGCGACCAACCCCGACCCCACCACCTGGGTCTACGACCTCCGCCCCGGCGTCCGCTTCCACGACGGCAAGGAGATGACCGCCGACGACGTCGTCTTCAGCCTCGGCCGGCAGATGGACCCCGACAACGCCGCCGCCTGGGCCCAGGTGTTCCAGAACGTCACCGCCGTCACCAAGACCGGCCCGCTCCAGGTCACCGTCAAGCTCAAGCAGCCCGACTCCCAGTTCCCGCAGTACATGGCCACCGCCGCCGGCGTGGTCGCCTCCAAGGCGGGCGTCGAGGCAGCGGGCAAGGACTACGGCACCACCGGCGGCCTCGCCTGCACCGGCCCCTTCCAGCTCGGCACCTGGAACAAGGGCCAGTCCATCGAACTGGACCGCTTCGACGGCTACTGGGGGACCAAGGCCAAGTCGAAGAAGGCCGTCTTCCGCGTCCTGACCGACCCCTCGGCCCGCACCAACGCCATGCTCAGCGGCGAGGTCGACGGCGGCTACCTCATCCCCACCGAGAGCTACGCGCGCCTGCGCGGCAGCGGCACCGGCACCCTCTACTTCGGCGAGGGCCTGAGCACGGTCAACGTCAACATCACCAACATGCAGGGCCCGCTCGGCGACATCCGCGTCCGCCGCGCCCTGTCCCTCGCGCTCGACCGCACCGGATTCGTCAAGGCCGGACTCGGCGGCGCGGGCACCGTCACCAACTCCCTCACCACCCGGGCCGCCTGGGCGGCCGCCCCCGAGCAGTCCCTCAAGACCGCCTTCGACAGTCTCCCGCCCTCCGGCCAGGACATCGACAAGGCCAAGGCGCTCGTCGAGGAGGCCGGCGCCACCGGCAAGACCCTGACCGTGGCCACCAGTTCCATAGGCCAGGACGTCTCCCTCCTCGCCACCGCCGTGCAGGCCGCCGGCAGCCGGATCGGCCTGGACATCCGGCTCAAGACCATCGCCCCCAACGCCTTCACGGCGCTGTTCACCGATCCGCAGGCGCGCGAGGGCATCGACATGTTCCCGCTCACCTACTACGACTCGATCACCGACCCGCTCGACCTGCTGCAGAACTTCAAGACCGGCGCGTACATGAACTTCGCCGGCTACAGCGACCCCCACTACGACGAACTCGTCGACCAGGCCTCCGCCCTCTACCCGGCCCAGGAGCGGCTGGCGATCGAGGCCAAGCTCCAGCACCACGCCTCCGAGCAGCTGCTGTGGATCCCCGTCGCCGAATGGCCGACCGCGGTGTTCCTGGGCAAGCGGATCACCGGCGCCCCCACCACGATCTCGTACATGTACCACCCGTGGGCCGCCGACGTGGGGGCCTCGGAGTGAGCTTCGTCCGATTCGCCGTACGACGGCTCGCGGAGATGGCCGCCACCCTCCTCGCCGCCTCGTTCGTGGTCTTCGGCGCCATGTACCTGGCGCCGGGGAGCCCGGCCAGCTTCCTGCTCGCGGGCCGGTCGGCCTCCCCGGAGGCCCTCGCCGCGATCAACGCCCAGTACCACCTGGACGACCCCTTCCTCGTACGGTACTTCCGCTGGCTCGGCGAGGTGGCGCAGGGCGACTTCGGCCGCTCCATCACCTACCGCACCGACGTCTCGCGCCTCCTCGCGGACCGGCTCCCCGTCACCCTGCTGCTGATCGCCATGGCCCTCGTCGTGGTCGTGGCCGTCGGTCTGCTGCTGGGCCGGATCGCGGCCGTCCGCGGCGGAGCCACCGACTCCACCGTCCTCGTCACCACGACCTTCGCCGTCGGCACCCCCTCCTTCGTCGCGGCCGTCCTGCTCCAGGGGCTCTTCGCCGTCCAGCTCGGCTGGTTCCCCAGCAGCGGCGCCGGCGACGGCCTCGGCGACATGCTCTGGCACCTCACCCTCCCCGCGGTCGCCCTCGCCCTCTACCTGATCGGCATGCTCGCCCGGGTCACCCGCTCGGCCATGCTCGAAGCCCTCGACAGCGAACACGTCACCGTCGCCCGCAGCCGCGGTGTCCCCGAACGCCAGGTCATCCGCCGCCACGTGTTCCGCAACTCCCTCGGCACGGTCCTGACCACCGGCGGACTGATCGTCTCCACCCTCCTGGTGTGCACGATCCTCGTGGAGACCGCCTTCAGCATCGGCGGCATCGGCCAGCTCCTCGAACTGTCCACCACCACCAAGGACTTCCCGACCGTCCAGGCGATCTCCCTGATCATCGTCGCCCTCTTCATGATCGTGAACCTGATCGTGGACCTGTTGCTGCCCCTGGTCGACCCACGGGTCACCCTCGGATCGAGGAGGTCCGCCGCGTGACCGCCGTCCCCGTCCTCACCCGCCGGCCCGGCCTCTCCCGGATCCGCGTCGCCGGCTCCCCGCTCCACCTCGTCTGTCTGGCGCTCGTCGCCCTGGTGGTGCTCGCCGCGCTGCTCGCGCCCTGGCTGGTACCGCACGATCCCAACGCCGTGGACCTGGGCAACGCCCTCGCCGCGCCCTCCGCCGCTCATCCGCTCGGTGTGGACGCCGCCGGCCGCGACACCCTCTCCCGGCTGCTGCTCGGCGCGCGCACCTCGCTGCTCGGGCCGCTGGGCGTCGTCGTCTTCTCCACCGTCGCCGGCATCGCCATCGGCATGGCCGCGGCCTGGCGCGGCGGCTGGCTCGACTCCGTCCTGTCCCGCAGCACCGAACTGGTCTTCGCCTTCCCCGGCATGCTGCTGGCGATCCTGATCATCTCCGTCTACGGGGAGGGCCTGCTCGCCCCCGTCATCGCCCTCGCCGTCGCCTACCTGCCCTACGTCAGCCGCCTCACCCGCTCGCTGGTCCTCGCCGAACGGGCCCGCCCCTACGTGAGCGCCTACCAGGTCCAGGGCCACTCGGCCGTACAGATCTGCCTGCGCCACGTCCTGCCCAACATCGCCCCCGTCGTCCTCGCCCAGTCCACGATCAACTTCGGCTACGCCCTCATGGACCTCGCCGGGCTGTCGTTCCTCGGACTCGGCGTCCCGGCCCTCACCCCCGACTGGGGCCGCATGGTCTTCGACGGCCAGACCGCCATCCAGCACGGCTACCCGCTGTCGGCGGTCCTGCCCTGCGTCTTCATCGTGCTGACGGTGGTCGCCTTCAACGTGGTGGGCGAGCGGTGGGCCGACCGCGTCGCCAGGAGAGGCTGATGAACACACTCGACATCCAAGGGCTGAGGGTCACCCTGCCCGGTACCGCCCGGCCCGTCCTCGACGGCGTCGACCTCACCGTCGCCGCCGGCGAGACCGTCGCCCTCGTCGGCGAGTCCGGCTCCGGCAAGAGCATCACCTCACGCGCCGCGCTGCGCCTGCTGCCACCCGGCGCCGTCGTCGAAGGCACGGTACGGGTCGGCGGCCAGGACGTGCTCGCGATGGACGCCGCCCGGCTGCGTAGCGTACGCGCCGGCACCGCCGCCATGGTCTTCCAGGACCCGCGCGCCGCGGTCAACCCACTGCGCCGCATCGGCGACTTCCTCACCGAGAGCGTCACGCTCACCGGCGCCATGAGTGCGGCGGACGCCACCGCCCGGTCGGTCGAACTCCTCCGGGCCGTGGGCCTGGACGGGTCCGTCCTGCGCAAGTACCCCGGCCAGGTCTCCGGCGGCATGCTCCAGCGCGTCGTGATCGCGGCGGCCCTCATGGGGGATCCCGCGCTGCTGCTCGCCGACGAACCCACCACGGCCCTCGACGTCAGCAGCCAGGCCGAGGTCATCGCCCTCCTCGCCGCGCTGCGCGAGCGGTTCGGCACCGGCCTGCTGTTCGTCACCCACGACCTCGACCTCGCCGCCGCCATCAGCGACCGGGTCTACGTCATGTACGCCGGACGCATCGCGGAGACCGGCCCGGCCGAGGTGCTCTTCACCCGCCCGCGCCACCCCTACACGGCCGCCCTCCTCGCCTCCACGCCGCGGATGGAGGGCCCCCGGGGCAGGCTCGCCGCGATCCAGGGCCAGCCCCCGGACCTGCGGGAGCCACTGCACGGCTGCGCCTTCGCCGCCCGCTGCCCGCTCGCCACGGAGGTCTGCGACCAGCGGGCCCCGCTGCCCTCTGCCGCCCCGGACCGGCCGGACCACCGGGCCGCCTGCCACCACAGCGACCGGCTCGAAGGGAGCGCCGTCGATGTCCTCGAAGCCTGAGCACGTACTGGAGGTCAGGGGGCTGCACCGCTCCTTCGGAGCCGTGCGCGCGGTGGACGACGTGTCCTTCGCCCTCCCGGAGGGCGGATCGCTGGGCATCGTGGGGGAGTCCGGCTCCGGCAAGACGACCACGGCCCGCATCGTCGTCGGGCTGGAACACGCCGACGAGGGGGAAGTGCTCGTACGCGGCAGGTCCCGCACGGGCCGCTCGCGCGGACGGGCCGCCCGGCTGGCCCGCGCCCGCGAGATCCAGATGGTCTTCCAGGACCCGTACCTCTCCCTCGATCCGCGCACGAGCGTCGAGGCGGCCCTGCGCGAAACCCTGCGCCTGCACTTCCCCGGCCGCGACCACGCGAAGCGCGTACGCGAACTCCTCGACCAGGTGGGCCTGGGCAGCCGGGCCGCCGACGCCCTGCCGCGCCGGCTCTCGGGCGGCCAGCGCCAGCGCGTCGCCATCGCCCGGGCCCTCGCCGTCGAACCGGCCGTCCTCGTCCTGGACGAGGCGGTCGCCGCGCTCGACGTCTCCGTACAGGCACAGATCCTCAACCTGCTGGCCGACATCAGGGAGCAGACCGGGATCGGGTACCTCTTCATCACCCACGACCTCGGGGTCGTCCGCTGCGTCACCGACGAGATCGTCGTGATGCGCCACGGCGCCGTCGTCGAACAGGGCAGCACGACGGAGGTACTCGCCGCGCCCCGGCATCCGTACACCCGGCTGCTGCTGGAGTCCGTGCCCCGTCCCGGCTGGGATCCGCAGGCGATCGCCGCGGCGCGGCGGGCGCTCTAGGCCGGATCAGCTGCCGGCGGCGAGCGTACGGATCAGCGTGCGCAGCACGGGCTCCGGGTCGACCTCCGCGCCCAGCGACTCCATCGCGGCCAGCCCGTCCACGGCGGCGGCCACGGCTTCGCCGAGCAGGCGGGGGTCGACGTCCCCGCCCCGCTCGTCGGCCAGCACCCGGAACAGCGCGACGAAGCAGCCGCGCCAGCGCCGGTACTCCGCCTCCAGGCTCTCCCTGACCCGCGCGTCGTTGAGGGCGTGCCAGTGCAACGCCGAGTGGAGGTGGGAGAGTTCCGCGCCCTCGGGCCGGGAGAGCAGTTCGACCACCCGCTCGGCGCGCTCCGCGAACGGTCCGGGACCGGCCACCGCCTCCTCCAGCGGATGGATCCACTCCGGGCGGATGTCCGCGATGACCGCCAGGACGAGATCGGTCCGGTCCTGGAAGTGGTAGTGGCACATACCGTGCGAAACACCGCACAGTGCCGCCACGTTGCGGGTGGTGAACCGTTCGCTCATGCCGCCCGCCAGCAGCGTGCGTGCGGCGGCGATCAGCCGGGCCCGGGTCTGCTCGCCCTTCGCCGAGGACCGGGGCCGCCGTGCGGGGGCAGCGGGAGCGGACAGGTCCGGTGGGTTCTTCGCGGAAGCTGCCATGGCGTCACTCTAACCAGCCCGCGGGCCGCCACCTGCGGCTTTCCCCGATCCTCCGGAATGACCCCGTCCAAAGTATTGACCGAGCGCTTGGCCAGTTTTAGCTTTCCGGTCAACCCCGCAGCCAGGCGGGGGAGTTGGAATCCCCGAGGAGACCCCCATGAACGATCACGCAGCACACCCGCCCGCCGAGGGCATCGGCAGGCGCAGGTTCCTGGCGGCCGCCGGGCTCACCGCCGCGGCCGCCGCGCTCGCCGTGGCCGAGGGCCGGGCCGGGGCGGCGTCCCGCCCGGCCCTCGCGGGCGCGGGCACCTTCCGGGTGCCGATCGAGGACGTCCGCCACACCCGCACCTGGATGGCCTGGCCGGACAGCACCTCGATCTGGGGCAGCACGCTCGGCGGCGTCCAGTCGGACATCGCCCTCATCGCCCGGACCATCGCCAAGTACGAGCCGGTCTACATCTGCGCCAACTCCGGCAGCGCCGCCAAGGCCCGCTCCATGTGCGGCTCGACCGTCACCGTCGTCACCACCATCCCCGTGGACGACTGCTGGATGCGCGACACGGGCCCGGTCTTCCGCACCGACGGCGCGGGCGGCCTGGACGCGGTCGGCCTGAACTTCAACGGCTGGGGCAAGAAGCAGGCCCACGCCAAGGACACCCTCGTCGCCGGCCGGATCGCCTCCTACGTGGGCGTCCCCTTCACCGCGGCCGGTCTGGTCGGCGAGGGCGGCGCGGTCGAACAGGACGGCGCGGGCACCCTGATGGCCACCCGCAGCAGCCTCGTGAACAAGAACCGCAACCCCAACAAGTCGCAGGCGCAGATCGAGGCCGCGCTGTGCGCCGCGTACGGCGCGTCCAAGGTCATCTGGTTCGACGGGGTGACCGGTCAGGACATCACCGACGACCACGTCGACGCGACCTCCCGCTTCCTCGCCCCCGGGAAGGCCCTCGTCCAGATGCCGCTGGCGTCGGACAACGACGTCTACGCGAAGGACGCGCGTCAGCAGTTCCAGATCCTGTCCGGAGCCACGACCGCGGGCGGCGCCCGCATGACCGTCGAGAAGCTCCAGGGCCCGGACTACTACAAGATCCGCTCCACCAACCCGGACTTCCTCGCCTCCTACGCCAACTACTACGTGTGCAACGGGGCGGTCATCAGCGGCCAGTTCGGTGACACACGGGCGGACACCGCCGCCAAGGCCACGCTGGCCCGGCTCTTCCCCGGCCGCGTCGTCGAACAGCTCAACATCGACCGCCTCGGCACCGGCGGTGGCGGGATCCACTGCGTCACCCAGCAGCAGCCCGTGCCGTAGACAACGAACGTGCTGGAAAGCGTCCGTGAACGCTTTCCAGCACGTCGCCGTCACGCGCATCGCGTCACCGGGGCGAGGTCACTTCCCGTAGGACGCGTGGTGGATCGTCAGCGTCGACTTGTTGCCCCGCCGCGTTCAAGGGCGGGGCCAACGAGGCGCTTCCACTGGCGGTGCCGTGTCGTCCGCTCGCAGAGCGCTGCGCACGCCGGTGACGACCACGGCGATGAGACAGAGGGCGATGACGGTTTCGGCCCACAGGAAGGCGAACCAGTCGATCACGCAGCCGATCGGGGGTGTGCCGGGGGCGGTGTTGCGGAACGCCGCGAGGGCGAACAGGGTGGCGGCCATCCAGGCGAGCGCGGGCCAGACCAGGCCCTCGCCGCGGGTCGTCAGGTACCAGGTCCCGAGGAGTACGGATGCCGCCAGCGCCCACATGACGAGCATCATGAAGACCGCGAAGACGAGCAGGCTGCCCGATCGGGACAACCCCAGCCCCACGACGGCCTCCTGCCGGGAGGGCGCGGGCGTCGCGGAGACCGAGAAGAGCGTGTCGTTGTTGGAGAACAGCATGCGCACCGGCACCTCCTTGCCGCCCAGTTGTGCCCAGAACCCGATGTCGGTCTCGTAGGTGTCGAACGGGTAGTCGCTGATCGATCCATCCGTGAGCGCGACCTGCACGTCCCTGGTCGCGATCCGCTCGTGCGCCTCGAACACCAGGTCGCCGAGGGTCGCCGCGGTGGTCTGGAGGCTGAGATCGGCCACCGGGGCGATCCCCTCCTCCTCGCCGAGGGTCCCGCGCGGGGTGACCCGGACCCGCAGTACCAGCTCCCTGGCCGCGGCGTCGACGTGTTGGACGGTGGCCTCCACGTCCACCCGGTCGGCGGCTCCGGATCCGACCGTGTGGACCGTGTCGATGGCCTGCCGCTCGGTGAACTGCAGCCACGACCCCACGGACACCGCCACCAGGATCAGTACCGCGATGGGAAGCAGGACCGGCAGGATCGACGCCCGGGGGCGGCGCGGGCGAGTCGAGTCCGAGCGTGGGGCCATGGTGACTCCGACGAGGTGGGAGGGCAACGGGCTCGTCCGGCCCGACGCCGGCAGCGGCCGCGGTTCGATCCTCGTCGACCGGGCCGACGATCCACCGCATCCGGGCGGGCGTGTCGGCGCTGACCGGCGGGCCCGGGCCACGGGCCACTGATCGCTCCGCGTGCGCACGCACGTTGCACCCGGTAGCGTCGATAACGAGCGTTCCGTCCAAACCGCTGCGGGCCTGGCCCGGCGGGGCAGCCGCCGATGTCGGCAGAGGGACGAGATCACATGCCAAAGCACAGCATCCACGCGGTGACTGCCGCGGCCGCCCTGGTCTGCCTGGCATCCTTCGGCCCCCGGTTCGTGCCCGGTGGCGCTCGACGAACTGAGCATGCGGGATCCGGAACGTTCCGGACCGCGCCTCCGTCCAGCGGGTGGCCGCGGTCAGCTCGGTGCCTGCGCTCGTCATCTCCGGCACGTTCGACCGGTCTCGAACCCGAACCGTTCACGATCACCCCGAAGTAGCCGGGAGGGCAGATGACACGCCACCAGACGCCCCGTCGTCACCACACCGTACGACGACTCCAGGCCACGTCGGCAGGCATGGCGACCGGCCTCCTCGTCACCGGCCTGCTGGCAGCACCCGCCCAGGCGCACTCCGGCCCCAGCCCCAGCCCCAGTCCCGGAGCGCCGATCGGCACGGTCGCCCGGACGGTGGGCGACGCCCGCTACGAACCGGGCCCCTGCCCAAAGACAGCGGAACCGATCGAGGCGCTCGAAGGGGCCCGCTGCGGAACGCTCACGGTGCCCGAGAACCGCGCCAAACCCAGCGGTAAAACGATCAAACTCGGTGTCGCGATCGTGTCCGCGAAGTCCGCCGAACCGAAACCCGACCCCATCGTGTGGCTTGCGGGCGGACCCGGAGACGACGCGGTCGGGGAGGCGAAAATGGCCGTCGACGGCGGCCTGAACCGCGACCGTGACGTGATCTTCATGTCCCAGCGCGGCACGTACTCGGCCGTTCCCGATGCCCTGTGTCCCAACGTCGACGAGTTCAACTCACGCGTGGTCGGCCTCGTCTACGACGCTCCGTCCACCGAACGCCTGCACGTCGACGCGACGAAGGCCTGCCGCGACAAGCTGGTCGGCAGCGGCATCGACCTCAGTGCCTACAACGACACCGAGAGCGCCGCCGACTACGACGACCTGCGCACCGCGCTGGGCATCAAGCAGTGGAACCTGTACGGCATCTCCTACGGCACCAACCTGGCGCTGGTCTACATGCGCCTGCACCCCGAAGGGCTCCGCTCGGTGGGCCTCGACGGCATCCTGCCGCCGGCCAAGGGCGGGTCGGCCTCGACCTGGAGCAGCTTCAAACAGGGCACCGACGGCCTGTTCAAGGCCTGCGCGGAACAGCCCGCCTGCAACAAGCGCTATCCGAACCTGTCGGCCACCTTCCAGAAGCTCGTCAACGACCTCGAAGCCAAGCCGATCACCACCACCGTCACGGTCCCCGGTAGCGACAAGCCGGTGAAGGTCGTGCTGGACGGCGGAATGCTGGTGAACTGGCTGACCTCGGCCACCCACACGGCGGAGGCCGTACCCCGCTCCATCGACGAGCTGGCGAACGGCAACCCCCAGCGGATCGCCCAGCAGTGGGCGGGCTGGAGGACCAACCCCAAGGGCATCGGCGTGACGTCGCACGGCCTCTCCTACGGCGTCTTCTGCAGTTCGTGGACGCCGTACGAGACCCAGGAGCAGGCACTCAAGGGCGGACAGGAAGCGTACCCGGGCTTCCCGCGCTCGGTGCAGGCCCAGGCTCCGCTGCTCACCTTCCTCCGTCCGGACTGCGACGTCTGGAACATCCCCCCGGCCGCGCCCTCGATCCGTGACGCCACGCGCGGCGACATCCCCACCCTCGCCCTGTCGGGTGCGTTCGACGCCCAGACCGGAGCGGACAACGGCCCGTACGTCGCCCGGACGCTGAGCAAGGCCAAGGTCGTCACGATCCCCTACGAGCCGCACGTCGTGTTCGCCACCTCGAAGTGCGCCCAGGAGATCGCCGTCTCGTTCTTCGACAACCCGGACGCGCCGAAGACCGCATGCCTGAACACCCTCGAGGCGCCTGAGTTTGAGATCGGGTCCTGAGCCGGGTGGTTACCGTCACGGGCGATCGGCTGTGTGAAGGCGCCGGAAGGCCTGCCGCAGCGCGCGTTGCAGTGCGTCGGGGAGTGCCTCGCCCTCCGTGCTGCCGACCAGAGCCGCAGCCACGTCCCTGAGTTTGACGTTGCGGTGCTGCGACACGTCCACCAGCAGATCCCAGGCCTTCTCACCGGAACACGGCGCCAGGGCCATCACCATGCCCCGCGCCTGATCGATCACCGCACGGCTCTCCAGCGCCCTGCTCAACCTCCGCACGCAGCTGGAGGACCTCGGCGATCAGGGCGTCATCCGCCAACGAAGCCGCATCCGTCAAGTTCCGCGGCGCTTCATGGATCGTGATCGTTCGATGCATCATGCGTACCTCGCATCACGGCGGGACGAACATGACGTGCCTCCCGGAGCGCAACAGGTCATCGCTGCCAGGGGCTGGGGCCGCACTGAGGAGCGTGGCGTGCCCAAGGGCCGCCGCGGATAGCGCTTCGTCGACTCGTACCGTCCCTTCACGCCGGCGGTCCCGGCCGACGCGCCACAACCCTTCGGTAACCATGCCCCGTTGACAACGATCGCCGCCCGGCGTCGACTGACGTCGACGGCGTAGGGCTCTGCGGTGCTCCGGAGTTCCCGGGCAAATCCTTCACCTTCGCCCGGACGTGGTGGCCCTTCGGCGACGGACTGCAGCGGGGTGTCGCAGGCCGCCGGCGCATTCGCGGAAGCCTTCGCAGGTCGTCGGCGGTGAGTGGCGCGGACGGCGCACCGCCGCGGCGGACGGTGGACCGGAAGTTGACATCCTCGGCGCTCGCGAATTACCTTCGCCATTACTTAACGACATGAACCATCCACATCCTCAAGTATCCTCGCCGCCCGGGGCAGCACCATCAGAGGAAGGGCACAGACATGAACCCCGCCCAGCACGGAGCTGCCGTCGCAGCCGAGACCGCCGGATTCATCGCCACGGTCACGGCAGCCGACCTCTCCACCCCGGTGCCGACCTGCCCCGGCTGGACTCTCGGGGACCTCACGCAGCACGTCGGCAGCGTGCAGCGTTGGTTCACCGAGCTGCTCCGCCGGCGCATCCAGCAACCGCCGACCAGCCGTGAGGTGGACCTGCGCCTGCCGGAGCACCCCGACGGCCTGCCGAAGTGGCTGGCCGTGAGCGCAACGGAGGCCGCCGAGGTGTTCGCCGCCACCGACCTGGACGCACCGATGTGGGCCTGGGGAGTCGACCAGCACGCCCGCTTCTGGGTGCGGCGCATGCTCTTCGAAACCCTCGTCCACCGGGCCGACGCCCAACTCGCACTCGGGCTCTCACCGCACGTCGACCGCGTAGTGGCCCTCGACGGCATCGACGAGTTCCTCACCAACCTGCCGTTCGCTTCCTCCTTCGCGCCGCTCACCGCCCAACTCCGCGCACCTGACCGGACCATTCGCTTCAGCTGCACGGACGGCGACGGCGACTGGCTGGTCGGCCTGCGCTCCGACGGCTTCGCCCTGGTGGCCGACCGCGCCGAGCCCCGCGCGGCGGACGCCACCGTCCGGGGAGCGGCCGCCGACCTCCTGCTGCTCCTCTACGGCCGCCTGGACCACCGGAGCGACGCCTTCCACCGGCTCGGCGACCCGGACCTGCTCGCCCACTGGTTCGCCCACTCGGCCTTCTAGGCTCAGACCACCGTGACGCGGGCCGGCGCCCACGGCGTGCGGTCGGAGGACGCCTTGTTGTCGGCGTCCTCCCCCCAGGCGGAAGGCGGCCGTTACCCGGCGGCGAGCTCCGCGCGGATCAGCCACAGGCGGTTGGCGTGGCGGCGGTCGCGCGGCTGGACCTGGTAGGGCCAGCGACCCTCACCGGCGCCGGGCTCGCCCGGCTCCTTGAGGTCCGTGACGTTCCAGCCGTTGGCGGTGAGGAACTCCTCCGGCTGGTCGGTGCCGAAGATCCACGGCGTGCCGTCCGCGGCCAGGGTGTCGAGGAACGGCTTGGAGAAGGGGCTGCGGAGCAGCGCCTTGCCGAGGATGTCGAAGGCGAGCCGGCTGCCGGGCGCGGAGGCGGAGGCGAGGAGCCGCAGCAGACCGGCGGCCTGCTCCTCGGTCAGGAAGAAGGTGAGGGCCTCGGCGATCCACAGGGTGGGGCGAGTGGGGTCGAAGCCGGCCTTCTCCAGGTCGGGCAGCCACTCCTGGGTGAGGTCGGCGGACACCTCGCGACGGTCGGTGGCGGCCTGGGCGCCGAGAGCGTCCAGGCGGCGGCGCTTCTCCGCGATGAGCGGGCCGTGGTCGACCTCGAAGACCTCGGTGCCCTCGGGCCAGTCGAGCCGGAAGGCACGGGTGTCCATGCCGGCGGCGATCAGGACGACCTGCTGGATGCCGCCGTCCGCGAGCAGGTCGCGAATCGCGTCGTCCAGGAAGCGGGTCCGGATGGAGATGAACGGCAGCAGGCCGCCGCCCACGTAACGGTCGATCAGCTCAAAGCCCTTGGGCTCCGCCAGATCGCGCGCCAGCGGGTCGACGAACAGCGCGTCCTCACGCTCCGATTCCAGCGCACGGGCGGCTGCCATCCACTGGGCCGTGTAAGAAACTGCGTGCATGGTGGGATGTCCCTTCTCGGGGTCAGGCGGAAAGACGCCTTCGCAAAGGTGGTAGGAGGTCCGGGTGGTGCGCGGAGACGGCATCAGCTCCTGATCACCGTCTTGCTGCGCATGAGGAACTCGGCCAGGAACCCGTCGTGCGGGAGGCCGGGCGCGATCTGGTACGTCGGCTGGTCGCCCACGTAGAGGTTGCCGATGCCCGGCTCCGCGAGGAGCCGGTCGACGAGCTCGTCCCGGTGGGTGATCACGGTGAGGACGAGACTGTCCCGCAGCGGGGCCAGACCGTCCTCGGGTGCCCAGGGGGCGACCCAGACGCACGGGAACGGCAGCTCGATCCCCAGCTGCGGGGCGTCGGCCCGGTCGGCCTGGTGGACGGCGGGACGCAGCACGGCACTGCCGTCGCCGAGGTCGGCCACGACGTCTGCGCTGCCGAGCCACGGCCGGGTGCCTTCCGCCCGCTGCCCGAGGTACGCCGCGATCGCCCGCGCGCCGGCGGCGGGCTGCACCGGCAGCACCGCCTTCTCGTCCTCGGGCGGGAGACTCGGCAGTGCCGCCAGGCGTTCGGCGAGAGCCGCGCAGAGCGGTGCCGGGTCGCCTTCGACGAGGACCGTGGTGGCGTTCACGCAGCCGGTGCCGCCGTGGTGGCTGACCGAGGCGACGATGGTGTCGAGGTGCTCGCGCCAGTCGACATCGGAGGTCAGCAGGATCTTCGAGCGTCCCGGCCCCTGGAGCAGCACCGTCGGGTCGCTCGCGTACTTGTGGACCACGTCCGCGCCGCCGTAGACCATGCCGAGGTCGGCGCCGCGCAGGACGGCGTCGGCGCGCTCGTGGTCGGTGGGCAGCAGCGCCACCTCGTCGTCGCCGAACCCGGCCGTCCGCAGGGCGCTGATCAGCCGGTGCGGGGTGAACGGCTCGCGGCGCGAGGGGCGGACGGCGACGCGGTAGCCGAGGGCGAGCGCCTCGGGCCACAGGCTGTGGGTCCCCGGGTGGTTGCCGGCGGCGTGGACGGCGAAGACGTCCCCGCGCCGCGTCCACACGGCGTGTCCCGTACGGGTGAGCGGGTCGCGCCAGTCGTCCGCGGCGCCCCGGGGCTGCGCCTGCCGGACGCTGTAGTGGGCCATCTTCAGCCGGACCGCGATCGACCTGGTCGCCGTGCGGACCACCGTGACGGGGAGCCCGCTGACCCGGCTGACCGTGTGCTCGTACTCCCCGACCGACTGGCCGTTCACCGTCCCGGCCGAGAAGATCTCGGCCGCGCGGGCGATGGCGTCGATCCGCTCGTCCACCGGGCGGCCGGCCGCCTTGCGCAGCGCGGCCATCGTACGGTCGACGAACACGCCCGGTACGAGGCTCAGTTCGGCCACGGCGCTGCCCGACACATCGGTGATGACCTGGCGGTTGCGGGCCCGGAAGGCCCCCTTGGCCCCCAGCGCGTCGAGGTCGATCAGGCCGGGCTCGGGATGCTCACCCGTCATCAGTAGACCCCTTCGATCACAGGCTCGTTCTCGAACCGCAGGACCGGCGCGATGTCGGCGACGGAGTCCCCGAAGGCGCCGTCGAGCGGTTCCACCCGGGTGGCCAGGTCGCGTTCGAGGTTGTTCGGCAGCAGGAACGATTTGCTGAGGTGGTGCACCAGGACCCGGCCGCGTTCGCCGTAGCCGACGGGCTTGAGGCTCTGCGGGTCGACGACCGAGAAGGTCACGTACGGACCGAGCGGGTCGAAGACGCACGGGTCCGTGTCGGAGAGGCCGGGGCGCTCCCCGGCGAAGCCGAGGATCATCGTGCTGCCGTAGTTGCCGCTCAGGACGATGTCGGGGAAGACCTCGGTCTTGTAGAGGAACCGGGAGTCCGCGTCCATCTGCGTGCCGCCCCAGCGGATGGCGTGCACCTTGCTGTTGACCAGGTCGACCAGCTCCTCGCGCCGGGCCAGCCGCTCCAGCAGCGGGGGAGTGATGGTCAGGACGCCGATCCGCTGCGAGCGCAGCACCTCGGCGGCCTGGTCCACGACGTGTTCGGCGTAGGCGTTGGCCTCGGCGGCCCGGCCCTCCGCGATGACACGCTTGACCCAGCGCGGGTCCAGGTCGACCGAGAAGCCGTGGACCCCGTGCGTGGTGGCGGAGCGGCGGAAGTACTCGCCGACGATGTGCGGCCCGGAGGGGACGGTCCCCAGCCAGTTCGCGCCGCGCCGGAAACCGTGGGCGTCGAGCTGCGCGTTGCTCCACTCCAGCATGCGGTCGAGCCAGTCGCGCAGCAGGACGACCCGCTTGGGGGCGCCGGTGGTGCCGCCGCTTTCGAAGATGCCGACCACGTCGGGGTTCCTGCCGTATCCGCGGGGGATCAGGTCCTCGGCCGGTACGGCCCGCAGTTCGGCGGCGACGTTCGGGAAGAGCGCGAGGTCGGCATGGGTCGTGACGTCGCGCCGGGGGTCAAAGCCGAGGGTCTTGGCGCGCTCCAGCCAGAAGCGGGAGCCGGTGTCGGGGTGGAAGTGCCACTCCATCGCGGCACGGACCAGTTCGTCCGGGTCGGGCCGGACGTCTGACGGCAGGTCCAGAATCCGAGTGAGGTCGAGCGTCATGATCTCCCAAGTCCCAGTGCGAGGTGGAGTGGCGGACAGCCGGCCGTGCTCAGGCGGTGTGCGTGGAGGCGGCCAGTGCGACGGGGTTGCCGTCCGGATCGGCCACGTAGGCGATCCGTTCGCCCCAGGGCATGTCGACGGGTCCGCGCAGCAGGGGTACGCCGTCGGCGCCGAGCTTTTCGAGCGTGGTGCCGAGATCGCCAACGAGGACGAACATCTCGAACCGCAGTCCCTGGCCGGCCGCCCCGCCGTGCCGGGCCGCGGGCCAGGAGGTGTCGACCACGGCGATCTCCGCGGCGCCGCGGCGCAGTCCGACGTACGTCGGCTCTCCGGTGGGCGGGCTCTGGCTGTGCCGGGTGAAGCCGAGCTTCTCGTAGAACCCGGCCGTGAGGGGTACGCGCTCCGCGAAGATCAGCGGGAAGGCGCGCTCCGGTGGGGCTTCGGGCTCGCCGTGATCGGGTGCTGCGGTCATCTGGTCCACCGAACGTGATCGAAGGGAGGGGGAAGGGGACGGGAGCACCCGGCCACGGCCCGGGGCAGGGTCAGGGCTGGAGGCGGGAGGTACGCCATCCGGCTCCGTCCCGGTCGTAGCGGAGCCGGTGGTGCAGCCTGTCGGAGCGTGCGCACCAGAACTCCACCTCGGCCGGGCGCAGTACGTAGCCGACGAACCGGGCCGGCCGCTCCAGCGCGGTTCCGGTCGCCCCGAGGCGCTCGGCCTCGGCCCGCAGCCCCGCCGGGTCGGGCAGCGGCTCGCTCTGCCGGGACGCGGTCGACATGGCGTGCAGCGGGACGGGACGGGCGTTCCAGATCGCGTCGGACTCGTCGTCGCCGAGCTGTGCCACGGGGCCGGAGAGAATGATCTGCTGCCCGGTCTCGCGCCAGTAGAGCAGGCCGGACGCCCAGGGGTTCGTGGCCAGGTCGCTCGCCTTCCTGCTGCTGCTGTGGGTGGTGAACACCAGCCCGCGCCCGGCCACTTCGGTGATGGCGACGATGCGGCTGGAGGTCCGCCCCCGCGCGTCCGCGGTGGCGAGCGCCAGGGCCCGCGGCTCGCGGACGCCGCGCTCGACGGCGGCCTTCAACCAGCTCTGGAAGAGGCCCATGGGCCCGGCCGGCGGGTCTTCGTACTCGGGGAAGTCGAGGTCCGTCTCCCCGGTCAGGCTCTCGAACTTGCTGGCGGTCATACGAGTCTTCCTAGACGTAGAGGGTGCCGCGCGCGACGGTGGTGCCGTGTCCGCCCACCCAGACGGTCCGCACGTCGTCACCGACGCCGTCGACGGTCGCGAGCATGAGCGAAGGGCGGCGCATTTCGACTCCCTGGAGGATCTCCAGGGGCTGCCCGTAATCGGCGAGTCCGTGCCGGGCGAGGTGGATGCCGAGCGGGCCGGCCGCGGAGCCGGTGGCCGCGTCCTCCACCACGCCGTAGGCCGGGGAGAACATCCGCAGGCGCCAGTTCAGGCCTTCCCCCGCGAAGCAGATGGCCGCCATGTCGGGGAACGCGGACAGCGCACGGTGGTCCGGGTGCAGGGCGGAGAGCGCGGGCACGCTCTCCAGCCCCACGAACACGTGGCGGGGCCCGTTGCGGTACGCCTCCACCGGCACCGTCGAGGAGTCCGGACCGAGCGCCGCCAGGAGCGCGTCGGCGTGCTCGTACGGTTCCCAGCTGGGGATCGGCTGCCGCATGCGGACGGACGCCGCGCCTCCCGGGCCGTCGGCGTCGCCGTCCACGGCCTCGACATCGAAGGGGATGACGCCCATGGCCGTCTCCAGCCGCAGCCGGTCCTGCTTCATGGTCTGGCTCAGCGCCACGGCCGTGCCCAGCAGCGGATGCCCGGCGAAGGGCAGTTCGTTCACCGGAGTGAAGATCCGGATCCGGGCGTCACCGCCCTGCTCGGGCGGCAGTACGAAGGTGGTCTCGGACAGGTTCATCTCGCGGGCGATGCGCTGCATCCGCTCCGCGCTCAGGTCGCTGGCGTCGAAGACGACGGCGACCGGGTTGCCCTCCAGCGGTCTGCGGGCGAAGGCGTCCACAACCATGTATTCGTGCATGAGCGTTACCCCCTGTGATGCGGTGGATTACCTCAGTCGGCGAGTGCGGCGCCGAGGCCGTGCAGGGCGGAGAGTGCGTGTGCCCCCTCGGCCACGGCCTCGGCCTCGAAGCGCATGCGGTGGCCGGGCGGACGGCCGATCAGCTCGGCCGCCCGGTTGGGCGGCAGCTCCCCGCCCGCGGGCCGGTCCGTCGCCCACACCATGACGGCGCCCCAGCGGTTGCGTTCGCGATCGGCGATCCAGAACTTCAGCTGCAGACCCGGGACTTCGGCCCAGGCGTCGACGGCCCCGTCCCGCAGGTGCTCCCGCAGGGAGTCGATGGTCTGGGACGAGCCGTCCAGGTCCCACCAGGAGATGTCGACCCTCACCGGCCCAGCACCCCCAGGACGGCCTCGGCGATCAGCCGCGGGCCGTCGACGGTGAGCACCGATTCGGCGTGGAACTGCATCGAGGCGAAGCGGGGTCCCCGCAGCGCGTCCACCACCCCGCTGTCACGGTCCCGGCTCACCTCCACCAGCCCGATGCCCGGCACCTCGCGCTTGTCCTCCGCGCTGACGGCCGCGTAGGTGTTGTAGAAGCCGACCCGCTCGCGCGTCCCGAAGAGGCTGATCTCCCGCTGTACGCCCTGGTTGGGCTGCGGCAGCCGCATCAGGTCCAATCCGAGGCGCATGCTGAGCAGTTGGTGGCTGAGGCAGACCGCGAGGAAGGGGACCCGGCCGGCGATCAGGGTGTCCAGTGCCGCGTTCATGGCCGCGATCTTCGGGTCACCGGCCGCCCGGGGATCCCCCGGACCGGGCCCCATGACCACCAGGTCGACACCGTCGAACGCGTAGGGCTCGTCGAAGCGGCGTACGTCCGCGGCCAGGCCGATCGCCCCGAGCTGCTGGACGATCATCGCGGTGAAGGTGTCCTCCGCGTCGACGATCAGCACCTTCAGCCCGGTCAGCCCGGCCACCGCCAACCGGTCCGTGCCGCGCTCCTTCAGCCAGAAGTCCGCGATCCCCGCATTGCGGCGCCGCAGGGCCGCCCGGACCTCGGGGTGCGCGCCGAAGCTCCGCTTCCCGCCCGCCTCCAGCGCACTGAGCAGGACCGCCGCCTTCGCCCGGGTCTCCGCGGCCTCCGAGACGGGGTCCGAATGGCGTACGAGCGTGGCGCCGACGGCGATCCGCACCCGGCCGGCCTCGTCGATGTCGGCCGTCCGGATCAGGATGGCCGAGTCGAGGGCGCGCTCGCCCGAAGCGTCCCGTCCGATCAGGGCGGCGATACCGCTGTAGTAGCGCCGGCCCTGCGGCTCGTAGCGGTCGATGACCCGCGCCGCGCTCTCCAGCGGACTTCCGGTGACGGTCGGGGCGAACAGCGTCTCGTGCAGGATCTCCCGCACGTCGCGGCGGGTCCGCCCTTCGATGAAGTACTCGGTGTGGGCGAGCTGCGCCATCTCCTTGAGGTAGGGGCCGAGCACGCGGCCACCCGCCTCGCAGATCCGGGACATCATCTTGAGCTCCTCGTCGAGGACCATGTAGAGCTCGTCGGTCTCCTTGCGGTCCTCCAGGAACTCCGTGATGCCGCGCAGCGTCGGCCCGCCCGGGGGATAGCGGTAGGTGCCGCTGATGGGGTTCATCACCGCGGTCCCGTCGTTCACCGAGATGTGCCGCTCGGGGGTCGCGCCGACGAAGGTCCGACCGCCGACACTGATGACGAACGTCCAGTACGCGCTCTGCTCGCGCTCGATCAACCGGCGGAACAGCGACAGCGCGGCGTGCGGGGTGTATCCGCCGATGTCGGCCAGCAGCGTTCGCTTGATCACGAAGTTGGCGCCCTCGCCGGTGCCGATCTCGTCGCTGACGACCCGGCGGACGGTCTCGGCGTACTCCTCGTCCGAGACGTCGAAGTGCTGCCCCGACAGGGTGATCGGGGAGTCGGGGATGCGGTGCATGAGCTCCGGCAGCGGCAGGCGCGACTGCTCGGACACCGACAGGGCGAGCAGCGGAGCACCGTCGTCGGGCGCGGCGAACCCGCGCTCGGCCAGCTGCCGGTACGGGACCACGACGAGGACGTCGTGGACGGCGCCCGTGGCGTCGCGGGGCCCCGTGGGCAGCGGGACCTGCGCCAGCGAGGCCGGCCGGGTCACGTCGCCCACCAGGACGTCCACGACGCCCGGGGTGCCGCTCTCCGGCCGGTACAGCAGCGCGAAGGACGGCTCCTCCAGGGCCAGGACCCGGTCGAGGAGGTCACGTCCGGCGGCGGGGGCCTGCCCGGTCACACGAACACCTCCTCGCTGAGGACGGACATCCCGCACCGCCCGGCCACGTAGTCGACGGCGAGTCGGTGCTCGTCCGCGCTGAAGTCGGCGACCGCGTCGGCCACCAGGAAGGCCTGGATGTCGTGGGTGAACGCGTCGACCGCGGTGGCCAGAACGCCGACGTGCGCGTAGACGCCGCAGATGACCAGCTGGTCGCGGCCCGCCGCCCGCATGCGCTCCAGCAGGTCCGAGCGGAAGAAGGCGCTGTAACGCCACTTGGTCAGCGTCCAGTCCCGCTCGTCGGGGGCGAGTTCGGGCACCACCTCCCGGTCGTCGGGCGCGGTGCGCATGCCGGGACCCCAGAAGTCCCGGAGCAGGCCGCGCTGTTCCTCCGTCATACCGCCGGGCTGGGCGGTGTAGGCGACCGGTACGCCGAGGCTTGCGGCCCGCTTGCGCAGCAGCGCCGCGTTGTGGACCACCTCGGAACGCAGCGGTTCGGGGACCGGCCGCAGGAAGAAGTGCTGCATGTCGTGGATGACGAGCACGGCGCGCTCCGGGCGCAAGGTCCAGTCGGCGGTGTTCTCGGGCAGGCTGCCCCTGGTCGGCAGGGGATAGGGCGCGATGGCGGGTATGCCGGCCATGGGTCGGTTCCTTCCATGCGGGAGCGCGGTGGACGGCAGGCGTTCAGAGGGAGTCGGACCAGGCCGAGACGAGGGCGACGGCCTGGCCGGGGTTGAGCCGGGGGTCGCAGAAGGTGGTGTGCCGATCGCCGACGGAGCCGAGTGCGGAGATGTCGGCGACGCATTCGGTGACTTCGTCTGGCGTGGTCTCCAGGTGCAGTCCGCCGGCGACGCCGCCGGTCACGGCCATCACCCTGAGGAAGCTGCGGAGTTCGACGAGCATGCTCTGCAGGAGGCGGGTCTTGTTGCCGTCGGGAGCGGTGATCGTGTTGCCGTGCATGGGGTCGCACAGCCAGATCACCGGGTGGCCCGCCGCCTGCACCGCCCTGACGAGCGGCGGGAGGCGGTCGGCGAGGACGTGGGCCCCCATCCGGCTGATGAGGGTCAGGCGGCCCGGGTCGCGTCCGGGGTCGAGCTGCTCGCACAGGGCGGTCACCTCGGCGGGGGTCGTACCAGGGCCGATCTTGCAGCCGACCGGGTTGACCACGTCGGCGAGCAGCCGGACGTGCGCACCGTCCGTCTGCCGGGTCCGCTCGCCGATCCAGGGCCAGTGGGCCGAACCGAGCCAGCGGCTGCCGTCGCCGGCCTCGCGGACCATCGGGACCTCGTAGTCCAGCAGCAGCGCCTCGTGGCTGGTCCACACCTTCCCGGCGCGGGGCCGGGCGGTGTTGCGCCGGTCCAGTTCGCGGACGATGTCGTCCGCCGCCCGGTAGCAGGTGAGCATCCGCTCCGGGTCCGGGCGGCGCCGCTGCGGATCCGGTTCGGGGGCGTTGACCATGTGGCCGCGGAAGACCGGCAGAGCGAGTCCGCCGACCTGCTCGAAGCGCTCCGAACGGGGCTTGGCGAACTGTCCTCCGATCCGGCCGACCCGGAGGGCCGGCTTCCCGGTGGCCTCACCCAGGATGTCCGCCAGTCTGTCGAGCAGCGCGGACTTCCTGCGGACATCGGCCGGCGAGGACTCCGCCGGATCCTCGGCGCAGTCCCCGGCCTGCAGGACCAGGGCCCTGCCGGCGGCCACCTCGGCCAGCAGGGAGCGGAGTTCCGCCACGGCGTCCGCCGTGACCAGGGGCGGGAGGGACGACAGGGCCTCCCGCACGCGCCGCACCTGCGCGGCGTCCTCCCACTCGGGCTGCTGGAAGGCTTTTAATTCGTGGAGTTTCGGGACGAGCTGCCTCACGATGTCCCCCGCGAGATGAAGAGTGGAATGGGGCTCGGCGGTCGACTGACGCCGGCCTCGGTACCTCAGGTGGGAATGCCGGCCCGCTGGACCGTCGGCACGTCGATGCCCAGAGCCCGAAACTGCTGGCACGGGTTCATGAATTCACGCTGCTTCTTTATCTTTCCGTTCTCGAACAGGAACGAGTGCAGGAAGTGATTTCGGTAATGCCCGTCCGGGTATCCGGGGAAGAGTATCTTCCCTTCGCCGTCGCACTCCACCCAGAACTGGTTCGGGTCCTGGGTGTCGAATATTTCGACATTCGTCCAGACCCAGTCCGGGAAGCACTTCAACGACCAGACGGCATGGTCGCCCAACCGGTCCCGGCCGGTGATGACGATGGGCTCGCCGCTCTCCGTGGTCCACAGACCGCCGATGCCGTCCTCGGTGAAGAGGAGGTGGCGCCGCAGGCGGTCCTGGCCGCGGGTGTTCATGTATTGCGCCACGACGGCGCGGTTCTGCTCGCGTACCTCGTTGTCATCGGACATGTCGAAGTGTCGCCTCCGTGAGGAACTGCAGGGATCTGCAGGGGATCTGCCAGGGGAAGCCGGCCGTGCCCGGCGCGGTGCGGTGCCGGTCAGACCAGGGAACTGAGGTCGCGCGGGTCCTTGCCGACCAGCGCGCGACCGTAGACCTGCTCGGGGATGCCCATGCCGAAGCCGGCGTGCCGGCTGCCCACGTTGATGTCGCGCCAGATCTGCTGGAGCGGGTTCGACTCGCTGAAGGCCGAGGAGCCGTAGGCGGTGACCAGCAGGTCGATCGCCTCCCGGCACTGCTGCGCCACGTGCGTGGAGTCCATGCGGGCGCGGGCCCGGGTCAGCAGGTCGCGGTTCTCGCCCGCGCGGGCGTGGCCGTCGATGCTGTCGGCCAGGCGCTGCGCGTGCAGTTTGGCGGTGTCGACCTTGACCGCGGCCGCGGCCAGGTCCAGTTGGGTGGTGGGGGAGTCCACCTGTTGGGCGTAGGTGGAGCCTGCCACGGGACGAGTGTGGACCTTCTCCCGTACGTACTCCAGTGCCGCCTCCGCGCCGCCGATCAGGGATCCGATCAGTCCGATCGTGAACACCCCGGTCATGCTGTTGCGGTAGGCGTGGCTCTCGGGGACCAGGCCGTCGGTCTCACCGTTGAGTACGGGTACGTAGGGCAGCAGCCGGTGCCTGGGGATGAAAATCCCGTCCGCCACCACGGTATTGCTGCCGGTCCCGCGCATTCCGGCGAAGTGCCAGGTGTCCCTGATGGTCACGTCGGCCGCCGGCATCAGCGCGAAGTACGTCTCGGGCCTGCCCGATGCGCCGCCGATCGCGATGAGGCCGCCGAACCACTCTGCGTGCAGGGAACCCGAGGCGTAGCCCCACTCCCCGGTGACGCGGACGCCGCCTTCGGTCTCCTCCACGGAGAAGGCCGGCCGCCCCAGGACCTGCGCCGTGCGGGCGTCCGGATCGCTGCCCCAGACCTCGTCCTGGGCCTGGTCGGAGAAGAGCGAGACCACGTAGTTCCCGGCATTGAGCACTCCGGTGACCCACGCGGCCGAACAACAGCCGCGGCCCAGCTCGGTGGTGACGTCCAGCAGTGTGCGAACGCCCGTTTGGTACCCGCCCAGCCGCTTCGGTGTGAGAAGCCTGGTCAGGCCCGCCCCGGTGATCTTGCCGATGACGTCCTCGGAGAGCCGGCGGGTCTGCTCGCTCCCCGCGGAATCCCTGCGCAGGTCGTCCCGCAGCACGGTCGCCCGGGCCACCAGGTCGGCGCGCAGGACGTCGTCGGGGACAGCGGTTTCTTGAACAGAACTGTTCATTCCCCCTAATTCCTTCCGGCTTGATCGGGGCAACGGCTCCCGATGAAAGAGATGCTCCGGAGTGGTTTCCGGCCCGTACTTTCCCGGCCGTCGGCAGAGTACGTCCTCCCGTCGGCCACAGCCACCCGCGTCGGATCGGCCTCCTGCCGGCCCCGCGGCCCGCGGTGTCCGACTGAGGAATTCCTCAGTTGAACGTCCGCACCGGCACGAGACCAAGCGTGCGGTGCGCCGCTAACGTGACCCCGGCGTGGGCTGTGCCCGGCGAATGGGGCCAGTGAATTAGTTGCACCAATTGCGTCACTGGAGGAGGGTTCGTATGAGCAACAGCGTCGACAAGCCTTATGATTTCGCCACCGCGGACTTCAACGCCGTCTACCGGGGCGGGGAACTGCTGGCGGACGCGGAGATCAGCAGCGTTCCGTGGGACATCGGCGAGGCCCAGCCGGGTGTGATCGAATTCGAGTCCCTGGGACGCATCCGGGGCGAGGTGCTCGACATCGGATGCGGTCTCGGTGACAACGCCGTCTTCCTGGCCGGCCGCGGTCACCGGGTGACGGGCGTCGACGCGGCCTCGGCGGCGATCGAGCAGGCCGCCGAGCGCGCGAAGGGGACGGGCATCGAGTTCGCCGTCGCCGATGCCACCAGCCTGGCCGGGTACGAGGGCAGGTTCGACACCGTGCTCGACAGCGCGCTGTTCCATACCCTGGACGCGGTGTCCCGCCAGCGCTACGTCGCAGCGCTGCACCGCGCCACCAAGCCCGGCGCCTGGCTCAACATGCTGTGCTTCGCCGACGTCCCCGGGGGCATGCCCGCGCCGCTCTCGGTGTCCGAGGCGACCGTGCGGGAGGTCCTGGCCGAAGGGGGCTGGGCCGTGACGGACCTCCGCCGGACCATCTACTGGGGTGTGGCGGCCTCCACGAAGACGTTCCTGGCCAAGGTCGGGTCGAAGGTCGCGATCGACGACCAGGGCCGGACCCAGCTCCCCGTGTGGACGGTCCAGGCCGAGCGGGCCTAGAGCGGCCGGCGCGTGGTTCCACCGAGTGACACTCCTGAAGGAAGGCTCTGCCGATGGCAAAGACCATCAAGCCGCTGAACCTTGAGCTCGACCGGCTCGAGGCGATGGCGGAGTCGGACTACTACAACCCGTACACGATCTTCGAGTGGCCCGACACGCTCGAAGAGGACCGCCCCTGGATGAGCGAGGACCTGGTCACGCTCGCCGGTACCGAATACTGGGACGCGCTGACGCGTGAGCAGCAGCTCGCGCTCACCCGGTTCGAGGCGGTCAACTTCTTCAGCCTCAACATCCACGGCATCCGGGAGCTGCTCAGCGAGGTCGTGCTGCGCATCCACACCAAGACGTACGCGGACGCCTCGGAGTTCCTCCACCACTTCATCGGTGAAGAGAACGAGCACATGTGGTTCTTCGGCGCCTTCTGCCTGCGCTACGGCAAGAAGGTCTACCCGGCCGGTCCGGCGGTCGGCGTCAACCGGATCGAGGGAGTCGGGGAGGCGGCCAGTGAGCTGGTCATCTTCGCCCGCATCCTCATATTCGAGGAGATCGTCGACTACTTCAACGCGAAGATGGCGACGGACCAGGACCTGCCGCACATCGCGAGGGAGATCAACCGGGTCCACCACCAGGACGAAAGCCGGCACGTGGCGTTCGGCCGGTACATCTTCACGCAGCTGCTGGAGCAGGTGAAGGAGAACCACCCCGAGGACATCCCCGTCCTCGCCAAGTACCTGGATGCGTACCTCGATTACAGCATCCGCAGTCTGTACAACCCGGCGGTCTACCGCGACGCGGGGCTGGACAACCCGCTCGAACTGCGGCGTCAGCTGCTCGAGCACCCGGCCCGCAAGCTCGCCCACAACCGCATTCTCAACCGTACTCAGAAGTTCCTAGAGCGGTCCGGTCTCGGAGTCCAGGGGGCAGAAGCATGAGCGACAAGATCACCGCGGTGCTGGAATTCATCACGACGCGCAACCCCGCGGTGGGCGAGGTGGGGCTCGACGACGACCTGATCGACCGCCGGGCGATCGACTCGCTGGCGTTCGTCGAGTTCCTCTACCTGCTGGAGGAACTCGGCGGTGAGCCGATCGACCCCGAGGACATCGACGTGGACGACTTCCGGACGCTCCGCAAGATCGATGCGCGCTTCCTCGCGCGCACCGCGAACTGATGGGGGCCACCACCGGGCGGACGGACAGCGGGCTGGGCGTGCTCGGCGCGGACGAACTCCGGCTCATCCGGGCGTTCGACGCGCTGGTCCTCTCGTGGGCCGAGCGGCTGGAGGCCGATGAGCGCCGCTACCCGGTGCTGCTGCGGGCGGAAGACCTCGAAGGCATCGACTACTACGAGAACTTCCCGCACCTGGGCCTGGCCGTCTCGACCGCCGACCCGGAACGGCTCACCGCATTCCGGGCGTCCGCCGACCGCCCGCTCACCGCACTTCCGGCCGAGGTGCTGAACGAGGCGCGGCTGGGCCTGCCGTCCGCCGCCTGCTATTCGGTCTACTTCGACCTGCGCGGCCAGACCCTGCCGTCCGAGGCCAACCGGTTCACCACGGTGGCGACCTGCTACCGCAACGAGACCCGGTACGAGGGGCTGCGGCGCCTCCTCGGCTTCTCGATGCGGGAGATCGTCTTCGTGGGCGGGGGCGATGGTGCGAAGGAGCACCTGTCCGGCGCCAAGGAACTGGTGCTGGGCCTGGCGGGGAAGCTCGGGCTGGACATGAAGACCGAGGTCGCGACCGACCCCTTCTTCGACAGCAAGGGCTCACGGGCCAAGATGCAGCTGCTGTTCCCGGTCAAGGAGGAGTTCATCGTCGACGGCCTGGCCATCGGTTCGGTGAACTACCACCGCAACTTCTTCGGGGAGCGCTGCGAGATCAGCCTCCCGGACGGCCAGGCGGCGCACACCAGCTGCCTCGCCTTCGGACTGGAGCGCTGGGTGCACATCCTGACCGCCCGATTCGGGAGCGCGAGGTCCGCCACCGAGGCACTTCTCGAAGTGCAGTGACATCAGCCGGAGATGAACCCATGACAGACACGACCGTTCACGACCCCATCGAGACCGGCACGGTCCGGGTGAACGACGACATAGAGATCGCCTACGAGCGCCGCGGGGACGGCCCCGACATCGTCCTGATCAACAACTTCTTCATGGACCGGAAGTCCTGGCGGTCGTACACCGCGAATCTGGCCTCAGGGGCGCGGCTGCTCTCCTACGACCTGCGCGGGCAGGGCGAGTCGACCCCGCAGGTCGGCGAGCCCGTCTGGGAAGACCACGTGACCGACCTGAAGGCGCTGCTCGACTCCCTCGGGATCGAGAAGGCCTTCCTGCTCGGCACTTCCTTCTCCACGCTGATCTGCCGCGACTTCGCGGTGGCGTACCCGGAGCGGGTGCACGGCCTGATCTTCGCCGGTCCGGCCATGAGCCCCTATGGCGGCCAGCGCCTGCGCCGGATCACCAAGTCCTGGCTGAAGGCCCTGGACACCGGGGGACTGGGAGTGCTCTACGACCAGCTGTACCCGCTGGTCTCGGGCGACTACGCGGTGGAGACCGCGGGGCCGACCGGGTTCATCGGCCGGAAGCAGAACTTCCTCGGCATCCACACCCAGGAGTCGCTCCGGGCCGGACTGGCGGTGTCCGTCAAGGCACCGCTCGAGCCCGAGCTGCTCAGCAAGGTCACGCAGCCCACCCTGCTGTTCGTGGGCGGCGACGACTTCTCGCTCGGGTCCCACGGTGCGGAGGAACTGGCCCGGCTGCTGCCGGACTCGGAGACGGTCACGGTGCCCCGCGGCGGGCACCTCGCGTTCCTGGAGGAGCCCGAGTGGTTCCAGAAGGAGGTCGTGGCCTTCGTCTCCCGGGTCATCGGAGCGGATGCCTGAGTCCGCCCCGACCGACGGCCGGCCCGCGGGGATCCTGTTGGAGGTCGCGCGGGTCGACCCTCCGCACGGCCCGGCCGAGCAGCGCCGCGCCGGCCGTACCGCGGCCGGCGCGGCGCTCCGGCGTGCCGGCTCCGCCGTCCTGACGGTGGGCCGCCGCTCCGACGGCGCCCCGGTGTTCCCCGACGGCTTCGCCGGTGCGATCACGCATACGCGGTCCTTCGCCGTCGCGGTCGTCGCCCGGGGGGTCACGGGCATCGGCGTGGACCTGGAGACGGGCCACCTCGGACCGGGCCTGGACCGCTACCTCCTGAACGACACCGAGCGGGCACTGCTGTGGCCGGACCGCGGCCGGCAGACGCTGCGCCGCCTGTTCGCCGCGAAGGAGGCCGGATTCAAGGCGCTCTCCGACTGCACGCGGGCCCATGGCGGCCTCTTCTGGCGGGTTCGCCTCAGCCGGTCCGACGACGGCCTGCTGTGGGCCCGGGCCGGAGCGGACCGGGCCCTCGTCACGCACGGCGGCACGAGGGCCTTCGCCTTCGCGGTCGCCGTTCGGCACCCGCCGACCCCTCAGGCATAACCAACAGTTCTGGTATCCACAAAAACAAGGTCTTGGACTTCTGATACCGGGTTCGGCGAGCATTCAGGTGCGACACCGTACGCCCGCCCTCCCGACACCAGTCCCCCGCTGGCGGAGGGCGGGCCATCGCCCCTCCGATTCCGGGCCCCACGCTGCGCGCCCACCGAGAGGAACGAACATGAGCACCGGGCATGACGTGTCCGACCCCACCGCCGGCCCGGGACCGGCGATCGGGGAACTGTCCGGACGCGTAAGCGGTCCGGTCCTGCTGCCCGGTGACGAGGCGTACGACGAGGAACGCACCGGGTACCAGACCTTCGGGGTCCACCGCCCGGCCCTGGTCGTCGGCGCGACCCGTGCCGAGGAGGTGCGCGCGGCCGTGGAGTTCGCCGCCGCCCACGACCTGCCGGTCGCGGTCCAGGCCACCGGCCACAGCCCCGCCCTCGCCGCCGACGGCGGACTGCTGATCACCACCGACCGGATGACGGACGTTCGGATCGACCCCGAGGCCCGCACCGCCCGGTTCGCCGCCGGTGTCACCTCCCGGCAGCTGATCGAGGCGGCCACCCCGCACGGGCTGGCCCCGCTCAACGGCAGCGCCCCCGGCGTCGGCGCCGTCTCCTACATGCTCGGCGGCGGCCTGGGCCTGATGGCCCGCCGCCACGGATACGCCGCCGATCACATCCGCGCCATCGACGTCGTCACCGCCGACGGGCAGCTGCGCCACGTCACCGGCGAGAGCGACCCCGACCTCTTCTGGGCCCTGCGCGGCGGTCGCGGCAGCCTGGGCGTGGTCACCGCCCTCGAAGTGGACCTCGTACCCGTCGAACGCCTCTACGGCGGCGGCCTCTACTTCGACGGCAGCCTCGCCGAGCACGTGGTGAACGCCTACCTGCGCTGGACCGAGACCGTTCCGGACGAGATGACCTCGTCCATCGCGCTCGTCCCGCTCCCCGACATCCCGGTGCTCCCGCCGCCGCTGCGGGGACGGTACGTGGTGCACGTACGGGTGGCCTACCTGGGTGACGCCGAGACCGGCGAGCGGCTGGTCGCGCCGCTGCGGGCGCTCGGACCGGCCCTCGCCGATTCCGTGCGCGAACTGCCGTACGCGGAGTCCGGCTCGATCCACAACGACCCGGTGCAGCCGGCCCCGTACATCGGGACCAATGCCATGACCCGAGACCTCGACGAGGACCTGGTCAAGACGGTGCTCGAACTGACGGGCCCGCAGGCCCCGATCACCTGCATCGTGGAGATCCGCCACCTCGGCGGCGCCCTGGCCCAGCCGCCGGCGGTGGCCAACGCGGTCGGCAACCGCGACGCGGCGTACATGCTCGCCGTACTGAACCGCGTCGCACCCGACAACCTCGACGCCACACGGGCCGCGCACGCCCGGCTGATCGAGGCCCTGGAGCCCGTCACGACCGGCCGCTCCCTGAACTTCCTGTACGGAGAGAACGCCACTGCCGAACAGGTGCGCATGGCCTACGACCCCAAGGACTACCTGCGCCTGAGGGAGATCAAGGCCGTGTACGACCCCGCGAACCTGTTTCGCCTGACGCACAACATCCCCCCGATCAACGTCCAGAGCATCCGCTAGCTCGGCCGGCAGAAGGAATTCACATGGAAAAGAAGTGGTGGACACTGTTAGCGGTGTGCGGGGGCACCTTCATGCTCCTGCTGGACACGACGATCGTGTACGTCGTCATGCCCCCCATCCAAGAGGACCTGAACGCCAGCTTCGCCGATCTGCAATGGGTCATTGACGGTTACTCGCTCGCACTCGCCTCACTGCTGCTGACCAGTGGAACGCTCGCCGACCGGTTCGGCCGCAAGCGGCTCTACGGCATCGGTGTCGTCGTCTTCACCATCGGCTCGCTGCTCTGCGGTCTGGCCCAGTCGCCCTTCATGCTGGTGCTCTCCCGCATCGTGCAGGGTGTCGGCGGTTCGGTGATGTTCGCGACCGGCCTGGCCCTGCTGGCGGGCGCGTTCCGGGGCAGGGAACTCGGCACCGCCTTCGGCACCTGGGGCATGGTCACCGGCCTCGCCTCCGCGATCGGCCCGGTCGCGGGTGGTCTGATCACCGCCGGCATCAGCTGGCGGGGCATCTTCCTCATCAACGTGCCGATCGGCATCGCGGTCGCCGCGATCGTGATGCTGCGGGTGGACGAGGCGAAGTCCCCCTTCGCCCGGAAGCTCGACTGGCCGGGCTTCATCCTGCTCACCGGCGGCCTGGCCACCCTGGTCTACGGCCTCATCCAGGCCGGCGAGTCCAGCTGGTCCGACTCGACCGCGCTGACCTTCCTGATCACCGGCGCGGTCCTGCTGATCGCCTTCCTCGTCGTCGAGTCGAGGGTCGAGCAGCCGATGTTCGACCTGGGACTCTTCCGGATCCCCACCTTCCTCGGCGGGGCCATCGCGGCGTTCGCCATGAACGGCTCGCTCTTCGCGATGTTCCTGTTCCTGGCCATCTACTTCCAGGAAGTGCTCCAGTACTCCTCGCTGGAGACCGGGCTCCGGCTGCTCACCGCCTCCGTGGCGATGCTGGTCGCCTCGAACATCGCCGGCAGGCTGAGCAGCAGGCTCCCGGCGCGGTTCCTGATCGGTGGCGGCCTGATCCTGGTCGGCGTCGGGCTGCTGCTGATGGGCAGCGTGGACGCGGACACCGGCTGGACCCACTTCATCCCCGGCTTCGTGCTCGGCGGCATCGGCGCCGGCCTGGTCAACCCGCCCCTGGCCTCCACCGCGATGGGCGTGGTGGACATGTCCAGGTCGGGCATGGCCGCGGGTACGAACAGCACCTTCCGCCAGCTCGGTGTCACGGCGAGCGTCGCGGTGCTGGGTTCCATCTTCGCCGCCATCATCGGCGACAAGCTCGCCGACGGGCTGCGGGGCACCCCCGAGCTGGCGGGGCGCAGCGCGGACCTCACCGCTCAGGTCCGGGGCGGCGACATCGAAGCCGCGGTCGCCTCCACCCCCGAGGCCTTCCACACGCAGGTCAACGATCTGGCCCTGTCCGGGTTCGTGGACGGGATCAACACCCTGCTCGCCATCGCGGCCGGACTGGCCCTGATCGGCGGCGTGCTGTCCCTGCTGCTGATCCGCGCCAAGGACTTCGTGGCCAACCAGCAGCCCAAGCCCGCTCCGGCGGCGGACGCCCCGGGACAGCCGGTGGCGGCCGAGAGCTGATCCGTCGTACCGCACGGCCGGCCCCGACTCGTCCGAGTCGGGGCCGGCCGCGTTGCCCGTACGGGGACCGCTCAGCCGGTGGCCAGATCGGCCGTGGCCGAAACCAGCCGGTCGGCGGGCGCCGCGAGGAAGGAGTGGCGGCAGTGCGCCAGCAGTTCCCGGAGCGCCGCGCTCTTGCCCGAGTTGTATACCAGGGAGAGCACCGCCAGTGTCTGGATATCGTCGATGACGAGCGTCTGCAGGCCTTCGTAATGGACGGCCATGGACTCGGAGAGCACGGCGACGCCGAGGCCGCGGAGCGCGAGGTTGGCCACCGTACTGGGCGCACTGGCCTGCAGCGCCAGGTTCGGCCGGATTCCCTTGGCCGCACAGGCCTGGTCGAACACGGCGCGGATCCCCGTGCCTTCGGGCAGGCAGACGATCGGGTAGGCGCTGATGTCGTCGAGCGTGACCCGCGCGGGTTCGGCGAGGGGATGGCCGAAGGGAACGGCCGCGACCAGCCGTTCGCTGATGATCGGCATGGCTTCCAGCCCCTGCGGGGGCTCGTCGGCGGTCCCGATCAGGGCCAGGTCCGCCACACCGCCGCGAACCTGCTCGATGAGCTCGTCGGAGTTGTGTTCGACCAGCGTGATCTCGACCCCGGGATGGGCCCGGTGGAAAGAGGCGAGGGCGTCGAACAGCGGGGTGACCGTGCACGCGGTGACCATTCCCACGGTGAGCCGGCCCCGGAGCAGCCCGTTCACTTCGGCGACCGCGTGGCGCGCGGCCTCGGCGGCCGCGAGGGCCGCCCGGGCATGGCCGAGAATCGCCTCTCCGGCGGAGGTCAGGCTCGCGCTGCGACCGGAGCGGTCGATCAAGGTCGCACCCAGGTCGTGTTCCAGCTGACGGATCTGCGCGCTGATCCCGGGTTGGCTGATACGCAGCCGTTCCGCGGCCCGGGTGAAGTTGGATTCCTCTGCGACGGCGATGAAGTACCTCAACTGCCTGAGTTCCATAGTCGTTGATTATAACGCTGATCAGCTTGATTGATTGGACTTGTGAAGATGCGGCATTGGAGACTGGCAGGGCCGAAAGTCAGCCATGCACGGAAGGACCCCTGTGTCGGAGAACGAGAAGGCATTGAAGCCGGAAGACCTCACCCGTCTGTTCGTCGAGCGTGCCAATGCGGGCGATGCGGCCGGCATCGCCGCGCTCTACGAGGAAACCGCCGTCATGGCCTACCCTCCGGGCAGTGTCACGGTAGGCCGTGAGGCCATCCGCCAGCTTTGGGAAAAGGTGCTGGCGCACGCCCCGAAATTTGAGCAGGAGACCCCGCTGCCGACCTTGGTCAGTGGCGACATCGCCCTGACCTCCACCCCTCCCAAGGACGGCTCGGGTGCCCGCGCGCAGGTGGTCCGCCGCCAGCCCGACGGCACGTGGCTGCGTCTGCTCGACCAGCCGGAGTTCAACCCGCCCACGCGCTGACGGAGGGCCGGAGGGAGCCGGTCAGGGCCCTTCGGGGCCGTGACCGGCTCTATTGATCTGTGAGCAGGAGTCAACGAACCTGTTGGGTAAGACAGTTGGCTTCTCCACCACGACTCGACGACAGCAGTCGGAACAGGAGGGCGCCGCGCAGACTCGTACCACCGGTGGAACCGTCCGGCTAGGTGTCGACCCAGCCGGATACCTCTGCGTGTGCGATGCGCACCGTCAGTGACCTCGGCCGAAATCGGCCTCGATCGTTCAACGCGCCTGACTTCACATGGCGATTTATCGCCTATCTCACGAAGAGAGGTTGTTAGGAATGGGTAAAACCGGGGGAGCCCTCGACTTTGAGGAGCAGTGCGTATCTGCTGAGCTGTGGGATGCTCAAGTCGGCAGAATTGCGGTTGTTCGCGTTCCGATTCGATCAATTCAAGCCGGTGACTCGCCACGATTGGAAGGCGAGAGCGCCGATCACATAGAGACCCTCGCACAGTCGAATGTCTCGCTGCCTCCGGTCATCGTACACCGTTCCACAATGCGTATCGTCGACGGAACGCATAGATGGAGAGCGGCCGCGCTCAGAGGCCAGGACGAGATCGATGTCCAGTTCTTCGACGGCAGCGAGAAGGAGGCATTCCTCCTCGCCGTAAAGCAAAATGCCCGTCACGGATTGCTGCTGACCCGGGCCGAGCGAAATGCCGCGGCAACACGCATCATCCACTCGCACCCCCAGTGGTCGGACCGGATGATCGCCGCCGCCGCAGGGCTCTCGCCCAAGACCGTGGGCGCGATCCGCAAGCGTTCAGGTGAGGCCATTCCTCAGTTGAACGCGCGCGTGGGCCGGGACGGGCGCTCCCGGGCGGTGGACCTCACGGAGGCCCGCCGGCTCGCCCGCGACTACGTCGTCGAGCACCCCGGCGCGACCCTGCGGGAGATCGCCGCTGGTGCGGGTGTGTCCCTGGCGACCGCCCGGGACGTCAGGGCCGCGGTCCGGCGGAGCGAGAACCCGCTCGCGCCGAAGCCGCAGGAGCAGCCCGATGGGCAGCGGGGCGCCACTGCGATCCGCGACAGGGCCGGCGGCTCCCCCTCGGTGGGTGAGGCTCTGGTGAACCTGAAGCGGGATCCGGCGGTCAGGTTCACCGACCAGGGGCGTCTCCTGCTGCGGTTGCTCGATTTCAATTCGCTCACCACGGAGCAGTGGAGACAGCTGGTCGAGAACATCCCGCCCCATTGGGTGCCCACTGTCGCTGCTGTTTCCCGCGAGCTTGCCGAGGGCTGGCGCAACGCCGCGCAGCAGATGGACGAACGGGCCCGGTCGGTCGGCGACTTGAAGGGTGTGGCCGGAACTGCCGCAGCGGAATGGCGCCGGTCGTCACAGGGGCAACGGGCCGTCTGATGCGCTCGCGATCCGAGTGGCCGGAATTCGAGCACGTGTCGGCTCTATGATCGGAGCATGACAATCCTGTTATCCGGTGCGACCGGAAAAATCGGCCGGCATGTGGTGGACAACCTGCTCGCGGCGGGAAAGGACGTACGCGCCCTGAGCAGGCAACCGGATAAGGCCGGGCTCCCGCCCGAGGTCACGGTGGTCGAAGGGGACCTGACCGTTCCGGAGAGCCTGACCGCGGCCCTGGACGGGGTCGAGAGCGCCTTCCTCTTCCCCGTCCTGGAGGCCATCCCGGACTTCGTCGCCTTGGCGAAGCGGGTCGGTGTCCAGCGGATCGTCCTCTTCACCGGAGCCTGGGCGGCGGGCCACACGGACCGTGACCTCGGGTCGTGGGTCTACCCCCGCTACCGGGCCGCCGAGGCCGCACTGGAGAACAGCGGCGTGCCGCGATGGACGATCCTGCGGCCCGCACCGTTCCAGACGAACATGCTGTGGTGGGCGCCCTCCGTCCGCGCCGAGAGCGTGGTCCGGGCGCCCTACCCGGCAGCCACGTGCCCGCTGATCCACGAGGCCGACATCGCGGCCGTCGGAGCCCTGGCCCTGACAGAGGACGGCCATCACGGTGCGCGCTACACCCTGACCGGGCCGGCGGCCGTCTCGCAGACGGAACAGGTCGCGGCGATCAGCGGCGCGATCGGGCGGGAGATCCGCTTCGAGGAGCTGACCGCCGATCAGTGGCGCGAGTCCACGGGGAGGTTCCTGCGGCCCGGCATCGTCGGGGACCTGCTGCGGGAGTGGTCCGAGACGGCGGCGGACCCGTCCTGCGCGCTGCCCGTGCTGACGACCGTGGAGGAGCTCACCGGCAAGCGGGCCCGCTCCGTCGACGAGTGGGCCGCCGACCACGCCGCGGACTTCGCCTGACGCGTGCCGGCCGTCCATGGACAGGACGGAGCGGATGTCACAGGGTGGCGGCCATGGAGTTCACCCGCCTGGGCCGTACCGGCCTGACCGTTTCGCGTCTCTGCCTCGGAACCATGAACTTCGGCGTGCACACCGAGGAGGCCGACGCCCACCGCATCATGGACACCGCCTCGGAGTTGGGGATCAACCTCTTCGACACCGCCGACATCTATGGCTGGCCGGCGCAACGGGGACTGACCGAGACCATCATCGGCAACTGGCTGGCGCAGGGCGGCGGCCGTCGGGAGAGGACGGTGATCGCGACCAAGCTGTACATGGACATGGGTGACGGGCCCAACGAGGGGAGGCTCTCGGCCCTCCACATCCGCCGCGCCGTGGACGCCAGCCTGAAGCGCCTGCAGACCGACCACATAGACCTGTACCAGATGCACCACGTGGACCGGGACACTCCGTGGGAAGAGATCTGGCAGGCCATGGAGGTCCTGGTCGCCCAGGGCAAGATCGTCTACGTCGGCTCCAGCAACTTCGCGGGCTGGCACCTGGCCCAGGCCCAGGAGACAGCCAGGGCGCGGAACTTCCTCGGCCTGGCCAGTGAGCAATCGCTCTACAACCTCCTGGAGCGCAAGCTCGAACTCGAGGTCATCCCGGCCGTGCAGAGGTACGGCATCGGCCTGATGCCCTGGTCACCCCTGCACAGCGGGCTGCTCGGCGGTGTGCTGCGCAAGGAGCGCGAGGGCGTCCGGCGGACCGTCGCCCGGGCCGCCGCGGCGCTCGCGGCCAAGCGCGACGCGATCCAGGCCTACGAGGACCTGGCCGCGGAGATCGGTCACGAGCCCGGCGACATCGCGCTCGCCTGGCTGCTCGCCCAGCCGGCGGTCACCGCCCCGGTCGTCGGCCCCCGCACCCTCGACCATCTGCGGACCTCGGTCCGCGCGCTGGAGCTGACGTTGGAGCCGAAGGTGCTGACCCGCCTGGACGAGATCTTCCCGGGCTACCGCCCGGCCCCGGAGGAGTACGCCTGGTGAGCCGGAACTCCTGGGAGACCGGGGTGCCGTGGCGCCGTCGGCACGAGCCCCGGAACCCGGGCTTTTGTCTTTTGGTGAGCGGCAGCCGGCCGATCGCAAAAACGATGCGCGGCCGCCAAACCCCGGACCGGAGTCAGGACTTCGGCACCGTGTTGATGTGGTTGGTGCCGGCACTGTAGAAACCGTCCACCGTTTTCTGGACCTCGGCCTGGGAAACAGCCTCACCGGCCTTGTAGTAGACCCAGTTGACTTTCATGTCCCATGTGCGCGAACCGCCGGTGAAGGGAAGGTCGATGAACCAGTTGCTGAAGTGGATGTCCATCTTCTCGCGCGGTACGTACTTGCCGGAGCTGGTGAACAGCTCTTTGCCGTCCAGGGAGTAGATGACCTTTCCGTTCACGGCAGTGATCATCATGATGTGCCAACCCTCAAGGCGCTGCTTGAACGTGTGGCTGACTCGGTCCGGCGGATCGGCCTTGTACCAGCTGACGGTGTCGAGCCGCGGACCCGCCGTACCCCAGCCGCCGTTGGGCAGGTACTCGTGGTCGAGTTCGCTGTAGTTCGCCGAGGAGTCCGAGGGGGAAATCGGGAAGAAGGTCTGGACGACGTGGTCGCCGTTGCGACCGCTCGTGGGCTTGTCGCTGAGGTGGATCCGAGCGGCGTAGGTCCCCGTGAAGACGTCGGCGCCGGTGCTCTGCACCTCGACCTGCCTGGTGCCCTGCTTGGTGCCGTCGGTGGAGGCCCGCAGTTGCAGGACCCGGCCGCCCTGGGCGGTCGTGTCGGAGGGGAAGCCGGCGCCGGCGCTGGACCAGGTGTCCTTGATCCCCGGGCTGCCCGCGCCGTTGCGGACCTCCCAGCCGTTGGCGGTGAGCGAGGGGTCGTCGGGGCCGCTGTAGTGGAAGTTGTCGAACAGGGTTCCCGGCGGTCCGGACGGGGTCGGCGCGGCGATCGGGACGGGGGCATCGGCACCGTCGCCGGGTGCGGGGCCGCCGGAACACGCGGCGAGTACGCACAGGAGGGCAGGCAGCGTGAGCACGGTCCACGCGCGGCGACGAGAGGTGCGGCGGGGCTGGCTCACAGGGGCTCCTTGGTGCGTTTAGGCGGTACCTGGACACGCCCTTTTGCGTGAGGATCAAATGACTGATCACACGAGGGGGCATCCTAGCGACACGAAGTGTGCGGCTTTACCACCCCGTGCGCGGTCGGGATCCAGTCTTGCCTACTGGTCGGTACGCCCAATTGCATTCCGATCCGATTACAACACCTCAGCAGATCGCGCCAAATCGATACATCAGGCCAAATTCGATTCAGGGCGGTGCACTAGCGTTCGCCCTGCCATCCCGCGGTCTACGTACCCTGCAATGAAAGGCCTCGCAAGGTGCGCCCAATTACCACTTCCACCGACCGCGGATCGGCGCACCAGGCGGAGCCTGACATGCCTGAGTCAAGTTTTGGGGAGCCTGAAGCCCTCGCACCGGTGTTCGTCGACCAGTCGGGCCTGCGCGGTCGTCTGCTGAGGGGCCTCGGCTGGCCGGTCTCCGTTGTCGGCGCGCTCCTGGCGGTCGCCATGGGCAGCAGCCTGATCGGTGTGCAGGCGGACGCCCCGGCGATGGGCATACCCGCGCAGCCCTCACGGCCGCCCGCCCCGTCGCCCTCACCCGTGCCGTCGCTGTCGCCCGGCCCGTCGTCCGCCTCGTCCGCGTTGTCCTCGTCGTCCGCACCTCGGACGGCGACGCGGTCTGCGACACCCGGGGCGAAGACCTCGGCCACCACCACGAAGACCGCGGCCCCCACATCGAAGCCCACGACCACCGCGCCGCGCGGGGCAAAGCCTTCGGGCCGACCCACCAAGCGCCCCTGATCGTCCGCACCACCCATCTCCAGGAGCGTCATTGTCCCGCCACCAGCGCCGCCGGCAGTCCCTGCTCAGGCCGCGCCGACTGGCCGCGCCGCCGCTGCGCTTCTTCATGCCGCTGTCCCTGCTGGCCTGCCTGCTCGCGCTCCTCGTCCTGCGCGGCCTCGCCACCAACGAGGCGTTCCACGACTCCCGGATCGCGATCTCGGTCGACAAGACGACCGTGCCGGCCAACCTGCTCAAGGGTGGCCCGATCATCGACGCGCGGGGCACCAAGAACGAGCACCCGGTGAGCTATCACATCCCGGACCGCACCGTGGTGCTGAGCTTCGACGACGGTCCCTCGCCGGAGTGGACTCCGAAGATCCTGGAGGTGCTCGCGGCCCGCAACATCCGTGCGGACTTCTTCGTGACCGGTGCGATGACCACGCGCAACCCGGAGCTGATCCGGCAGATCGTCGCGGGCGGCCACGAACTCGGCGTGCACACCTTCACCCACCCCGATCTGGTGTACCAGTCCCACGCGCGGATCAGCTGGGAGCTGGCGCAGACGCAGCTGGCGCTGGCCGGCGTCGCCGGTGTCCACAGCGCGCTGTTCCGCCCGCCGTACTCCTCCGACGCCTCGGCGCTGGACGACTGGAACTACCCGGTGATCAAGTACGTGGGCGCGCGCGGCTACCTCACCGCGTTCATCGACCGCGACACCGACGACTGGAAGCGTCCGGGGGTCGAGGAGATCGTCAAGGCGGCGATGCCGTCCAGGCCCGGCGCGGGAGAGCTGATCCTGCTGCACGACGCGGGTGGCGACCGTACCCAGACCATCACCGCGCTCGTACAGATCATCGACAGGCTGCAGGCCCAGGGCTACCGCTTCACCACCGTCTCCGAGGCACTCGGCGCCTCCAGCGCCACCGTGCCGGTGCACGGTTACCAGCTGTGGGCGGGCAAGGGATTCATCTGGGCCACCCAGTTCGCCGTGCACACGCTGCCGGTGCTGGTCGCGCTGCTGGCCCTCGTCGGCTTCCTCAACTTCGGCCGGTTCGGGCTGATGCTCGTACTCGCACCGATTCACGCCCGCCGCTCCAAGCGGCGGGACGCCTGGGGACCGCCGGTCACAGAGCCGGTCACCGTACTGGTCCCGGCCTACAACGAGCGCGAGTGCATAGCCAACACCCTCAACTCCCTGGCGGCCGGCGACCATCCGATCGAGGTGATCGTCATCGACGACGGCTCCACGGACGGCACCGCGGACATCGTCGAGGAGATGGACCTGCCGTTCGTCCGGCTGATCCGCCAGGTCAACGGCGGCAAGTCCAGCGCCCTCAACACCGGTATCGCGGCAGCCTCGCACGACGTCATCGTGATGATGGACGGCGACACCGTCTTCGAGCCGTCCACCGTACGCGAGCTGGTCCAGCCCTTCGGCGACCCGGCGATCGGCGCGGTCGCGGGCAATGCCAAGGTCGGCAACCGCGAAAGCCTGATCGGCGCCTGGCAGCACATCGAGTACGTCCTCGGCCACAACCTGGACCGCCGGATGTACGACATGCTGGGCGTCATCCCGACCATCCCCGGCGCGGTCGGCGCCTTCCGCAAGGAGGCCCTGCGGCGGGTCGGCGGGATGAGCGACGACACCCTCGCCGAGGACACCGACATCACCATCGCGGTGCTCTGCGACGGCTGGCGGATCGTCTACGCCGAGCGCGCCCGCGCCTGGACCGAGGCTCCCGCCAGCCTCCAGCAGCTCTGGTCCCAGCGGTACCGCTGGAGCTACGGCAGCATGCAGGCGATGTGGAAGCACCGCGGCGCGGTGACCTCCCGCGGCCCGGCCGGGCGCTTCGGCCGGATCGGGCTGCCGCTCGTCGTGCTGTTCGGCGTAGTCGCCCCGCTGCTGGCGCCGCTGGTCGACTTGTTCCTGCTGTACGGCGTGCTGTTCGGGGACGCCCCGATCACCCTCACCAGCTGGGGCGGCTTCATCCTGCTCCAGGCCGCGCTGTCCTGGTACGCCTTCCGGCTCGACCGTGAGAAGCCCTGGCATCTGATCAGCCTGCCGATCCAGCAACTGGTCTACCGGCAGCTGATGTACGTCGTCCTGCTGCAGTCCGCGATCACGGCGATGACCGGTGGCCGGCTGCGGTGGCAGAAGCTCCGGCGCACCGGCGAGGTCGCCGTACCCGTGGAGGCCTGACCGTGAGTGCATCCATCGACCTCGGGCGCACCCACGACACCATTCAGTTGAGGGTCCCCGCCGTGCTGCGACAGGAGCGGGAGCCGGAGCCCGAGCCGGAGGCATCGCCCCAGCGCAAGGGCGGCCGGGACCGCTATCTCGACCTGCTGCGCGCGCTGGCCCTGGGCCGCGTGGTGCTCTACCACAACTTCGGCTGGTTCTGGCTGCCCCTCGTCTTCCCGTCGATGGGCGTGATGTTCGCGCTGGCCGGCTCGCTGATGACCCGCTCGCTCAGCCGTCCCGCTCCCGGCGTGATCCGCGGCCGACTGCGCCGGCTGCTGCCGCCGATGTGGCTGTTCGGCGCCGTCATGATCGCCCTCCAGATCCTCGCCGGCTGGGGCCCCCTCTCAGAGGGCCACCCCACCTGGTGGTGGGCCAAGCTGGCCTTCTGGATCCTGCCGCTGAGCACCCCGCCGTACGCGGAGGAGCTGTCCGGCTTCCAGCTGGTGGAACACACCTGGGCCGCGCAGATCATCGTCCCGCTCTGGTACCTCCGGGCCTACCTCTGGTACGTCCTGTTCTCGCCGCTGTTGCTGCGGGCACTTCGACGCTTTCCCGTGGTGACGCTGTTCGCTCCCCTGGCGATGGTGATCGTCATGAACGCGTTCTTCGTCGACCAGGAGTTCGTCTACGGCCGGGTGTGGGAGACCGCCAACGACTTCACCATGTTCGGCTCCTGCTGGATCCTCGGCATGGCCCACCAGGAGGGGCTGCTCAAGAAGATCCCGCAGTACGTACTGCCCTCCGTCGCACCGCTGATCATGGTGGTCGGCCTCTGGTACCTGCAGACCCGTCCGGTCGATCCGACCGTGGCGACCGACATCGAGTCCTGGCCGATCGCCCAGGCCCTGTGGTCCTTCGGCTTCGTCGCCATCCTGCTCCACGTCAGCCCGTCCTGGGAGCAGTGGCCCAGGCCGCTGGAACGCTGGAACGGTCTGGTCGGCCTGCTCAACGCACGCGCCGTCAGCGTCTACCTCTGGCACCAGGTCGCCCTGGTGGTCGCCATCCCGCTGATCGACCCCCTCTGGAGCGTCCCCTTCGTCTACGCGAACTTCCAGTGGCTGCTGGCCAGCCAATGGTTCACGCTGCTGGTGGCGATCCCGCTGCTCGGTCTGCTGGTGCTGACCTTCGGCTGGGTCGAGGACCTGGCCGCCAAGCGCTCGCCACGGCTCTTCCCGTACCCGCGCCGCCAACGGGGCAGGCGCCGGGCCGCCGACTAGGGCGCTTCCTTCGGATCACCTCGCCGACCCGGGGTCACTGGGCTTTGCTCCACCCGGCCGTACCGGAATACGAGTCGAGCAGGTCCACCACGAAGACCAGGGTCGAGCCCGCCGGGATCAACGGCGAGGGCGACTGTTTGCCGTAGCCGAGACGCGGGGGAACGATGATCTCGCGCCGACCGCCGACCTTCATCCCCCTCACCCCCCGGTCCCAGCCCTTGATGACCTTGCCACTGCCCAGGGCGAACTTGTACGGCTCGCCCCGGTCCCAGGAGGCATCGAACTCCTTCCCGGATTCGAAGGTCACCCCGACATAGTGGACCCTGACCACCATGCCCGGCTTCACCTCGGCGCCGTCCCCGACGACCAGGTCCCGGATGGTCAGCTCGGTAGGAGCGTCACCCTCCGGAACGTGGACCTCGGGCTTCGTCAGTTCACTCATTGCAGCCTCATCACTCTCCGTCGAAAGCCCCCGCACGGACCAGCCGGACCCATGGACACCCCGTGCGGCAGATGGTCACGCTACCGAGAACGCCGATCCCCCGCCGCCCGGCTGCGGCCCCACGGGCGGTCGCTTGGCGTGCCTACTGCTTCGGCGCGCGCTGCTGGAGGGTGGTATGGCTGGCCACGGACATGACGAGCACGGAGAAGCCCAGCGGAATCGCGGCCGCGGCGAACAGGGCGCTGCGCCACAGCACCAGCGCCAGGGCCGAGTGGACGACGAGCAGTGCGATGGCGAACGCCATCCCGAGGACCGGCCGGCTCCTGCGCGACACCAGCAGGAGGGGACGGCGCAGGTGGGACGGGACCCTCCGGGTCTGCCACCGCAGCCAGCCTCCCCAGCCGCCGACGAGCACGGCCGCGCACACCAGATAGGTGAGGAGGGCGTCGGTGCCGGCGGCACCCGCACGCAGGTGGGCGGTGCCCAACGACACCGCGACGGTTCCGGCGAAGGCCACCCAGCGGGAGCCCGTGAGCGATCCCCAGGCCATGTACTCCAGGTTGTGGCGGGCGTGGCGGTCGTCCAGGTTGAGGGCGGCGGCCTGGACGAAGCCCTCGGCGGCCCGGGTCCACGAGCCGGGACGGAGCCATTGGCGGCGCAGGTGGAGCAGCGAGAGGTTGTTGTGGGCCGAGCTGTGCTCCGGGTTGAGGCGCAGCGCCGTCTCGTAGGCCTCCTGGGCGACGCGGTGGTTGCGGGTGTGGTGGGCGATCAGGCCGACGAGGAAATGCGCGTCGCTCTCCTCGGGGGCGAGGGCGACGGCCCTGCGGGCCGACTCGGCCGCGGCCCGCTTGCGCTTCCTGCGGCCGCCGCGGTCGAGGACGAGGCCGAGGGTGTAGTGGCTCGCCCAGAGCTGCGGGGCGAGTTCGACGGTGCGCCGGGCGGAGACCTCGGCCTGCTTGTACTCCTTCAGGGAGAGCAGGACGTGGGCGTGCACCTGCCAGGCGCTCACCGACTCGGGTGCGACGCGCAGGGCGTGTTCGACGGTGGTGAGCGCCTGCTGTGCGTCGCCGAGGCGGTGCCGGCAGCGGGCGAGCAGCACGAGTGCGGTGGCGTCGTCGGGGGCGCCGGCGAGGTGCTGGGCGGCGAGTGCGGCGGCCTGCTCGTGGCGCCCCAGGTCGAAGAGGGCGTCGGCCTGTTGCAGGGCCAGGCTCATCAGACCTTGTCCCGGTCGTGGCTGATGCTGAGCAGGTTCGGTACGAGTGCCAGCCAGAACAGGATCTGAGGGACGGTGCGCTCGCTCCACGGAAGGGCCACGAGCAACAGCGCGCACAGGGTGGCCCAGGTGGCCTGGCCGATCACGACCCTGGGCCAGAACGAGCGGCGCACGAGCGCGAACACGGTGAGCCGTGCCCCGGTCCGCAGCCGCCGGTAGCGGCGCCAGGCGCCGAAGCCCCACACCACGGCCATCAGGGTCAGCGCCCACAGCCGGGTGCCGAGATGGGCGGGCAGCTCCTTCGCCTCGCCCCCGGTGGGGAAGACGTCGACGGTGACGGCGGCCATGACCAGACAGAGCAGGGCGAGCCATCGGGTGCCGCGGAGCATCCGGTAGACGGCCCTGTCGAGGTCCTCGCGGAGCGCGTCGGAGTGCGGTGCGGCCGCGAGCCCACCCGCGTACAGTTCGGCGGCCCGGGCGGCGGAGGTGCCGGCCTTGGCGGCCTCGCGCTCGGTGGACACGGTGACGGCGAGGGTGTGCGTGGGGTCGACGCGGAGGATCTGCCGGATGGCCTCGTCGGCCAGCTCCGTCCGCTCGTGGAACGTGGCGACCTTGTGCATGGTCGCCCACGTGTAGGTCTCCTCCGGTCCCTCCCGCACCGCGACCTCGGCGTGCTCGAGCGCCTCCTCCGGGCGGTCCGGGGCCAGTTCCAACAGCAGCTCGGCGAGCTGCCGTCGGGGGCCCCAGGCATACGGATCGATGCGGATCGCCAAGCGCTGCGCCGCCTCGGCCTCCTCGAGCCGGCCCAGGTGGCGCAGGGCGTAGCCGCGGACGAAGTGCGCGTCGAGGAAGCCCGGTTCGAGCCGCAGGGACTCCAGCGCGGCGGCGAAGGCCTCGGAGTACCGGCCCAGGGTCAGCTGGCACTGGCCGAGCAGGCTCCACGCCTGGTGGTCGTCGGGGTCCTCGGCGAGGCGGCGGCCGACCGCTTCGCGCGCCTCCTCCGGGCGCATCATCTCGTAGAGCATCCGGGCCCGTTGGACCTGTGGGTGTGTCGTCACAGCTTGCGCTTCTTCTTCAGGTAGGTGACCAGGTCGTCGTAGATGCCGCCGTCGTTGGCGAACATGGCGACGTTGCGGGCCGAGGCGAACCAGGATTCGCTGGACGGCTTGATCTGCTTGGCCGCGTTCAGCAGGTCCCTGGTGCCGATCATGCGGACGGTGCCGGAACGGGCGGAGTCCAGGAGCGCGTACTCGGCCGCGCTCTCGCAGAGATGGGCGAGATCGGCGCCCGAGAAGTCCTCGGTGACCTTGACGATCTTGCCGAGGTCGACGGACTCGATGGGGCGCTCGCGCAGGTGGTAGCGGAGGATCGACTCCCGGGCCGGGGCGTCGGGCGGCAGCACGAGCAGGGTGCGGTCCAGGCGGCCGGGGCGGCGCAGGGCGAGGTCCACGTCCCAGGGGACGTTGGTCGCGGCGAGCACGAAGACACCCTCGTTCTGTGCGGCGTTGATGCCGTCGAGCTCGGTGAGGAGCTGGTTGACGACATTGCGCAGACCGCTGTGGTGCATGCGCGAGCGCTTGGCGCCGAGCGCGTCCAGCTCGTCGAGGAAGACCACGCAGGGCGCCTGGCGGCGGGCGGCCTCGAAGATGTCGTGGACGTTCTTCTCCGAGGTGCCGATGTACATGTCGAGGATGTCGGAGAGCGAGACCGACATGAAGCCGGCACCGAGTTCGCCGGCGACGGCCCGCGCGATGAACGTCTTGCCGCAGCCGGGCGGGCCGTAGAGGAGCAGGCCGCCGCGCAGCGACTTGCCGTACAGCTTGCGGAGTTCGGGGTTGCGCATCGGGGCGAGGAAGGCGGCTTCGAGCCGGTCCTTGACCTGCTGCATGCCGCCGACGTCGGCGAGGCGTACGTCGCCGGGGGCGTCGATGTCCCAGGCGGACGCGTCGGCCGGGTCGCCGCTGCCGTCCGCGGTCAGGGGGGCCTCGGTGGCGTCGCCCGCGTCGGCGGGGTCGGCGGCGAAGCGGGGGCCGACGACGCCGGCGACTTCCTGCTCGGCGGCAGACCAGTCGAAGGCGGGGGGCTGGGTGCCGCCCGTCGGCAGTTGCATGGCGCGGACCATCAGGCCCCGTACGGCTTCGTCGCCCGGCGCGTGCTGCAGCGCGACCGCGGCTTGTGCGACGGCCTCGTCGTGCCTCCCCTCCGCGAGGAGCAGTTCGGCGAAGTGCAGCCGCAGGGGCACGTCTTCGGGAGCGGCGGTGACAGCGGCCCGCAGGCTACGGATGAGAGGTGACTCGTCGGACATGGGGTCAGCCTAGAAAGCGGTCTGCGGCTCTCCTCCACCGGGTGTGGTCAAGATCGACAGGCGTGAGCAGCGCGTTGGTCCGGCGGCGGCAGGCGGCGACGCTGTCGTCCACCCCGGCCGTCCTCGCCGCGATCCGGAACGCGACCGGCCGACCCGGCAGGGCATGTGCCTGGGCGGGCCGGCCCGTACGGGTCGGTCGTGCGGGTCAGCGGACGGGGGTGAAGTCCTGCGACGCGATGTATCCGGGGCGGCGCACCGGGGCGGCGAAGGGCTTCGCCGGGCGGTTCTCGACGCTGTTGAAGACGAGGAACACGTTGCTGCGCGGGTAGGGCGTGATGTTGTCACCAGAGCCGTGCATCGCGTTGCAGTCGAACCAGGTGGCCGAGCCCGCCTTGCCGGTGAAAAGCTTGATGCCGCAGGCCGAGGCGAATGTGGTCAGTGCCTCGTCCGACGGCGTGCCGGCATCCTGCATCTGGAGCGACTTCTTGTAGTTGTCCTTCGGCGTCGCACCCGCACAGCCCAGGAAACTCCGGTGGGAGCCGGGCATGATCATCAGGCCGCCGTTGGTGGTGTGGTTCGGCGTCAGGGCGATGGACACCGACACCGTGCGCATGTGCGGCAGGCCGTCCTCGGCGTGCCAGGTCTCGAAGTCGGAGTGCCAGTAGAAGCCGCTGGCGCCGAAACCGGGCTTGACGTTGATCCGGGACTGGTGGACGTACACCTCGGAACCCAGGATCTGTCGCGCGCGCCCCACGACGCGCGGATCTGCGGCCAGGGCCGCGAACACATCGCTGATCCGGTGGACTTCGAAGACGGAGCGTACTTCCCGGGACTCCGGCTCCACGATGGACCGGTCGTCGGCCAGCGTCGAGGGGTCACGGAGCAGCCGGTCCATCTCGGCCCGGTAGACGTCCACCTCGTCGGGCGTGATGAGTTCGTCGACGGCCAGGAAGCCGTCGCGCTCGTAGCTCTCCAGCTCGTGGGCCCACATCGGGCCCGGCGTGCCGGGTTCGGACCAGACGACGGGGTCCGTGCGGCCGGTGAGCACCTCCTCGGAGCCCCGGGTCGGATACAGGTCGTTCACAGTGCGGGTGGATGCGTGGGTCATGGTGGTGCTTGCCTCTCCTCTCTGCGCGCTGCTGTGCGTCAGCTGTGGTGGTCGGGTTCGGTGAGCAGCGGGTACACGCCGTTCTCGTCGTGGTCCTCCCGGCCGGTCACGGGCGGGTTGAAGACGCACAGGCAGCGGAACTCGTGCTTCACGCGCAGGGTGTGCCGCTCGTGGCCGTCGAGGAGGTACATGGTTCCCGGCGTGATCGTGTAGGTCCGGCCCGTCTCCTCGTCCGTGAGTTCGGCCTCCCCCTGCGTGCAGACCACGGCCTCCACGTGGTTCGCGTACCACATGGACGTCTCGGTGCCTGCGTACAGGACGGTCTCGTGCAGGGAGAAGCCGACGCGTTCCTTGGCCAGGACGATGCGCTTGCTCTCCCAGGTGCCGGATGCCGCCCTGACGTGGCGGTTGGTTCCCTCGATGTCCCGGAACGAGCGGACGATCATGGTGGTGCCCTTCGTGGTGTGCGGCGGGGTGCTGGTCAGGCGGTTTCGCGGACGGAGCGGACGAGGATGTCGAGGCCCTCGTCGAGTTCGTCGCCGGTGACGGTGAGGGGCGGGAGCAGCTTCACGACCTCGCCCTCGGGGCCCGAGGTCTCGACGAGGAGACCGAGCCCGAAGGCCCTGCGGCACACCTCTGCGGCCCGCTCCTTCTGGGTGAACTCGACACCCCAGACCAGTCCGCGGCCCCGGTACGTCGCGCCCAGCCGGCCGTGTTCGGCACACAGCTCGCGCAACGCGCTCTCGATGCGCCCGCCCTGGACGAGGGTCCGCTCGCGCAGAACGCCGTCGCCCCAGTACGTCTCCAGCGCCGCGGTCGCGGTGACGAAAGCCGGGTTGTTGCCGCGGAAGGTGCCGTTGTGCTCGCCGGGCTCCCACAGGTCCAGTTCGGGCTTGAACAGGCACAGGGACATGGGGAGTCCGTAGCCGCTGATGGACTTGGACAGCGTGACGATGTCCGGGGTGATGCCTGCCTCCTCGAAGGAGAAGAACTCGCCGGTCCGGCCGCAGCCCATCTGGATGTCGTCGACGATGAGCAGCATGTCGCGGCGCCGGCACAGGTCGGCGAGGGCGCGCAGCCATTCCGCGCGGGCCACGTTGATCCCGCCCTCGCCCTGGATCGTCTCGACGATGACGGCCGCCGGATGGTTGAGGCCGGAGCCGTGGTCCTCCAGCAGGCGCTCGAACCAGAGGAAGTCGGGCGTCCTGCCGCCGAGGTAGTTGTCGAAGGGCATCGGGGTGCCGTGTACCAGCGGGATGCCGGCGCCGGCCCGTTTGAAGGCGTTGCCTGTGACGGCGAGCGAGCCGAGCGACATGCCGTGGAAGGCGTTGGTGAAGGACACGACCGCCTCGCGGCCCTTGGCCTTCCGCGCCAGCTTGAGCGCCGCTTCGACGGCGTTGGTCCCGGTGGGCCCGGGGAACATCACCTTGTAGGGCAGTGCGCGGGGTTCGAGGACGTGAGACCGGAAGGTTTCGAGGAAGGCCCTCTTGGCGGTCGTCGACATGTCGAGACCGTGCGTGATGCCGTCCCGCTCCAGGTAGTCGAGCAGGGCCCGTTTGAGGACGGCGTTGTTGTGGCCGTAGTTCAGGGACCCGGCGCCCGCGAAGAAGTCCAGGTAGCCGCGGCCGTGTTCGTCGTACAGTCGGCTTCCGGTGGCGCGGTCGAAGACGACGGGCCAGGCGCGGCAGTAGCTGCGTACCTCGGATTCCAGGGTCTCGAAGACGGACAGGACCGGCTCGGTCATGGTCAAGGCAATTCTCCAGTGCGCGCGGGGGGTTTGGTGCGGAGGGTTCGGTACGGGGTGTTCGGCGTGGTGGCCCGGACGGCGGGCCGCCGGGCAGAACCGCCGATCAGAAGTGGAGCGGACCGATGCGGTGCAGGACCTCCGGGGCGTGCCCGCTGTCCGGGAACTCTTCTGCGGTGAACAGCACTTCGCGCGTGAGCGTGGCGCCGTGCCGTGCGGCATACGAGGCGAACACTCGCTCCGACGCGAGGTTTCCGGGGGAGATGGTGGTCTCCAGGGCGCTCATTCCGTGTTCTGCCGCCACGCGGGCGGAGAGGCCATCGAGCAGGGCTCCGGCGATTCCCTGGCCGCGGACGGATTCGTCGACGGCGATCTGCCAGACGAGCAGGGTTTCGGGGCTGTCGGGCCGCAGGTATCCGCTGACGAATCCGATGGCCCGTCCGGAGGAGTCGCGGGCCACCGCGGATGTGCCGGCGAAGTCACGGCACCAGAGGAGGTAGCTGTAGGACGAGTTGAGGTCCAGCGTCCGGGAGTCGCGGGCGAGGCGCCACAGCAGGGGGCCGTCACCCGGGCGGGGTCGGTCGATGTGCGTCGTCGAGGTGGGCGGGAGGGTCTTCCTGTAATGGGCCAGTTCTGCATGAGCAGTCATGCGGACCGAAGCTACCCAGGGATGGAGCAAATTGCATGGACCTAAGGGGTTACGAAGCCGGTGTGGTCCGTGATAGTTGCAGACAGCTTCTGGGGGGTCGTGAAGCGCTGACTCTGACCCTGCATCCTTGCGAAAAATCCGTATATTTCCGCCGCCCACTCGATTCTATAACGAGCGGATAACGTCTTTGCCCTGTCTCATTTTTGACGCTTGAATGTGACGCCTCCCTCGGTCGATCGGGGGTTTCGTTCACGGCTGCGCGGTTATAGGGGGCGTGCAGGCGGGGGCAGTACCTACTGCCCTGTTCCAGTGGGAGGGCGGGGATGAGGCACGCAATCCGAGCCGCGTCGTGGTCGGATCGCGCAGAGGGCGCCTGACGCGGATCATCCCAGGTCAGGCGCCTTCTTTCGTGCTCTTAGAAGAAGCCGAGCCTTTTCGGGGAGTAGCTGACCAGGAGGTTCTTCGACCAGTTGTCCGGGATGTGGATCAGTTGACCGGACCGGCCTCGGCCCGGCGCTGACCACCGAGGCCCGGCTCACTCCCAATAGAGCGACCACGTCGTCGAACGGACCATGCCGGCGCCCGGCGCCCCGCGTCGTATCGCTGCCGTAGTCCAGCCTTACCGTGGAGGGCCGCCCTGCAGTGTGGCTTGAGGGGCTACTGGATCCGCTGCACGTATTCAGCAGCGCCTGGGTGCCCGGCACGGGCAGCCTGCCGCATCATGTCGTCAGCCTCACGCACCCGTTTTTGCATCCCGAGGTTCAGCCCCAACTGATACATGGCGTCTGCCTTACCTGCCGCTGCCGCCAGGCGAAGCCAGGGCTCTCCCTCTGCGTACTTCCCGCGGAGGACGCCCAGTGTGAGTCCGACCCTCATCGCGGCCTCGGGATGCCCGTCGCGTGCAGCTCGATACCACCAGGTCTCGGCCTCCTTCTGCTCGTCAAGGCCCAGGAGCAGCTCGCCGAGCGCGAAGGCGGCGTCGGTGTTCCCCGCCTGCGATTCCTCGCGAAGCTCCTCGACGGTCCTCAAAGTCTCCTGGATCTGCAACGTGGCCTCCAGGAGTTCGTCGGCCTTCTCCACACGCCTTTCTGCGGCACGTCGGGCCCAGAACTCGGCTTCCTTGTATTGCTTCCGCTTGGCGAGAAGCAGGCCCAAGGTGTAGAGGGCCTCACCCTGCTCGAGGTCGGCGGCATGCCGCAGCCACAACTCCGCCTCTGCCAGGCGTCCTTCCGCATGGAGGAGTGCGCTGAGGCTGTAGGCGGCCTCCGCGTGGCCGTGCTGTGCGGCGCGCTGCCACTGGACGGCGCACTCCTGCGTGCGTCCTTGGTCTCGAAGCAGTAGGCCCAGGCCGTAGGGAGCGTCTTCATGTCCGAGATCGGCGGCTTGGGACAACAGGAGTTCGCTTTCAGCCCGATGGCCGTTGTGCGCACGCAGAATGGCGAGACGGAAGCAGGAGTCCGCGTGCCCCGCTTCCGCGAGGGGGCGCCAGATGTCTTCCGCGATGGCGTATTCGTCGTAGACAGCCGCAAGCAGCCCCATGACGAAGAGGTGGACGTCGCTTCGCGCGTACTTCCTCGCAACGGCCCATGCAGCGCGAGGAAAGGGAGGCTCGGAGCCCTCACGGTAGGCGGCGTCGAGTAGGTAGTCGAACGGCTTCCACGAGTCGGACGTTATACCGGTGGGGTTGAGCATGGCGGTCGCGCCGTAGCGGATGCGCGTCGCCCAGGCCATCGCATCGGCAGCGCTCTCCGGACGTGCGCCGGGCACTGCGGCGAGATAGGTGATGTGCAGTTCCTCCAGCGCCGCGAGCGGCACCTCGTCCAAGCCTGCCCTGCAGAGGTCGATGGCGGCTTTGACGAACGCGTAACCTCGGGGTTGTCCTCCCGCTCTGCCTGCCCGGCGCATCTCCTGCAGCAGGGCAGGGCCCGCTGCCAGATACTCCGGGATGCCGTATGCCTCGTGATGAGCGAGGGCATCGTCCAGTCCTGGATCGTTCATCTCCGCGGTGCGGCGCAGTTCCGCAGCACTCCACAGCCGCTCGAGCGGTACCTGTTCGCCCATGTTCAAGAGGCGGGCTCCGAGGTGATCCGCGAATCGCAGGTTCTGCTCGGCTCGGCTCAGGGCGAGGCTTTGGCGCTGGAACCGATCGACGAACTCATCCCTGAGGGTGGCCAGCACGACCACCCGTTGCCGCATCAGGTCGGCTAGCAGTGTCGGATCCAGGCCGTCCTCGCGCACGTAGTCTTCGAGATCGTCCAGCCATAGCACGAGGCCGCTCGTCGCCCTGGCAGATGACCTGGTCAGGCCGCGGAGGTCGGCGTGGCGCGGGGGAGCCCAGACACGGTAGTCGGGAAGCTCGCTTTGCATCGACTCGAAGGCACATCGTGTCTTGCCGGCCGTCGAATCGCCGGTCAGCACGATGAAGCCGCCGCTCTGGCGCAGTCCGGACATGCGGGGGCGGACCGTCGTGTCCACGTCCCTCATCACGTAGGGCGGTAGCGCCGACTGGCCCTCGATCCGCCGCGGATGGTGCACACCCAACGCCAGTGGATCGGCACGCGTGACGGGGATCCAGTCGCCAGCTGTGGGAGAGGCAGCCCCCTCGGAGGTGAAATAGTTGTTCTGCGTGCCACTCAGTTGGGACGGCCCACGAAAGTGGTTGGCATGAACATCAAAGGTGTCACCCTCGCCGGTCATCTTCGTCCTTCACCCGTGGTTGTGCTGGATTCCCTTCACCTGGACAGGGCCATGGAACGTGTTGCCATGGACCTCCACGTGATCCCCAGCGAGAGGCCTCTCAGCAGAGGCGACCTCTTCGAGCTCATCGAGAACGGATCGAAGTTCAGCGGCGGCAGCCGGCTCGTCGCGCAGGAGATCTGTGAGGCGCCTACGCCACTGCCTCTCAGCCTCGGCAACCCGCGCGGGCTCACCAGACTCCACCGCTCTCACCAACGAACCCCGAAGGACGATGAGTTCAGCGTCGGCAGTGGCTGTACGCACCTCGTCACCGCGGCCCAGAAGCCGCGAGACCCTCTCCTTCACGCCCGTCCATGCGTCTGTCGTCCACGCCGCGATCAGTGCGGTCGCGGCGGACGATGCCAGTGCTGCCAGTTCAGGATCCATCGCACACTCCCAAGTCTCCAGCGCACATCAACGGTAGGTCCCGAATCGCGTGTTGCCCTCCGAACGCCCCGATCGACACACCTCGGATGTCTCGCGGAGTCTGGTCAGTACCGGCGAGCACGGCGCCCATGACGGAGTGGGGCCGTTTCCGAAGTGGAACGCGACCCCACGTGATCCACTGCACCTCCTGCACGAGCCCGGAGGTCTGGATGAAAGTTCCCGGCGGGACAGCCGAGTTACCGTCGCACTGGCGGGTCGGCGATGTCGTGGACGGCCGGTACGAGGTGCTGCGGCTGCACGGCAACGGCGGGATGGGCCTGGTGTACCAAGTGCGGCACCTGGCCGCCGTGGCTGTCGTACTCGACTCTGCGGACACCCCTCGGAAGGGACCATCCAGGATGTCGGCCGCGCGTTGATGTCACATGCGGTTGACGTCACGCTGGGTCGTGCCTCATGTGCAGTCCTGCGTCCGTGAGCCGTCCGACCGGATGCGTCCGGGTAGCTGTTCCTACGGGGGAGAACTTCGGTGTTCGGAATCATCAGGCCATGCCGTCATCGCCTGGGCGAGGGCTTGCGTACCGAGTGGATGGCGCATCTGTGCGGGCTGTGCCTGGCTTTGCGCAGCGAGTACGGGCAGTTCGCGAGGGTGGCCACCAACTACGACGGCCTGATCGTCTCGGTGCTGACCGAAGCGCAGTCGGAGCGTACCGGGGACTGGCGGCGGGGTGCCGGTCCGTGCCCGCTGCGCGGGATGCGGTCGGCGGACGTGGCGCAGGGTGAGGGCGCGCGGCTGGCGGCGACGGTGTCGCTGGTGCTGGCCGCAGCGAAGATGCGTGACCATGTGGCCGATGGCGACGGGTTGGTGGGGCGCCGCCCGGTGGCGCTGGCGGCACTCCGGATCGCCCACAACTGGGACCGTGCGGGCGTCGCAGGCGGCGAACGACTCGGCTTCGACACCGCGCTGCTGCTCGGGGCGGTCGAGCGCCAGCCGGACGTCGAGCGGTCGACCGGCCCCGGCAGCTCGCTGCTGACGGTCACGGAGCCCGCGGAGACGGCGACTGCAGCCGCCTTCGCGTACACCGCAGTGCTCACGGACCGCCCGGGCAACGCCGAACCGCCCTGTCCGACGCCGTGTTCGTCGACGGGCGGCTGGTACGGGCGCTTCTGGGAGGCGAGTTGGAGCGTGCCGTGGATCGAGTCTTCGACCCTCGGCATCGTCACCATCAGCACCGCCGCCAGGTGCGGGGCCTGCGCATGCTGCCCTGGCTGGGACGCCGTGCGGAGACGGAAACGCCCTCGGGGACCGGCACGGGCACGGCCGGCGGCGTAGGGGAGCTTGCGGGCGCGGCCCCGGAGGGCGGGGTGATGGCGTCGGGCCGGCCGTCGGAGGGGCAGTGTCGGCGGTGCCGCGAGTGGGGCCGGTTGTGCGGCGATTGCAGGTTGTGCGCCACATGCTGCCGCTGCAACGAAGACGCCGGCCAGGATGACGGAGAGCCCTTGCGGTTCGGCGACGGCAACCGCAACGGCGGCTCGAGCCGGGATGGTTCCGGCAGGGACGGTTCCGGGAGTGACGGCTGGTCCGGCGGCCAGGGCGGCGGTAACTCGGGTGGCTCCTCCGGCGGTTCGGGCGGCGGTCATGGGTCCAGTGGCTCTGGTGGTTCCGGCGGTGGCTCGGGTGACGGCTGCTGCGGTGGCTGCTGCAATCCGTGCAAGTGCTGCTGCGACTGCTGCGACTGGACGATGGATGAGCCTGGTTCCCCGCCCGGCGGGGAACCGGGTGCCGAACCTCTCGACGCTGTGCGTCGACGACGGCGTACGCCACTGGCTGTACCGCCTACACCCGTGCGACTCGGCCCCGATGAAGCTTTCAGCGGTTGGTGGTGACCAGTCTGGAAGCGCAGCGGTGGACGGCTGAATGGACAAGCCGGCGTCGACCAAGGACTGAGCCAGGGAACTGGTAGCCGCCCAGTTGACGGCGCGCGCAGCCTCCTGGAGCTCGGCGCCGACCTCCTCCAGAAGCCATGTCTTGGCCGTTCCGGATCGGCAAAATGGTTTGAGCTCGGGCGGCGGCACCGACAGGATCGGAGAAGACCGATGAGTTCTTCCCGGCGCCGCAGTCTTTCAGTGTGACCGCCACGCGCGGAGGACACTCACCTGACGGAAGGCACCATGCCCGCACCACACGAAACGCCCACCCTCTCGCCCGCCCGCGTCACCGCCGTGCTGCGGATTCTCGTGCTGTCCACGTTCGTCGTCCTCCTCAACGAGACGATCATGGTCAACGCGATCCCGCGGCTCATGCGCGATTTCGAAGTCACCGCGGCAGCCGCAGGGTGGCTGTCCACGGCCTTCATGCTCACTATGGCCGTCGTCATCCCGGTGACGGGGTGGTTCCTCCAGCGCGTGACGACCCGAACCGCCTTCGGCCTCGCCATGGCACTGTTCCTCGCCGGCACGGCCCTGGCCGCGGCCGCTCCCACCTTCCCCGTACTGCTGGTCGCCCGCGTCATCCAGGCCAGCGGCACCGCCGTCATGATGCCGCTGCTCATGACGACGCTGATGACCCTCGTACCCCCGCACGACCGCGGCCGTGTCATGGGCAACATCACCCTCGTCATCTCCGTCGCACCCGCCCTCGGCCCCGCCGTCTCCGGTGTGCTGCTGCAGCTGGGGTCATGGCGCCTGCTGTTCTTGGCCGTGCTTCCCATCGCCGGAGCCATGGCCCTATTCGGTCGGCGCAAACTGGTCAACATCGGCGAGCCGCAGGCCGGCCCGATCGACTGGTTGTCCGTCCCCCTTGCGGCAGCGGGCTTCGGCGCCCTGGTCTACGGCTTGAGCGGGCTCGGTGCCGGGAACGCGGCCCAGGCCCCGGTGCCCCCGGCGGCCACGGCCCTGGTCGGTGCCGTGCTGGTAGGCCTGTTCGTATGGCGACAGCTGGCACTGCAGCGCTCGTCCGCACCGCTGCTGGACCTGCGCGCCCTGACGTTTCGCCACTTCTCCGTGGCGCTCGGCCTGATGTGCCTGTCCTTCATGGCCCTCATGGGTGCGTTCATCCTTCTGCCGATCTATCTGCAGGAGGTGTGCGGCCTGACCTCACTGCAGACCGGGCTGCTCCTCATCCCCGGCGGCCTGACCATGGGCCTGCTCGGACCACAGGTCGGCAAGCTCTACGACCGACTCGGCGCACCACGCCTGGTCGTACCCGGAGCCGTACTCACAGCGCTTTGCCTCGCGCTGTTCGCCCTCACGGACGAACAGACCTCGCCGTGGCTGGTGCTCGCCCTTCACGTGGCCCTGAGTGCGGGCATGGCGTTCGTCTTCACCCCCGTCTTCACCTCCGGCCTGTCCGTACTGCCGCCGCACCTCTACCCCCACGGCTCCGCCATCCTGGGCTCGCTCCAACAGGTCGCGGCTGCCGCCGGCACCGCCCTGGTCATCAGTGTCATGTCGGGACACGCCGCCACGGCAGCAGCCGATGGTGCCGACACCACCGGCGCCCTCGCCACGGGCATCCGGTGGGGATTCGGCATCGGCGCCGTGATCGGCGCCCTGGCCGTGCTGGTCGCGTTGCTGATCCGCACCCCGCCCGCTCCGCAACAGCCTGCTGCGTCGGAGGCCCAGGACGAAGACGGCACCACGACGAACAAAACCGCCCACACACCCACCTGACGCCCTGGTGATCGGCCCGGTGCTCGCCGCGACGAAGGGGGCACGGTTCGACTGCGGCCAACGGCTCGTCCGGTCGTACCCGGCGACCAGCAGCGCCGGGTCCGCCGGCGGCGGGCATGTGTGGACGACTCCGCCGCAGCGACTCGGCCCTCAACACCGGGCCCACACATGGGGAATGCCTCGACGCGCAGCTGTACTCGCTGGGGGGCGGGGTGCGGCGGCAGAGACGGTGCTGCGGCGCCTGCTGCCGCCGGCCAACCCCAGCCTGGAGCCAAGGGCCTGTCTGCGATGCTGCAGTCGACTCTTGGTCCGTGACTGGTCCCCGGAAACGATGCCTGAAGCGCAGCAGGTATCTCTCAGGGTTGCCTTGTGGTTACCTGGCGTGGCTGGAGTGGGTGTTGTCCGGGGAAGGCAACACCCACTTCCGACAACGGACTTCGCCTATCCAGAAGAAGCTGAGCTTCTTCGGGGAATACGACACCAGCATGTTCTTCGTCTCCTGGTGGTACAGCAGCCGCACCGCCCTGACCTGCTGAAACGATAGTTGGCGAGGCTTTCTGGCAGCGGCTGGCCCGGAAATGGTCCGGATCTTGGACGTTCCGGCCCGGGTGGTAGGGATCGGGCAGGAGCGGGAAGCCGCGGGAGCGATCGGCGGCGGGGTACGTGCAATCGGCTCGCCGTACGGCCACCCTGGGCCGCTGCTTCCATCAGGGGCGTTCCCCCGGTGCAATGCGATGGTCCGAGTTCCGATCGCGACAGGGACAGCTGCGCTCGTCCGGGGGCTGGCAGGCGCGCTGGCCGATGCACGAGGCATGGCCGCAAGTACGCCACCGCCACTCATTCAGGCCCAGGGAGGGGTGCATTGACGACTCCGAACGGTACGTGAACGCTTGGGGTGGCCGGCGCCGTGCCGGCCAGGTGGGAGACCTGGTCGTCGAAGAAGATGTGCGGGTCGAGGGCGCTCATCACGGCGGCCTTGTCGATGCCGCCGAGGAAGAAGGCGTCGTTGACGCGCAGTCCCCACTGCTTGAGGCTACGCACGGCACGTTCGTGTGCGGGGGCGTCCCGGGCGGTGACCAGGGACACCCGCAGGCGGGGCTGGTAGGCGGGATTCTTGCGGCGTTCTTCCTCTTCGCGGCGCTGGATGCGGTTGATGCCCGCGAGGAAGTCCTTCAAGGGACCTGGGTCGTGAGGGGTGGCCGCATTGAGGACTTCGTGCGCGCGGAACCCGTCGATGCCGGCGGTTCGGTAGATCCGCTCAGAGGAGTCGCCCGCCAGTACGCCGTCGAAGTCGAAGGCGATGCGGAGTTCCTGGTCGGTGTCGTCATCGACTCGCTCGGTCTCGAGTACATGCCCCGCCGGCAGGCCGTCGGCCACCGCTTCCCGAACGTCGGAACCGTTGGCCGACAGGAACAGGGACATGTTCAGAGCGGTTATGAAGCGGTGTGACGACCGGCCTTGCTGGAACACGGCCCGACTGATGTGCAGACCGTGCGCCGCGACGGAACGCATGACGCGGAGCCCGGTGTCCGGGTCATTGCGCGACAGGATGATGACCTCGACCAGCGGATCGAGGGGCTCCGCGAGGTCGTTCAGCGACAGCAGGCGCCGGACGAAGGGGAAGGCCACCCCCTTGTCCAGGACGTCGTCCACGTGGGCCTCCTGGTACCTCCGGTACGCGTCCTCACCCTGCTGCCGGAACACCGCGTCGCAGTCGGCGAGGTCGAACAGGGCGCTGGAGGCGATCCCGATGACGACGCGGTCGGACAGGTCGTACTTCATCTCGCCCCCCTGCTGGCACACGTGCAACATCGAGACGGTTATCGCCTGTTCGAGTATTCCGAAAACATGTGCGCCCCTTGCTCGGCAGCCAGCTGCGCTCCGGGCGGCCGCGTCTCGTTCGCTCGTCCGAACAATGGACGGTGGTCGTCGCCCAGCGGGCGCACGGCCCAGTCGGGCGCGTGCAATTGGTTCGCCCCGTCCGCCAGGTGTCGTAAGAGGGAACCCGGCGGGAATCCGGGGCTGCCCCGCAGCGGTGAAGTGGGAACGACCGCCGTCATGCGTACTGGGACCGTGAGGTCCTGGGAAGCGATGGTCAGTAGGGGCTGGCCCCAGTGGCCTGCGTGCCCACGAGTCCGAAGACCTGCCCGTTGCCCGCACGCGGACGATTCCGTGTGCGGAAATCCCGGTGATCCGGCGGTGCCGCCGGCACGGCCCCAAAGATCTGAACCGATACCGGGAATCAGGCAGCGACGAGATCCTGCTCGCGGTCCGGCGCATCGACCTTGGGCTTCTTGTTCGGCAGCGAGAGCCGGAAGACCTTGCGCCACGCGGAGAACACCTGCTTGGGCAGCGGCCCGGTGACGTACTCCAGCTCGTACTTCTCGAACAGCGCGCGCACCTTCACCGCGACCTCGGCGTACCGGTTGCTCGGCAGGTCCGGGAACAGGTGGTGCTCGATCTGGTGCGACAGGTTGCCGGTCATGAAGTGCATGGCCCGGCTGCCGGTGATGTTCGCCGAGCCCATCATCTGGCGCAGGTACCACTGGCCGCGCGTCTCGCCCTTGATCGACCGGCGCTCGAAGACATGCACGCCCTCGGGGAAGTGCCCGCACATGATCACCGAGTGGGTCCAGATGTTGCGGACCAGGTTCGCGGTGAACGTGGCGGCGAGCGTGGGGAGGAACGACGGGCCCGACAGCATCGGGTGGATCACGTAGTCCTTGAGCACCTGCTTGCGGATCTTGCGGCCAACGGCCTTGGCCCGCGCGCGGAACTCCGGGTTCTTGCGGCGGCGCTTGTGCAGGTTCTTGCCGAGCTCCAGGTCGTACGCTGCGATGCCGTACTCGAAGAAGCAGGCGTTGATGAAGTTCCACAGCGGCTGGCCGAGGTGGAACGGGTGCCACCTCTGGTCCTCGTCGACGCGCATGATGCCGTAGCCGAGGTCGTTGTCCTTGCCGATCACGTTGGTGTAGGTGTGGTGCAGCTCGTTGTGCGAGTGCTTCCACTGGTCGGACGGCGAGACGTGGTCCCACTCCCAGGTGGTGGAGTGGATCTTCGGGTCCCGCATCCAGTCCCACTGGCCGTGCAGGATGTTGTGGCCGATCTCCATGTTGTCCATGATCTTCGCCACGGACAGGCCGGCGGTGCCGATCACCCACGCGGGAGGGAAGATCGAGAACAGCAGGACACCCCTGCTGACCAGCTCGAGCTTGCGCTGCGCCGAGATGACCTTGCGGATGTACGCGGCGTCCTTCTCGCCTCGGCTGGCGATCACCTCATCGCGGATCGCGTCCAGCTCGCGGCCGAGCTCCTCGATCTGCTCCGCGGTCAGGTGGGCGGTGGGGTCGATGGCGGTCAAGGTGCTCCTACCGTTCGATGTCGCAGGGGCCCGCCGCGGCGGACACGCAGGTCTGGATGAGGACGCCCGGCTCGGCCTCGGTGATCTCGCCGGTGCGCAGGTCGCGGACGGCGCCCGCCTTGAGCGGCGTGACGCAGCCGAAGCAGATGCCCATACGGCACCCGGACGGCATGAGCACGCCGGCCTCCTCGCCGATGTCCAACAACGGCGTGGCGCCGTCCGCGTCGACGGTCTTGCCGGTGGCGCTGAAGGTGACCTCGCCGCCGTCACCGGCGACGACGATGCCGGGGCGGAAGCGTTCGGTGTGCAGGCGCTCTTCGACGCCGTGTTCGCGCCAGAACCCTTCGGCGGCGTCGAGCAGGCCCGCGGGCCCGCAGGCCCAGGTCTCGCGCTCGGCCCAGTCGGGCACCAGTTCGTCGAGACGGGCGATGTCGAGCATGCCGTCCGTGTCGGTGTGCACCTCGGTGAGCCGCAGTTTCTCGTCCGCGACCAGGTCGTGCAGTTCGCTGCGGAAGATCACGTCTTGCGGCTGCGGCGCGCAGTGGATCATGACGACGTCGTCGAACTCGATGTCACGCAGCATGCCCATCACGGGCGTGATGCCGCTGCCGGCCGTCAGGTAGAGCACCTTGGCGGGCTTGGCCTTCGGCAGTACGAAGTCACCGGTCGGCTGGTCGAGCTGGACCAGCGTGCCCGGCTTCGCCCTGCGGACCAGGTGGTTGCTGACCTTGCCGTCCGGGATCGCCTTCACGGTGATCGTGACGCGGCCGTCCCGGCGGTTCGTCGGCGAGGTGATGGAGTAGGCGCGCCACAGGCGCCTCCCGTCGACGTCGACCCCGATCCGCACGTACTGACCGGCCGTGTGACCGCGCCAGCCCCTTCCCGGCCTGATCACGATGGTCGCGGCGTCACCCGTCTCGGGGTGCACGGCCTCGATGCGCCCACGCAGGTCAGCGCCCGCACGCAGCGGGCTGACCAGGTCGAGGTAGTCCGACGGCAGCAGCGGCGTCGTGATCATCTCCAGCAGTTTCCACGCCCTACTGCGGAGGGCTGCACTCGTCATGACCCCAGCTTGATGCGCCTCAAGGCGTAAAGTCCTGACCGAAAGACGTAAATTTGGTCGGCTGAATTGTTCGCAGGGAATAAAACATGAGCCATCCAATCCGGAGGGTCACCGAGCTGGCCCTGGACCAGGCAACGGTCACCGCAGTTCGGGCCGCGCTGAAGACCACCGCCGACGAGGTCGTCCAGGCGATCATCGACGAGGTCCCTCCCTACGCCAACGCCCTTTCGGGCCGCATGGGCGTCACCATCCGCCGAGCCGTCCGCACCGCCCTGGGGCACTACCTGGACCTCGCGAGCGGGAACGCCACAGGCGGCGACGCCGGTGACGCGGCCTACGAGCTGGGCCGCGGCGAGGTGCGCGACGGGCGTTCGATGGACGCCCTGCTCAGCGCCTACCGCGTCGGCGCCCGCGTGGCCTGGCGATGCCTGGCAGCGGGTGCCGTACCCGCAGGTCTGCCCGCCGCCGAGGTCGCCAAGTTCGCCGAGCTGACCTTCGCCTACATCGACGAGCTCTCCGCCGCGAGCGCCGCGGGCCACGCCGACGAACTGGCCGCCCGGGGCCGGGACCACGAGCGCCACCTGGAACACCTGGCCCGCGACCTCCTCGCCGGCGCGAGCCCGGACGTGCTGCTGGCCTCTGTTCAACGGGCCGGGTGGCAGCCTCCGGCTTCGCTGACCGCCGTCTTGCTGCCCGCCGCCCAGGCTCGGCCTGCCTACCGCGTGCTCGACCCGAGCACCCTCGTCCTCGACGATCTGCCGGACGCCTTCGGTGTGCTGCTCGTCCCCGATGCCGACCGGTCACATCTCTTGCGGCAGCTGACCGACCGCACCGCCGTGGTCGGCCCGGCCCGGCCATGGACTCGTGCATCCGCCTCGTACGCACGAGCCGCACGCGCGCGCTCCCTCTCCTCCGATATCCGCGACACCGAGGACCACCTGCCCGAGCTGGTGCTGAGCGCCGACGTGGACGCGTTCGCAGACCTGCGGGCCCGAGCCCTCGCACCGCTCGGGACCTTGCCTGTCGCGACCGCACGGCGGCTGGAGGAGACGTTGCGGGCGTGGCTGCTTCACCAAGGCAGGCGGGACGAGGTGGCGGCGGCGTTGTTCGTCCATCCCCAGACCGTCCGGTACCGGATGTCGCAGCTGCGGGAGCTGTTTCCGGATCTCGCATCGCCACACCGGGTCCTCGAACTGACGCTGGCGGTCGGTCTTCGGGTCAGCTGACGCGTACTTCGCCCGTCCGCGACTGGTTCGGAGCAGCCGGTCTGGAGTGGGAGAGGGGCGGGAGGAACCGGGAGGAACCGGAAGAATCGACACCCGTGTCGAGCGGGTCGCGCCGACGGCGCCTGACGGGCGAAAGCCCAGGTCAGGTGCCGTTGTTCGGGCTCCTGGAAGAAGCCGAGCTTCTTGGGGGAGTACGAGACCAGGAAGTTCTTGGTCTGCTGCTGGTACAGCAGCTGCCCGCATGCTGACCAGCCCAAATGGCAGGAAGTACGGCTCCTTGGAGGGGGCTGGTCCGGAAATGGTCCGGATCTGGGTTCGCGGGCTCCTGGGGCGGCGGGGTGGGGCGTGATGGGAGGTTCTCGGAGTCTCGACGCTCGTCAAGGCGAATCGGTCTGAACGGTGTCAGTCGTGTCGGGCGAGCTTGACGGCGGAGACGAGGAGGATCACGGCCGGCAGGGGGATGAGGGCGATGTCTGGGAACACTCCCAGCAGCGGTCCGCCCGGTGCCGCGTGCCGATGATCGAGCCCGCGGGATGCAGGGCTGTGATCCCACAACCCGCCGACCAGATCGCCAACTGCAAGCGCAATGGCAGCCCGGTTTGTACGACAGCCTCCTTGAGAATCAGGTGCCGGAGTTGTCGACGAACCCCACGATATCGAGGTACTCGATTTTGGGCGGGACGCCATAAATCCCCGTCACTTTGTCGACGATCTCCTCCGTGAAGAAGGCGCGGCCTTTCTCCTCGTCATCCCACACGTAGAAGTTCCTTGCCCGAACGACGTCTTCGTCGAGCATGAAGCTCTTGAAGTGAAGGCCGGGCATGCCTTCGAACGGCCCTCGAAGTTCGCCGGCAATCTGCCGGGCAATAGCCCTGGCTGCCCGAGGGCTTGCTGATCCGGAAGAAGCGGCTTGGAGGCGCCGGCGCCGGAGGGAGGCATGCCGAGGGAGACGCCGAGGGTCACTCGTTCAGCTCGGCCTGCATCTGCGCCTCCTCGGCGTGGCGCGCAGCGATGGATGACACCCTTGCGCTCTGTGGCTCACGTCACACGAGGTTCCTGTCAGCAATCGGGGCGCCGTTCCGCTCAAGTCACCGAGAGCAAGCGAACCGACAGGAGCATCACATGAAGCACCGCATCGTCGTCCTCGGCGCCGGCTATGCCGGGGCCTACGCGGCCGGGACCCTGGCCCGCCGGCTGTCCCCGGCGGACACCGAGATCACCGTGGTCAACGCCGAGCCGGACTTCGTCCAGCGGCTGCGGCTGCACCAGCTCGCGGCCGGCCAGGAGATCGAGGCCCCGAAGCTCGTCGACGTCTTCGCGGGCACGGGGATACGGCTGCGCCTGGCCCGTGTCACGGCCGTCGACCCTGAGCGCCAGGTCGTCGCCGTGGTTGACGCCGACGGCGGAGGCGAGCTCGCCTACGACACGCTGCTCTACGCGCTCGGCAGTCACGTCGCGGACCACGGCGTCCCCGGCGTGGCCGAGCACGCTTTCCACGTCACCAGTCGTCCGGCGGCGCTGCGCCTGCGCGAGCGCCTGGACGGCCTGAGCAGGCGGGGCGACGGCGGGAGCGTGCTGGTCGTCGGCGACGGGCTGACCGGCATCGAGACCGCCACCGAGATCGCCGAATCCCGGCCCGGCCTGTCGGTGGCGCTGGTCGCCCGCGGCGAGCTGGGCGCCTCGCTCTCCGCCGGCGCCCGCAGCCATCTGCGCCAGGCCTGCGACCGGCTGGGCATCACCGTCCTGGAGCACACCAGCGTCGAAGCCGTCGAAGCGACTCGGGTGCTGTGCGCCGACGGGACCCCCCTGGCGTCCGACGCGACGGTGTGGACGGCCGGGTTCGCGGTCAACCCCATCGCGGCCGCCGGCGGGCTGGAGGTCACCGAGGACGGTCGGATAGTCGTCGATCGCACCATGCGGTCGCTCTCGCACCCGAACGTCTACGCCGTCGGCGACAGTGCCTACGCCATCGGCGACAACGGCCGGCCGCTGCCGATGTCCTGCGCTTCGGCCGGCTACACCGGCATGCAGGTCACGGCCGCGATCGTGGGACGCCTGACCGGCCGCAAGATCTCAAACACCAAGCTGGAGTATCACGGCAACCACATCAGCCTCGGGCGGCGGGACGGGATCCTGCAGATGGTCGACGGCGAGGCGCAGGCAAAGCCGAAGTACGTGAGCGGCCGGAAGGCCGCGCGGATCAAGGCGGGCATCCTCAAGATGTCGCTGTGGACCACCTCGCACCCGACCTTCGGCCTGCCCAAGCGCAAGCGCCACCTGGCCGCCGCGCAGGATGGGGCCGCGGTAAAGGTGGCCGTGTAGCCCGCCTAGGGTAATCCGCGTGGACAGCACCGCCATTGACCGGTTCGACACCAGTCGGTTCGAGGCCAGCCGCAACCGGCTGGCCTCACTGGCGTACCGGCTGCTGGGCTCCGCCGCCGACGCCGAGGACGCCGTGCAGGATGCGTTCCTGCACTGGCAGGCCGCGGACCGGCAGCTGATCAAGGTGCCGGAAGCGTGGCTCACCAAGGTCGCCACCAACCTGTGCCTCGACCGGCTCCGCTCGGCACAGGCCCGCCGCGAACGCACCGCTGGTGCCTGGCTGCCCGAACCGCTCCTCGACGGCGACCCGATGCTCGGTCCGGCTGACACCTACGAGCAGCGCGAAACGGTCTCCCTGGCCGTACTGACCCTCATGGAACGCCTGTCACCCCTCGAGCGGGCCGTCTACATCCTGCGTGAAGCGTTCTCCTACAGCCATGCCGAGATCGCCGAGATCCTCGACATCAACGAGTCTGCGAGCCAGCAGCACCTCCACCGGGCCCGGCGCCACATCACCACGGCGCGCCGCGGCGCCGGTGAACTCGACCCGGCATCGGCCCGCAGGATTGTCGAGGAGTTCCTCGCCGCCGCCTCGTCGGGCCGCGTCGAACGGCTGGTGGCGATGCTCACCGACGATGCGACCGCGATCTCCGACGGCGCCGGCCTGACCAAGAAGCTGCTGCGGTACGACACTCCGGAGCGCATCGCCGCCATCGCACGGGCCGGGTTCACATCCACACCCGCCAAACAGCGGCTTGCCGGCGGCGTTTCCGCCGTGCACTTCGCGCTCGTCAACGGCGCCCCCGCCGTCCTCTTCGTGCCTGGCGGCAAGGTCGTCGGCGCGGTGACCTTCGACATGGCAGGCGGCAAGATCGCAACCGTGCGCGGCATCGCCGCCCCTGCCCGCCTCGTCCGCCTCACCGACGCCTGGCGGCAGCACGAACCGGACGCGCCGCTCATCACCGAGTGGTGACCCGACGCCGACCGCGGCCAGGCGCGGCACCCGCGTTGCGTTGAACCGTTCCCGGGTTCCCCGGCCGGTCGGGGGTTCAAGCCGGGTACGGATGCCGTGACGCCGTGGCCGGGGCCTCGGCCCCCCTCACCCTGGCTCGCCGCCGGATCCAGGTCATCACGAGGACGAGGGCCGCTGCTGCGCCGTACGCGATGTTGCTCAGCGACGGCTGGAAGTGGAGCGTCGGGGCGAGGACGTAGACGGCGGCGCCTGCGAGGGGGATGCCGAGCCATTCCCAGCGCCCGTCCAGGGCGACGAGTGCGATCAGGAGGAGCGCGTACCAGGAGTATCCGGGGGTGAGGAGGGCGAAGGACCATCCGGTGACCAGGAGGGCGCCGCTCCAGGGGCGTCGCGGGTCCCCGCGCCACATCACGTACAGGGACACCGCCGCGACGATGACGAGCAGTACGGGGAAGGCCCAGGTGTCGGGCAGGACCAGGCGCAGGAGCGAGTACCGGGATCCGGCCGAGGGGTCGTCGTAGCCCTCCTCCTCGACGTAGCCGCCGAGGTAGCCGAAGACCGAGCCGTGCGAGAGGAGGACGTACGGAAGGTAGACGACTACGACGAAGGCCGCGACGGGCAGTAGTACGGCGGCCGCGTCGCGGACGCGGCGGACGCCGGACAGGGCGCCCGGGAGGACGACGGCCGGCATCAGCTTCGTGGCGATGGCGGCGCCGATCAGCACTCCGCCCGCTGCCCGCCGGGTCAGTGCCCGTGAGGCGACGAGTCCGAGGCCGGCGACCGCGAGGAGCACGCCCAGGACGTCGACGTGGGCGTTGTTGACGGCCTCGACGGGGACGGCCGGGCACCAGGCCCAGTACGCGGCCTTGCGGAGGCCGTCGCCGCGCCGTCGCAGGACCAGGAGGAGCGTGCCGGTGACGCCGAGGGAGATCAGGGCGGCGCCGATCTGGAGCGGCTTGTGGCGGGAGTCGGCGGGGGAGAGGCGGTCGACGGCGAGGTAGTACGCCTCGGCGACGGGCGGGTAGATGGTGTGGACGGCGGGCCTGTTGAGGCGGGTGCAGTGGGGCGTGCTGCCGGTGTGGGGGATCGGGGCGAGGTCGGGGCCCGTGCAGGCGGCGCCAGTGGGAAAGAGCCAGGGGTCGCGGAGCCGGGCGAGTGCCGGGTCCTGTGGGGTGTGGTCGTACGGAGAGATGCCGGCGGACTGGACTCGGCCGTCCCAGGCGTAGCGGTAGGAGTCGGTGCTGGTCCGCGGCGGCCCCATCAGCCCGGTCAGCGTGACGGCGACGGCCCCCGCGGTGATCAGCCACGCGACGTGGCGGGCCGGGACCCGGCGCAGAGCCGGCAGCGCGACGGTGAAGAGCACCCAGCAGGCCGCGTACCAGCAGAACAGGCCGCCGGGGTCGCTGAAGTAGCCCCCGTACATGATGGTGCGGGCGAGGAGTGTTGTGAGTGCGGCAAGGGCGACGGCGGTGGTCACCAGCGCGGTGCGCGGAGTGAGGGCGGTAGGGGCTTTCACCTGCGGAATCGTTCCAGGGATCGGCTCTCCCGTGGGCCGTGCCGCCTCGGATGTCCGTGATTCGTAAGGTGTTCCGGCAGCCTGCTTGGGCCTCGTCGGGGGTGTGATGGGGGCATGCGTTTCACCCTGCCCTCCGGGCCGCCCGTCACCTTCAAGGCGCGCCTGCATGATGCCCGTACCGCGACCGCCATCGGCCGCCGGCTCGGCCTGGCCATGGCCGTCTGCTTCGCGACCGGTGTGCTGAGCCACTACTTCCAGCACCCGCCCGGATGGCTGGCCGACTCGCTGCCGAGCCGCCCGTACTGGGGTTACCGGCTCACCCAGGGTCTGCACGTGGCCTCCGGGATCGCCGCGATCCCGCTGCTGCTGGCGAAGCTGTGGGCGGTCTACCCGCGGCTCTTCGCGTGGCCGCCGGTGCGATCGGTCCTCCACGCGCTGGAGCGGATCTCGGTGGCCGTCCTGGTCGCGGCCGGACTGTTCGAGCTGTTCACCGGGCTGCTGAACACCTTCCAGTGGTACCCCTGGCCCTTCAACTTCGTTCCCGTGCACTACGCGGTCGCCTGGCTCCTGCTGGGATCGCTCCTGCTGCACGTCGCAGTGCAATGGCCGAAGATCCGCGACCACTTCACGCTCCGTTCCCCCGGAACCCTGGCACTGCCCGAGGCCGACGGGCCGGACCGGCGCCAGCTCCTCCTCGGCGTCACGGCCGCGGTCGGAGCGGTCACGCTCACCACGGTCGGACAGTCCGTCACCGCGCTCGGCCGGCTGGAACTGTTCGGCCCGCGCAGCCCCGCGCACGGGGCCCAAGGGCTCCCCGTGAACCGGACGGCCGCCGCCGCGCGTGTCACCGAGGCCTCCTTGGCAGACTGGCATCTGACCGTGGACGGGCCGCGCCCGTACACCCTCACGCTGGACGAGTTGCGCGCCATGCCGCAGCACGACGTCACCCTGCCCATCGCCTGCGTCGAGGGCTGGAGCCAGTCCGCCCACTGGACCGGGGTACGGGTACGGGACCTCCTGGAGCGAGCGGGAAGCGGCCCAGACGCACGGGCCCGGGTGGTTTCCCTCGAAGCGGCGGGCGCCTACCGGGTGATGGAGATGGGGCGCCACTACGCGCAGGACCCGCTCACGCTGCTCGCACTGCGTCTGAACGGCGAGGAGCTGTCCCTGGACCACGGCTACCCGGCGCGGATCATCGCCCCGAACCGGCCCGGTGTCCTGCAGACCAAGTGGGTCGGCCGACTGGAGGTCGCGTGATGAACTTCCGATACGTGATGGGCGGATTCGGGCTGGTGTGCGCGGCCTGGGGCGGGTGGCTGCTCCTCCAGCAGCCCGAGCCGTGGCGGATCGCCGTGTGGCTCGGGGGAGCGGTGGTGGTGCACGACGGGTTCGTCGCACCGCTCGTGATGGCGATCGCCGCCCTCGTCGCCGTGGCGGGCCTGCGCCTGCACGGGGTACTGCGTGGAGCCTTGATCGTCGCGGGCTCCCTGACCGCGATCGCCCTTCCCCCGGTCCTGCGTCCGGGGGGCGTGGCCAACCCCACCGTCCTGCCGCTCGACTACCTGCGCAACTGGCTGCTCGCCCTGGCCGCCATCGCGCTGTTCACCCTCGCGTACGTCGGTGTGCGTGCCGTGGCGCGCCGGGTGAGCCGGGAGAGCCGTCGGGCCTGATCGGGGCGGTGTCCGTCGAGGATCTGGTGAAGGCGACGGGAGCCAAGCCCGGCAGCCTCTACAGCGCCTTCCCCGGCGGCAAGTGCGCCCTGTTCCTGACGTCGCTGGAGCGGTACTCGCGGCTGGTAGTCCCCGAGAAGCTGGGCGAGCTGGAGGCTCCGGGCGCCTCGGTCGCGGAGATCCGCAGTTACTTCGACAGTCTGGTGCGCGATCTGCTCAGCCGGTGCCCGCCGACGGCGAAACGTGGTCGCCGTGCGCTCCTCGCTGGACTGGGCCGCTCTGGCCGCGGTTCCCGAGGTGTACGCGACCGCGTGGAGCGGCCTGTTCGGCAACCTCGACCTACGGCCGGGCGAGACCGTCCTGGTGAGGGGAGCGACCTCCTCGCTCGGCCAGGTCGCCGTCAACCTGGCGGTCGACCACGGCGCGACCGTCCTCGCCACCCAGGTCGCCGAGCGGGAGATCGGTATCGACGCGGTCTTCGACGTCGTCGGCAACAACGGCCTGCGCGACTCGCCGGCCCTGGTCCGGTCGCGCCACCGGGTATGGCAGCTCGGCTTCCTGGGCGGATTCGAGCCGGTGCGGGACTTCGACCGGATGGCGATCTACCCAGCGGAGTCCGGCTCAGCTTCTTCGGCGGCGCCTTCGTCCTGGGCACCCAGGGTGGGATCCGCACTGTTGCGGATCCCACCCGGCTGTTCGCAGCTCGGCAACCGTCAGCGCGTGAGGTGCACGAAGTGCCGGCCCGCCGTCTGCCACGTGTCGTACGGGGTCCAGCCCGTGGCCTTCGCCTCCGCGCACAGGGCGCGGGTGCCGAGCCGGGACCACCAGAAGGAGGCTCCGCGGCCGCCAGCGCCGTCCTCGACGTACACCTCGACGCGTTCGTCGACGTCGGCGGTGGCGACCTCGACCAGCAGGGAGCCGCCGGGGGCGGTCAGTTCGGCGGCCCGGCGCAGCAGGGCGGCGGGGTCCCCGCCGATGCCGATGTTGCCGTCCATGAGGAGGACCGTGCCCCAGCCGCCTTCGCGGGGAAGCGGGTCGAACACCGACCGGCACAGGGCGCTGCCGCCCGCCCGCTCGGTACGGGCCACGGCCTCGGGGGTGACGTCGACACCGAGCGCCGTATGGCCGAGCCCGGCGAGGGCGGCGACCAGACGGCCCGGTCCGCAGCCGATGTCGAGGACGGGCCCGGTACATCGGGCCAAGACGGTGGCGTCGGCCGCGTCGGGCTCGGCGCACCACCGCTCGACTTCGAGCGGCAGCAGCCAGCCGTCGCGCCGACGGAGGAACAGCGGCCCCTGCCCGGTACGGAGGGCGTCCGCGTACGGGTCCGCCTGCCAGGTGCGGGTGGCGGGCTCGGCCAGCTGGGCGGTCATCGGGTCACCGCGCACAGGCCGTGGTGCAGGGCGGCGAAGCGCGTCCGCGGGGCCGCGGCCGCGACCCGTTCCGCGTCGGCGGGCGTGTCCACGTCGCACAGCTCGGGCAGGTCCCGTACGGATAGACCCGCATCGGTCAGGCGCCGCCGCTGCACCTCACCGGTGTGGGCCACGGACATGGGGACGCCGAGCAGCAGGGCCGGGTCGGGGTCGGCGAGGCCGAGGGCCCAGAACCCTCCGTCCTCGGCGGGCCCGAACCATGCGTCGGCCTCGGTGAAGTCGAGTCCGCGCGCGAGCAGGCCGGGGGTGACCTGCGGGGTGTCCATGCCGACCAGCAGGGCCGGCCCTTCGGCCAGGGCGAAGGCGGCCGCCAGTCGGACGTCCAGGCCGCCCGTACCCTGCGGGACTACCTCGATGCCGTCCGGGATCCAAGGGCCCGGCTGTCCGTCGAGGACCAGGACACGCCGCTCGGCCGGGGTTGCCAGGACCGTCGCGAGGGTGTCCTGGAGTGAGGCGAGGGCCAGGTCGGCGGCTTGTTGCGGGGTGAACTGCGTGGTCAGTCGGGTCTTCACCCGCCCGGCGACGGGAGCCTTGGCGATGACGAGGAGGGTGCTCATGCGGAGATCCCTTCGGTCGGGGAGGGGCGGGCGCTCGGTGGCTCGGCCAGGACCCTGCGCATGTCCCGTACGGCGTGCCAGGTGCCCCGCCAGGTCCCGGTGACCTTGGACTTCCCGGATCGGGGGAGGTAAGGGATGTCCGTCTCGGTCACCTTCCAGCCCGCGTCGGCGGCCCGCACGACCATCTGGAGCGGATAGCCGCTGCGCCGGTCGCTGAGGTCCAGGCCGAGCAGTGCCTCGCGGCGGGCGACCCGCATGGGCCCGAGGTCATGGAGCCGCAGTCCGGTGCGGCGGCGCAGCATGCGGGCCAGGGCGATGTTTCCGGCACGCGCGTGCGTGGGCCAGGCACCGCGTCCCTGCGGGCGGCGCCGGCCGAGCAGGAGATCCGCCTCGCCGGCCGCGACCCGCTCGGCCATGGGTGCGAGCAGGCCGGGGTCCATGGAGGCGTCGCAGTCGCAGAAGCAGACCAACTCGGCGCGTGCGGCGAGCAGCCCGGCGTGGCAGGCGGCGCCGAAGCCGCGCCGGGTCTCGTGCACGACGGTGGCGCCGAGGGACCGGGCGATGTCGGCCGAGCCGTCGGTGGAGCCGTTGTCGACGACGATGGCCCGCCACCCGGCCGGCACCCGCGCCAAGACCCAGGGGAGGGCTTCCGCCTCGTCGAGGCACGGCAGTACGAGGTCCGCGCGGGGCGGACGACAAGCAGAAGGAGTCACCCTCCACACCGTAGGAACCGCAGGGCGAAGAACGGCGCCCGAAGACCTTACGAAACGCGGACACCGCGTCCAACGGAGGCCGGCCCAGGCCCACGCCGCACCGCACGGTGTCACCCTGGAGGCATGGCATCCAGTAACGAAACCGACCGTGGCCCGGCCTCCCACGACGCCACGGGCCGTGTCCTGGTGGTGGACGACGACCCGACCGTCTCGGAGGTCGTCGCCGGCTATCTGGAGCGGGCAGGGTTCACCGTGCACCGGGCCGCGGACGGCCCGGCCGCGCTGGAGATCGCCGCCCGGCACCGGCCCGACCTTGTTGTCCTCGACTTGATGCTGCCCGGCATGGACGGCTTGGAGGTCTGCCGTCGGCTGCGGGCCCTGGGGGACAGGAGGCGTTCCGTGGCCGTGGTCATGCTCACCGCCCGCGGCGACGAGGACGACCGGATCCTGGGCCTCGAAGTCGGCGCGGACGACTACGTGACCAAGCCCTTCAGCCCGCGCGAACTGGTCCTGCGCGTCCGGTCCGTCCTGCGCAGGGCATCGTCGGCCGTCCCGGCCGGCGAGCCCCTGCTCGCGGCGGCCGGACTGACCGTAGACCCTGCTGCCCGGCGGGCGACGCGGGACGGAGCGGAACTGGCCCTCACCCTCAGGGAATTCGACCTCCTCACCTACTTCCTGCGGCACCCCGGGCAGGTCTGCGACCGGGAGCGGTTGATGCGGGAGGTCTGGGGCTGGGACTTCGGAGACCTTTCCACGGTGACCGTGCACGTCCGCAGGCTCCGGGGCAAGATCGAAAAGGACCCGGCCGACCCGCAGCTGATCCGGACGGTATGGGGCGCCGGATACCGCTTCGAGGTGGGCCCCCACTCGCTCGCTCCTGCGGCGGCCGGTGCCCGTACGGAGGACGGCCGTGCGTGACCTGCTGCTGATCGCCCTGTACGCCTTCCTCGGCGCGGCGGCCGCCGGGATCCTCGGAGCCGTGGCGTTGCGGATACTGCGCCGGCGCAGCGTCGCCGTGTCCCTGGCGGTGGTCGCGGCGGTCGCCGTGTCCGCGATGCTCGCCGGGACGCTCGCGGTCGCGTGGGCGATGTTCCTGTCCTCCCATGACCTCGCCGTGGTGACCACGGTCGTCGCGATGGCCGCCGCGGTATCGCTGGGCACGGCGCTGCTGCTGGGCCGCCAGGTCGTCCGGCGCTGCCGGGAACTCGTCGTTGCGGCTCGTGACTTCGGGGAGGAGGGCAATTTCAAGGCTCCCGCCGTGCCGGCCCCCGCCGAGCTCGCGGCGCTGAGCCGCGAGCTGGCCCTCACCAGTGAGCGCCTTGCCGCCTCGCGTGCACGCGAGCGGGCCCTGGAGACCTCGCGGCGTGAGCTGGTGGCCTGGATCTCGCACGACCTGCGGACACCGCTGGCCGGGTTGCGGGCGATGTCGGAGGCGCTGGAGGACGGCATGGCCGCAGACCCGGCCCGCTACCACCGCCAGATGCGCGCGGAGGTGGACCGCCTCAACTCCATGGTCACCGACCTGTTCGAGCTGTCCCGCATCCATGCTGGAGCCCTCTCCCTCAACCCCACCCGGATCTCCCTCTATGACCTGGTGGGCGATGCGCTGGCAGGGACCGATGCGCTCGCGCGCGAGCACGGAGTGCGCCTGGCAGGTGCAGGCGTGGCCCCGCTGCCGGTAGAGGTCGACGGCAAAGAGATGACGCGGGTGCTGTCGAACCTGCTGGTCAACGCCATCCGCCACACCCCGGCCGACGGTACGGTCGCGATCGCTGCGGAACGCCGCGCGGACGTGGTGGTGCTGTCCGTCACCGACGCCTGCGGCGGCATCCCGGAGGAAGACCTGCCCAGGGTCTTCGACACCGGCTGGCGGGGCAGTCAGGCCCGCACTCCTCCCTCGGGTGCGGGCCTGGGCCTGGCGATCGTACGGGGCATTGTCGAGGCCCACTCCGGGCGTGCGGACGTCCACAACGTGCCCGGCGGCTGCCGCTTCGAACTGACCCTCCCTGCACTTGCGTAGGCCGTGCGGAACCGGCCGACGACGTCAGCCGGTTCCCGGGCTCAGCCGGTCACACCGGCAGACTCGCGCTGGCCGGCCCGGGCGAACCCGGCCATCCCCTCAGCGAAGCCGACCGTCGGACGCCAGCCCAGCTCCGTGCGCAGCCTGGCGGAGTCGGCGGTGATGTGCCGTACGTCGCCGAGCCGGAACTCGCCCGTCACCACCGGCGTCGGCCCGCCGTGCGCCGCAGCCAGCTCGGCAGCCATCTCGCCGACCGTGTGGGGCTCCCCGCTGCCCGTGTTGTACACGGAGAGCGCGCCCGCCCGCCGGGCACCGACCGCCTCGAGCGCCACCGCGTTGGCCGCGGCCACGTCCGTGACGTGGACGAAGTCCCTTCGCTGCGCGCCGTCCTCGTACACCCGGGGCGCCTCGCCCCGGGCGAGCGCGGAGCGGAAGAAGGAGGCCACACCCGCGTACGGGGTGTCGCGCGGCATGCCCGGCCCGTACACGTTGTGGTATCGCAGCGACACCGCACGACCCTCCACGCACCGGGCCCAGCTCGCCGCCAGGTGCTCCTGAGCCAGCTTCGTCGTCGCGTACACGTTCCGCGGATCCGTCGGCGCGTCCTCGCCGACCAGCCCCGGCGCGAGCTCGGCCCCGCAGTCGGGACAGCGGGGCTCGAACCGGCCCGCCGTCAGGTCCTCAGTCCGGCGCGGTCCGGGGCGTACCGTTCCGTGCCGTTCGCACGTGTACCGGCCCTCCCCGTAGACCACCATCGACCCGGCGAGCACGAGCTTCCGCACCCCTGCGGCCGCCATTTCCGCCAGCAGTACCGCCGTTCCGAGGTCGTTGCAGCCGACGTAGTCGGGGGCGTCGGTGAAGTCCTTGCCCAGGCCGACCATGGCCGCCTGATGGCAGACCGCGTCCACTCCGCGCAGCGCGGCCCGGACCGCGACGGCGTCCCGTACGTCGGCGCGGAGGAACTCGGCGTCGGGCAGGGGCGGGGTGCCGGGGTGGGCGGCAGGCAGCAGGGCGTCGAGGACGACGGGCTCGTGCCCGCGGGCCGTGAGGGCGGTGACGATGTGGGAGCCGATGAACCCGGCCCCTCCGGTGACGAGTACGCGCATGCTCAGGACGCTACGCAGTGCGGACCCTTCGGAGGTTCTCCCACGCGTGCACGTAAGACTTCCGTCATACGGGAGCGCTGGGAACGGCGACGGGGGCGTGACGGCCGGGGGCTTCGCACGGGAAGTCAGTGGTGACCGAGATGGTCGTGGTCCTTCCAGATGCCGCCGCCCGGCATGTCGAGGCGGGCGGTGAGCGGTCGGCGCCACGGGGGAGTGGAGGCGGGTTCGCCCCAGTAGTCGGTGACCCGTACGGCCCGGCCGTCGCGGAGCTCGGCGATGGTGACGTTGCGGTAGAGGCGGCCGTCGCCGTAGTCGCAGCTCCATTCCACAACGATGACGTCGTCGTCGAGGCGCAGCCGTCGTCCCACTTCGAGCGTGAGCTCGGGGAAGTTCCCCTCGACCTCTCCGATGAGCTTGCTGCCGCGGACGACCTGGCCCATCTGGGGCCATTGCCGCTCGACCTCCGGGGCGAGCGACACCCCAAGGATGTAGGCGAGGCGGGTGCGGCCGTTCGATTCCGGTGTCGGCTCGTTCATGGCCGTGAGTCCTTCCTGTGCCCCGTGGCGAAATTGGCGAACGGCAAGGCCGCGGCGCTGTCGACGGCCAGATTGCCGAGGCTGCTGAACATGTTGTTGCCCGGACAGCCGGGCCATCAGAGGCTGTTGCCGGCGACGCGGACGAATCCGGGCGGCCTACCGCGTGGAGTGCCGCCGGGCGCCGTCACTTCGTTGCCCTGCGAGCCCGGTCCTGAGCCCCGTCCCGCCGTGCCGCTCGGCTCGCACGCCACGTCCGGACGACCAGTGTGGCGGCGGAGGCGGCGAAGAGGGCGGCGGTGATCAGCAGCCAGCGGGTGAGGAAGCCGTCCGCCGGGAGCGCGGTGGCCGGGGTGTAGTGGGCCACCTGGTGGAGGATCAGCGGCCACCAGACGAGGAGGAGGACGCCGGCGGCGAAGGCCGGTACCCGGACGTAGTTGATGCTCGCCCGCGGTACCGGACGCGCCGAAGCTCCGCCGCGGTCGAAGGCCGCCTGGATCAGCCGGTCGGTCACCGAGTACAGCGGGAGCAGGACCAGGTCGTGCAGGAGTGCGGCGCCGACGAACCACACGGCCACACCAAGGGTGTCGCCCTTGAGGAGGCGCAGGCCCGCGTAGACGGCGAGGGCGAAGGAGGCGAGTACGAGGAGCAGGTGGAGGGGAGAGGCGCCGTAGCGGCTGCGGAAGGCGGTCGTGCCGCTCATGCGGGCTCTCCGAAGGTGAGGCGGGTGACCCATTTGGTGTTGTGGACGCCGGGGGCGCCGGGGACGATGATCCGGGCCGGGTAGCCGTGGTCGGGGGAGAGCACGGCCCCGTTCACGCGCACGGCCAGCAGGGACCGGGGGTCACGGACCTGGTTGTCGCGCAGGGCGGCCGAGGAGAAGGAACCGCCCCGCTGGAGCGACTTCACCAGGACCTGCGGGGTGTTCGTTCCGAGTCCGACGAGTGCGGCCAGGTCGGTGAGGCGGACCCCGCTCCATCGCTGGTCGGGGGTGGACCAGCCTTCGACGCAGGCGATGGGCAGCGCCGCCTCGTGCTGTGTCATGGACAGGAGCTGGTCGTAGCTCAGGTCGACCTGTCGGCCACCCCCGCGCACGGTGAGGCGCCAGGCGGGCCCGGTGTCGCTGGCCCGGATGCCGACGGAGCCGGCGGTTTTGTTGATCTGGAAGCCGTTCGGCCCGGAGCCGGGATCCCTGCCGTGCGGTGCGAGGAGCGCGGTCCGGCGGAACCAGCCTCCGATGCTCTGCCCGGCGGTCACCAACAGCAGGGCGAGCGAGCCTGCGCCGACCATGGCCAGCGCCCCGCGGCGGGAGATGGTCGGCGCCGACGGGTGCGGCGAGACCAGTCCTGCCGCCTCCTCGGTACCGGCTGCCGGATCCCCGGCGCGGGTCCCGACCGCCCGGAGGGCTCTGGGCAGCCGGAAGGTGACGTGGACGACGAAGGCGCCGATGAACACCCATGCGCCGTAGAAGTGCAGGGTGTAGAAGGAGCCGGGGAAGATGTAGTGCAGCTGCACGTTGAGGATGCCGGTGACGAACTCGAAACCGGCCCCGCCCACCAGCAGGAGCAGCGACAGCCGCTCGATGCCGTGACTCGGTGACCGCACAGGGGGCCACTCGAACAGTTTCGGGATCACCGACCACAGCTTCGCCAGCAGGACGGGCACCAGCACCACCCCGAGCGTGACGTGCACGCCTTGGGTGAGCCGGTAGAGCCAGGTCGGCGAAGTCGGCCACGAGAAGAGAGAGAAGCCCAGCCACCCCTTGTCGGGCGTCTGGTCGTTGACCGGCGCGAGATCCGGGTTGTACGCCGCGTACGACAACAGGCCGGTCACGAACAGGATCGTGACGCCGACGAGCAGGATCAGGCCGAACACCGAGGTCAGCCACGGCCCCCTGAGCGGGCTGCGCCAGAATCCCGGACGCGTCGGCCCCGGGGGCGGCCCCGCGGCCATGGCAGCGGCCCGAACGGCTCGCAGCCGCTCGAGCGGCGTGGGTCCGGCTTCGTCGGCGCCGGGTTGCGCGGGCTTGTCGGTTCCTGCCGCGGTCTGTGCGTGCACCTCGGGCTCACCAGCGGGCTGCGGTGTCGGCGGCCTGCCCTCGGACCGGTCCCGCTCGCCGTCGCTCGAGTTCACAGGGAAACCTCCGCACCTTCCCGCGACACCGGGCTCGTCCGACATCAGCCGCTGAGGAGAACATGCCGCACCGAAAAGGCGACCGGTCCGTGACACGCCAGCCGGCACAGACCGCACCACTCAGAAGCCCAGGCTTGCGCCGGCCCGCGTAGTGCAATGGTTCATCGGAGTGCTCGGCAAGAACTTCGACGCCCGCCCTATCGAGCGGTGGGCGGTGCGACGACGAGTCGTTCCGCGGCGTGTTCGTTCACCGCAGGCTGCTCGAAGGCGCCTTGGCCGTCGATCCAGCTCGGACCGGCTTCGGGGGTGACGGCGTACAAGCTCATGGTCGTTCCCTTCTCCCTCCCGTTCCCCACCTGCCGGGTTGTCACGGATGGGTCGCGCGGTGATCCAGGTCGCCGAGGCGTAGAGAACGCCGCTGTCGGTGTCGTGGGCGGCGAGGGTGGTTCTCAGGTTGTCGACAGCGCGCAGTCGGCCTTCGTCGTCGAGCCCGTCGAGCATCCAGCCGTGCAGGCCGAGCACGAACCGCTCCGCGGCGGCCGCGTCCTGGCCGAACCACATGGACTCGCTGTGGGGTTCCAGCTGGATGTCCGTGAAGCCGGCGGCGCCGAGGACGGTCCGGACCCGCTCCGGCTCGCAGAGCGCGAACGGCCCGGGGGCGTCGGGCGGGGGCGTGGGCAACGGGCGTCCGGCGGCCAGGGCCCGGGTGAAGGAGAGGAGCCACTCGTTGCCCGCCGGCGGTTGCCAGACCAGTTGGGCGAGGCGTCCGCCGGGGCGCAGCGCTCCGCCGATGTTGCGGAACGCCGCGACCGGGTCGGCGAAGAACATCGTCCCGGTGCGGCTGACGGCCACGTCGAACGCTGCGGCGGGGAAGGGGTGGACTTGTGCGTCCGCTTGCACGAAGTCGACGTTGCCCAGCCCCTCGTCTGCCGCTCGCTGCCGGGCGACCCGCAGCATCGCAGCCGAGAGGTCACGCCCATGGCCCTGCCGGGGCTCGCCCGCCGCGCGACGTCGCGAGTGGTCTCGCCGGTGCCGCAGCCGATCAAGGCGACTGCCTCGTCACCGACGACCGCCGCGTCCTTCACGGCCGCACCGCCTACACGGACCATCCCCAACCCGACCGGTGCCGCTGCCTCATCCGCCTCATGCTCCAAGGCTGATCGGCCTTCTGCCCAGGGCGCGTCTGCTCCGTCCCAGGATCACACGTGCGGCGAAGGTCAGGGCCACGGACGCCGCGAACGCATGTGTGCCGGCTTTCGCTCCAGTGCGGATCGCCACCGCTGATCAGCCGCAGGGGGACAAGGCCGGCCCTTGGTCCGTGACTGGTCCGGAAGCGAGGCCTGACACACAATGACGATCACTCAAAGCTGCCGTTCGTTCACCTGAAGTGGCGCAACGGGCGTTGCCTGGAGGTTGACAACACCACCTCCAGGTAACCGACTTCACCGCCCTAGAAGAAGCCCAGCTTCTTGGGGGAATAGCTGACCAAAACGTTCTTCGTGTGCTGGTGGTACACACGCCACACCGCTCCTGACCAGGCAAAATGAAGGTGCCTGTCCTCGTTGGTCCGGTGCTGGCCCGCTACTGGCCCGGATCTTGGTCAGCGGGGGAGTGGGGGCGTCATCGTTCCGTGGCCAGGCGAAGCGATGGTCGTCGATGGAGGGCCTCAGGGTTTGGGCTGTGCGACGGGGCGCTTGCGAGTGGCGGCAAGTCATTGCCAACCCCAGCGGGGAACCGGACCGTTGTCCCCGAGGTGCCGCGGGAGCCGGGCGGGGCCGCTGGGGACGGTGCGGCCGCGGAACTCCTGCGATGGGGGTACGGGGAGCTGGCCGGTATCCCGCGCTCACGGGCGGACGTGTTCGCCCGCAGCGCCGCAGCCCCGGCATGGGGCTGCGGCGCTGCCGCAGCCCGTGGAACTCGGCCCTGCGTCTGCTGGAGGACCCGTATGTCTTCCTCGCCACCGGTCCGCGCCAGCACGAGGACTGGGCCGAGGACGTGCTCGCCCTGATGCACCGCGAGGTCCCGGACCCGCGCGGCCGGCTGCGGATCGACGCCGACCGCACCAACGGTGCCCGCTACGCCGAGCCGGCGTACCCCTTCGAGTCGCCGCCCGCCGCCGGGTTCCGGGACCGCCTGCACGAGCTGGAGCCGGCGGGGGCCGTCACCGCGCTCGCCGTCATGGCGGAGGAGTGGGGCGACGACCGTCCCGTCCGGAACCAGCCGGAGCGACCGCTGACGCACGGTTCCTGCTGGACCGTCGGCGCAGCCGTCCGGGGCGATCCGGTGCTCGGCGGGCACCGACAGAGTCCGCCGCCACAGACAGGCGATGCCCCCACGGCCCGCCGGAAACTCCTGATAGCCCGTACGCGTGACGATGCCACGCCCCACCGACATTCCGGGGACCGGACGATCGCGCCACCGCCTGGCATGAGTCCGATTACCGACCTTGCCCGCAATCTTTGTGAACATGTACGTTCACGCCGCACCGTAGGTCTTCATCGGCTCACCCCTTCGCTGCGGCAGGTCACGTGCGGGTCCAGCGTTGGTTGCTGCCGTTCGAGCAGGAGTAGAGCTGGATCAGGGTGCCGTTGGCCGTCCCGTTCGCGGTGGCGTCAAGGCAGAGGCCGGACTGGACTCCGACGATGGATCCATCGGAGTTGAGGCGCCACTTCTGGTTGTCGCCACCCCAGCAGCTATAGATCTGGACTTTGGTGCCGTTGCCGGTGCCGGCGGCGTCCAGGCACTTGTTGCCGTAGACCCTGAGCTCGCCTCCGGCGGTGTACGACCACTGCTGGTTGGTGCGGTTGTTGCAGTCCCACAGGTTGAGCTGGGTGCCGTCGGTGGTGCTGGCACCGGGCACGTCCAGGCAGCGGCCCGACCCGGCGCCCTTGATCTGTCCAGAGCCGGGCGAAGGGGTCGGAGTGGGGGTAGGGGAGGCGGCGTTGAGTGCGTTGAGCACGGAGGTGTAGGCGGGCTTCTTGCTGCCGTTGCCGTCGAACAGGAGCGGCGATTGCTCCGATCGCCAGGAGTCGGTGTCGCGCACACCCCAGACGGTGATGCCGAGACAGCGTGGGACGGCCAGGCAGTCGTTGGTCACGTTGGCGTAGGTCGTGGCCGAGGCGCCCTGGATATCGAGTTCGGTGACGGCCACGTCGACGCCGAGGGCGGCGAAGCTCTGCAGGGTGGTGCGGAAGTTGCTGTTGTAGGGGCTGTCGCTGTTGAAGTGGGACTGGAAGCCGACGCAGTCGATCGGCACGCCGCGCTGCTTGAAGTCTCGGACCATGGCGTACATGGCCTGGGTTTTGGCCCAGGTCCAGTTCTCGACGTTGTAGTCGTTGTAGCAGAGCTTCGCGGCCGGGTCGGCGGCGCGCGCGGCGCGGAAGGCGACCTCGATCCAGTCGTTGCCGGTGCGCTGCAGGTTGGAGTCGCGCCGGGCTCCCGAAGTGCCGTCGACGAAGGCCTCGTTCACGACGTCCCACTGGACGATCTTGCCCTTGTAGTGGGTCATCACGCCGTTGATGTGGTTGGTCATCGCCTGGCGCAGCGCGCTGCCGCTGAGTCTCTGCATCCAGCCGGGCTGCTGGGAGTGCCAGGCCAGGGTGTGGCCGCGTACCTGCTTGCCGTTCTGCACCGCCCAGTTGTAGACGCGGTCACCGGCGGTGAAGTTGAACTGCCCCTGCTGGGGTTCGGTGGCGTCGATCTTCATCTCGTTCTCGGGCGTCACCGAGTTGAACTCGCGGCCGGCGATCGTCGTGTACGCCGAGTCGCCCAGCCTGCCCGAGGCGATGGCGGTGCCGAAGTAACGGCCGCTCTGCGCCGCCGCGCCACCGAGCGTGCTCTCGGCGGCGTGTGAGGTCAGCGGAGCCACCAGCACGGCGGCCGAGCCGAGGACGCCGACGACCAGGGCCGTACGAAGACCGCCGATCTTCCGGCGGACGGTGCGTGGGGGAATGGCGTTTGAGCCCATGAAAGAGCCTCCAGGACAGAAATCACGGAAGGATTGGAGCGCGGCAGAGTGAATCCGCGTGAACGACGCCCGCGTCCATTGACAAAGGACGCTCACCATCAGGGCGTAAAGATCCAAGGCCGGCACCCGGCACCCGGACACAGACGGGCGACACCACCTTGGGCCTCAGTCTGGAAACCGCGCCGAAACATGTCAAGAGTTTCGAAAGTATTTCGAGAATCCGCCCCTCGAGATAGCGCAGCAGCCCCTTTCCATTGAGCGATCCTCATCGAAAATATTTTGATGAGGATCGCTCAAGCTGGGCTGTAGCTGAAAGAAAGACCCCGCCATAAACGAGTCTGTCGTTCAGTTCGCGTCTCTCGGACGCCGATATCCGACGGGCGGTGCCGGACTGACGACACATCGAGGCTCCGGTCGTACAGGGCGACTTGGTCACCCCTTCGACCGGAGCCTCCCTGTACGCGTTGCGGGCGAGGCGATAGCCTCACCTTCACACCACGTGACGCCCCAGGCCGGCTTGCCGAAGCCCTCGGTGCTCGCCCGCTGCACCTTGGCGTCAGCGCAGGACCGTGTTGAACTCCAGTGCTGGGTTGGCGTTCCGGACGAGGGACTTGGCCTGCTCCGGCCACCACACGCCGGCCGCGGGATCGACGATGCCGTACTCCGGGTCGATGGAGCCGCCCGGGATGCTGTGGTTGCACTGGCCGTCGGACTGGCCGACGGTCTTGATCCACAGGTAGGCGTCGACGAGCGGGAGGCGGGTGTTCGCGGTCGGCCGGTCGCCGATGCCGCGACCGGGAGCGTTGCACCAGGTTTGCGGGCCGCCGCTGTACTTGCCTGCGGGCGGGGTCCAGGCGCCCCGGCCGTTGCGGCTGGTGTCGACGACGAGGTGGGTGAGCTCCTGCGGGGGCGGGGTACCGATGTTCTGCTGGAACCACCGGTCGGTCCAGTGCCAGGTGGACGGTTCGTCCACGTGCACGGAGTTTCCCGGCTGCCCGTCGTTCGGTGCTGAAGGGGAGTCGTACTGGCTCGCGCACAAGTCGGGGTGGCCCTTGGCCCAGTCCGGGCCCTTGGTGGCGAACCACAGGCACTGGGAGACCCAGGTGCCGTAGTGGGTGGACAGATCGGTGGCCAGATAGTTGGAGACGTTCAGCGAGAACCCCTGGGTGCGGGTGACACCGGCCTGGAGGACGAGGAGCATCGTGAGTGCGCTCGCTGCCAGGACTGATCGGTGCAGGGGGATACGCACGGGGTTCCTTCGGTAGGGGTGTTCGGGTCACGGGCCCTGGCATCGGACCGTGTGAGGGCGGCCCGGCTCCAGGACCCGGCCTTCGGCGAGGGCGGCACTACGCGGCGGCCGATGCCCACCGACGTTCTCGCGTGTGACCGTGTCCACGCCATTCGGCGGCGTCGGCGCGACAAGGGCTGGATCGCCGAGTTCCGATACCGGGTGCGCGAGCGGGTCCACCGGGCGGCCGGGATCCGGGACCGAACGGGGGCATCGGCGACGCTAGTGTCGAGGCGGTTCCTGCCGGCTCGGGTACGTGATGTCGAACCACGTGAAGTGGGCTTGGTTGGTGGAGGGGCGGCCGTTGGAGGTGGCGTAGAGGCCGAGCTGGATGCTGGTGAACAGCGGGGTGAGGAAGGTGGCTTCGACGGTGGCCAGGTCCTGCCAGGCGCCGTCGAGTGCCGCGTGGGCGAAGGTGTGGCTGAAGCCGCGGATGCGGACCCCCAGGCGAATGGGGCCCGGGGGGACGGGAATGCCGGCCAGGACCTCGGGCCCGTGGCGGAGGCTGAGTCCTTCCGTGGTGCGGAGGAAAAGGAGATGGGTGTCGTCGTCGAGGACTACGGCGAGGCCTGCGTGTTCGTCCGGTGCGGCGGGGGTGAAGTGCAGTTCGGTGGAGACGTCGCAGTCGGGCTGTTCCTGGGGGCGGGCCAGGAGAGACGGGGTGGTGCGTTCGCCGAGGCGTTCGGGGCGGAGCTGGAGGCGGAGCCCGTCACCGGTGGTCCAGAACCGCGCGGGTGGGGTGCGCAGGGTGCTCCAGTCGGCGGAGAGGGTGGCGAAGCCGTCGTGGAGGGGGCGGCGAAGGTCGGTGTGGACGACAGGGGAGAAGACCGGCCAGCCGTCGTCCCAGGTGATCCGGCTGAGGAAGGTCTCGCGGCCGAGGGCGGAGCCCGGGCGGACGCCCAGGAGGACGGCCCGCCAGTCGCCGTACGGGGTTTGGACGAGGTCGGCGTGTCCGGTGCAGGTGACCGGGCCCTTGGCAGGTGGTAGCAACGGGTTGCCGGGGGCGCCCTTGTAGGGGCCGGTCACGCGGTCGGCGCGGGCGACCACCACGCTGTGGTCCACATCGGTGCCGCCCTCGGCGGTGAGCAGAAGGTAGGTGCCGTCGATCTTGTAGAGGTGGGGGGCTTCCGGCCATCGGGCGCCCGTGTGGCTTCCCGACCACAGGACGTGCTCGGGTCCCGTAAGCCGTCGTTCGCGGGGAAGGTATTCGCGCATCCAGATCTCGGTGCGGCCGGCGGCCTCGTCCAGCACGCGGGCGGCGGTGAACCAGGCCCGGCCGTCGCTGTCGTCCGGCCCGTCGTCGAAGAACAGCGACGGGTCGAAGCCCTCGCCGTCCAGCCAGTGCGGCTGCGACCACGGCCCCGCCGGGTCGGTCGCCGTGACGACGAAATGGCCGGGGCCGTCCATCAGCGTGCAGACGAGATGGAAGACCCCCTCATGGTGCCGGATCGTCGGTGCGAAGAGACCCCGTGAGGGCTCGCACCCGTCGAGGTCGAGCTGAGACGCCCGGTCGAGCGCGGAGCCGATGCGCCGCCAGTTCACGAGATCGCGGCTGTGGAACACGGGAAGGCCCGGGAACCATTCGAAGCTGGACGTCACCACGTAGTAGTCCGCTCCCACTCGGCAGACGGACGGGTCGGGCCGGAACCCGGGCAGCACGGGATCACCGAAGAACCTGGTCATGGAACCGGGACGATCTCGACCGGCACGGACAACACCCGGTCGGCCGCCGGGTGACGTACGGGGCCCTCCAGAGTGAAGGAGCCCTGGAGCGGAAGATCGCCGCTGGACCGTCCGACGGCCACGCCGATCTCCCCGGGCTCCACTCTTCTGCGCAGGTCGAGCCCGGTGAACGAGGTCCGGTCGGCATGGACGGAGAAGCTGATCCGGGCGGCCGCGCCCGGCTGCAGCTCGACCCTGCCGAATCCGGCGAGCCACCGCTGCGGCCGGACGACGGATGCCACGGGGTCCGAGAGGTACAGCTGGACCACCTCGGTCCCGGCCACCTCGCCGACGTTGCGTACGGTGACCGAAACGGAGACGGCCCCGTCCGTCGCGGCAACGGGATCCACCGACAGCTCCGAGCAGGTGAAGCTGGTCCAGCTCAGCCCGTGTCCGAAGGGGAACAGCGGGGTCGGGTCCACCGAGCTCCAGTCGGTGTGCCCGCCGAGCCTCGCGTGCAGGTAGGTACCGGGCTGGCCGCCGACCTGGCGGGGGATTGAGACGGGCAGCCGCCCGGACGGTTCCGCGGCCCCGCTCATGATCCGGGCCAGCGCCGTCCCGCCCTCCTCGCCGGGGAAGAAGGCCTGCACCACGGCCGATGCGCGCTCGGCCAGCGTGCCGAGCGCGTAGGGCCGTCCGGAGACGAGGACCAGGACGGTCGGCACCCCGGAGTCCAGAACGGTGGAGGCGAGTGCGGCCTGGTCGCCGGGCAGGTCGAGGGTCTCGGCGTCGCAGCCCTCTCCGGAGGTGCCCCGGCCGAACATGCCGGCCCGGTCCCCGAGCACCAGTACGTTCACGTCCGGATCGTCCGCGGTGACCGTGAACCCGGCAGCGGTGAGCGCCTCGCCGAGCGTCGGGATCTCCAGCCCGAGGTCGCCGGGCAGCGCGACGTGGTTGGGGAAGGAGTAGCAGCCGAGGAAGGACTGGGGGTCGTCGGCGTACGGCCCGCTGATCGCCACGCGGCACGGGCCCAGCGGCAGGATGCCGTCGTTGGCGAGCAGCACGGTGGACCGTTCGGCCAGGAGCCTGGCCAGTGCCCGATTCTCCGGCGGGTCGAGGTCGACCGGCTCGGGCTTGACGGGCTCCCAGTCGGGGTCGAGCAGGCCGAGTTCGGCCTTCTGCACCAGGACCCGTTCCGCGGCCCGGTCGATGAGCTCCTCGGGTACGTCTCCCGACCGGACGAGTTCGGTCAGCGGCTCGCCGTAGCAGCGGGCCGTGGGTAGCTCGACGTCGATTCCGGCGGTCAACGCCAGTGCGCCGGCCGCGCCGCGCGATCCGCTGACGCCGTGCCGGGTCTCCAGGAAAGAGATGGCGTAGTAGTCGGCGACGACCACACCGGGGAAACCGAGTTCACCCCTGAGCAGCTCGGTCAGCAGCCGTTCGTCGGCGGCCACCGGGACGCCGTCCACGTCGGTGTAGCTGTTCATCACCGACCGGGCGCCTCCCTCGCGCAGTGCCCGTGCAAATGGCTCGACCAGTACGTCGGCGAACTCGCGCGGCCCGGAGGCGACGGGGGCCATGTTCCGGCCGCCGCGCGAGGCCGAGTACCCGGCGAAGTGCTTGAGCGTCGCCACGATCCCGGCGCCTTCCAAGCCCTGCACGTAGGCGGTGCCGATCGCTCCGACGAGATAGGGATCCTCGCCTATGCACTCCTCGGTCCTGCCCCACCGATAGTCGCGGACCACGTCGAGCACCGGAGCCAGCCCTTGGTGGACGCCGACCCGCCGCATCCCCGCGCCGATGGCGGCGGCCATCTGGCGCACGAGCTCGGGATCGAAGGTTGCTCCCCAGGCCAGAGGCCCCGGGAAGACGGTGGCCCCGAACGTCATGAACCCGGTCAGGCACTCCTCGTGAGCGACCGCCGGTATCCCGAACCGGCCGGATCCGGTCACCTGCCGTTGGAGCGAGGCGAGCCGGGCCATGCCGGCCTCCGCGGTGATCGGCGCGGTGCCGTACACCCGAGTGAGCTGGCCGAGCCCGTGGGCGACGATGTCGTCCAGGCCGGGCGCGGACTCGCCGGAATCGTCTTCCATGGGCGTGACCGGTGTCCCCGGATTCGAGGGCAGCGCCCAGAAGCCGGCGAGTTGCCCCGCCTTCTCTTCCAGCGTCATCCGTTTCAGCAGATCGGCGACTCGCACGGACGCGGGCAGGAGGGGGTCACGCCAGGGCTCGGTCAAGGATTCTCCTAGGGAGTTTCGTCAAAGTAGCGCCGGCCGCCCGAAGGGCGGGGCCGGTGGGGCCTGGTGCGTGCGATCGCAAGGCGGAGGAGGGAATCGACGCGGTGGGGGCACCTCCAGCGGTAGCTGGGGGACGTCGTTGACCGACGACAACGCGGCGAGCGTGCGTGCCAGGCCCCACCGGCCAGGGGGCACCTCCCAGCGGTAGCTGGGGGAGGGACTTTGACGACACGACCTAGAGACGGGGCGGGGCGGTGGAGAGCCGGACCTTGAGCTCGGTCGAGAGCTCCATCCGGGGGCTGACCAGGGGCTGGCCGTCCAGGAGCTGGAAAAGGGTGCGGGCGGCGAGCCGGCCCATCTCCTCCAGCGGCTGGCGCACCGTCGTCAGCGGCGGTGACAGCCATTCGCACATCGGCAGGTCGTCGAAGCCGACCACGCTGAGGTCCTGCGGGATGCTCAGCCCGCCCTGCCGGGCGGCTTCGTAGACGCCCATCGCCTGCTGGTCGCTACCGGCGAAGATGGCGGTCGGCGGGTCGGGGAGGGCGAGCAGTTCCTGGGCGCGCTGGAACCCGCCCTCGTGCTGGAAGTCGCCGAACCGGATCAGGTCGCGGTCGATCTCGATCCCGGCCCGCTCCAGCGCGGCCCGGTACCCGTCGATGCGGGCCTGGCTGCAGAGCATCTCCTTGCGCCCGCCGATCGTGGCGATCCTACGGTGCCCCAGCTCCAGCAGGTGCTCAGTGGCGGCGAGGCCGCCCGCCCAGTTGGTCGCGCCGATGCTCGGCACACCGTTGCCCGGCAGGTCGATCGGGTCGATGACCACCAGCGCCACCCCGGCCTGTTCGACCTGGGCACGCTGGGCTTGGGTGACCGAGGCGGTGACGAGGATGACGCCGTCGCTGTGGTGCAGGACCGGCAGTGCGGCCCAGCTCGACGGCGTGGCTTCGCCCGGCGGGACGAGCGAAACGACGGTGCCGACGCTCCGCTGGGCGCACTCGGCCTCGACGCCGCGCAGTATCTCCACCGCCCACGCGCTGTCCAGACCGCCGATGATCAGGTCAACCAGGCCTGACCTGCGGGACCTGGCCTGCCCACCGGGGTGGAGGTAGTTGTGGGAGCGCAGCAGGCCCTCGATCCGTTCGCGTGTCGAGGGTGCGACATCGGAGCGGCCGTTGACCACTTTCGACACGGTGGCCTGGGAGACCCCTGCCTCCGCGGCGATGAGGGCCAGGGTCGGACGCTGCTCGCTCAACTTCTCTCCTCTGCGCGGACGTCTTGGGCTGACGACAGGTATCGCAAACTTTCGTAGAGTTTCTGGTCGGCGCGACCAGGTTGTCAAGCTCCAAGTGCGCTGCTGCCGAGGGGAAATCAGTAAGAAGGCTTGACCGGTGGGCCGCGCGTTCCTAGTTTGTGGCAGCACCGAATCGAGGATTTTGCGAAACAGTTTCGAAATCGAACCGCATTCCCCACCCCGGAGGTCCCATGGCCAGCACACCCCCGAGCCGACGAAGCTTCCTGGCGCTCTCGGGCCTGACCGCTCTGTCCGTCTCGCTGACCGCGGCCTGTGGCGGCGGGGACTCCGGCTCGAGGCCGACGGCCGGCGGCAAGGTGACCCTCGCGTGGTGGAACATCGCCACGACGGAACCGGGAAAGTCCCTCTTCCCGCAGATCTCCTCGGCGTTCACGGCCGCCCACCCGAACATCACGATCAAGACGACCTCGTTGGAGAACGAGGCGTTCAAGTCCAAGCTGACCGCCACCACCTCTTCGGGCAAGCTCCCCGACGTCTTCCAGACCTGGGGCGGCGGCGTGTTGCAGCAGCAGGTCGACGCGGGGCTGGTCGAGGACCTCACCGACGCGTTCGGCTGGTCGTCCGAGCTCACCCCGGTCTCGCTGCAGGCCTATCAGTTCGAGGGCCGGACCTACGGGGTGCCCTACGACGTCGGCATGGTCGGCTTCTGGTACAACAAGAAGCTCTTCGCCAAGGCCGGGATCACCGCTCCGCCGGCCACCTGGGCCGAGCTCCTCGAAGACGTCAAGAAGCTCAAGGCCGCGGGCGTCACCCCGATCGCCCTCGCGGGCAAGGAGAAATGGCCAGGCCACTACTACTGGGCCTACCTCGCGATGCGCGTCGCAGGCCTCCCCGCGCTGCAGCAGGCTGCGACCACCAAGGACTTCACCGGCGCCGGCTTCGTCCAGGCAGGCATCCACCTCAAGGAGCTGGTCGACCTCCAGCCGTTCCAGACGGGCTTCCTCGGCGCCGGCTACGCCACCCCCGGCGGCCAGGCCGCGACCATGGGCAACGGCAAGGCCGCCATGGAGCTGATGGGGCAGTGGGGACCGTCGGTGCAGAAGGACGCGGGCGCAGACCTCGGAGCGGACCTGGGCTTCTTCCCCTTCCCGACGGTCGACGGCGGCGTCGGCCAGGTCACCGAGGTGTTCGGCGGTGGCGGCGGTTTCGCGCTGCGCAAGGGCGCGCCGAAGGAGGCGCTGGACTTCCTGAAGTTCTTCGTCCTGGAAAACGAGTCCAAGCTGCTGGCCTCCAACGGCTACCTGCCGGTGGTCAAGGGCGCGGAGAGCCACCTCGCCGACGCCAACAGGAAGGTGGTGGCCGACAGCCTGGTCAAGGCGACGGGCTTCCAGCTCTTCCTCGACCAGGCCTACCCGCCGGCGGTAGGCCAGGAGGTCAACGACAGCGTCGCCGACCTCATCGCGGGCCAGAAGACGCCCGAGCAGGTCACCAAGTCGATAACCGAGGCTGCGAAGGGTGCCTAGCTCCGTGTCCACCCTGACCAAGGAGCGGACGCAGGACGCCGGGCCGGTGCGCCCGCCTGCCCCGGCACGGTCGCTCCTGCGCGGTCTGGGAAGCTGGGCGTCGGTCGCCTGGTTCCTCGTCCCGGCTCTGGTCCTCTTCCTCGTCTTCGTCCTCGCCCCGATCGCCGTCGCCGTCTACACCGGGTTCTTCGAGTGGGGCGGGGTCGGCCCCATGGACGACTTCGTCGGCTTCGGGAACTACGCCAAGCTGTTCGACGATCAGGTCTTCCTCGGCGATCTGGAGCGCGGGCTGTACCTGATCGCCCTGTCGATCACGGTGCAGTTGCCGTTCGCGCTGTTCACCGCGGTCCTGCTCAACCAGAGACTGCGCGGCCGGGCCGTCTACCGGATGCTGTTCTTCGCGCCGTACATCCTGTCCGAGGTGGTCACGGCGGTTCTCTTCACGATGGTCTTCCTTCCCGGTGACGGCATGGCCGACCATCTCGCCGGCGCGCTCGGCCTGGAGGGGCTGCAGGGCAAGTGGCTCGCCGATCCCTCGACGGTCATACCGACCCTGTTCGTGGTCATGACCTGGAAGTACTTCGGCTTCCACATGATGCTCTTCCTCGCCGGGCTGCAGAGCATCCCGGCCGAGGTCCTCGAGGCCGCCTCCATCGATGGCGCCGGCGCCTGGCAGCGCTTCCGGCACGTGACGCTGCCGCTGCTCGGCCCGACGATCCGGATCAGCGTCTTCCTATCGATCATCGGGGCCATCCAGCTCTTCGACCTCGTCTGGGTCATGACCGCGGGCGGGCCCAACCACTCCTCCGAGACGATGGCGATCTCGATGTTCCAGTTCGGGTTCAAGCGCTACCAGGTCGGCTACGCCAGTGCGATCAGCGTGGTGCTGTTCATGATCAGTCTGGTCTTCTCCCTCTTCTACCAGCGTTACGTACTGCGCCGTGACCTGAGCGGGGCCGTCACCTCGGGAGGTGGCCGATGAACGCCCGCAGAACGGTACGCGGCCTGTCGCTGCACGCCGTGGTCTGGCTGATCGGCGCGTTCGTCGTCGTGCCGCTGATCTACGCGGTGATCTCCGGGTTCAAGAGCACCGGCGAGCTGACGACCAACCCGTTCGGGCTGCCGGAGCACTGGAAGACCGGCAATTACACCGGCATCCTCAGCGACGGAATGTTCTGGCGGCAGATCGCCAACAGTGCGGGCATCGCGATCGGCACGGCATGCTGCACGGTGGCGGTCGCGGCGATGGCGGCGTTCGTACTGGCCCGCTACGCCTTCCGGGGCAGGGAGCTGTTCTACACGCTGTTCACGATCGGGCTGATGTTCCCGTTCGCGGTGGCCGTCCTGCCGCTGTTCCTGCTGCTGCGCAACTTCGACCTGCTCGACAACCCGCTCGGAGTGATCCTTCCGCAGGCGGCTTTCGGGCTCCCCATGACGATCATCATTCTGCGCGGGTTCTTCCGGACCATCCCGGCAGAGGTCGAGGAGGCGGCCATCATGGACGGCTGCGGCAAGTTCCGCTTCTTCTGGAAGATCCTGCTGCCGATGGCGCGTCCGGCGCTCGGCACGGTCTCGGTGCTCGCGATCGTCGCGAGCTGGAACAACTTCTTCCTGCCACTGCTGGTGTTCAATGACCCCAAATGGCAGACGATCCCGGTCGGCGTCCAGCAGTTCCAGGGCCAGTACTCGACCGACTACGCGCTCGTCCTCGCCTACATCGTGCTCGCGATGGTCCCCGCCCTCGCCTTCTACGCCGTCGCCGAGCGGCAGCTGATCGGCGGACTCACCGCAGGCGCCACCAAGGGCTGACCCGTCCCGCGTGACCTCCACCCCCGAGGAGACGTCGTGAAACGCCTGACCGCATTGACAGCAATATTGTTAGCGCTAACAACGCAGGCCGTGGCCGCCCCCGCGCGACCCGGCATCGACTTCCGCGCCGAGCTCCAGCCCATAGACGGATTCGGCTTCTCGATGGCCTTCCAGCGGGCCGACCTGCTGCACGGCGCACGCGGCCTCAGCCCGGCCAGGCAGCGCGAGGTGCTCGACCTACTGCTCAGTAAGGACAAGGGAGCGGGCCTTTCGATCCTGCGCCTGGGCATCGGGTCGTCGACCGACAGGGTCTACGACCACATGCCAACGATCCTGCCGGCCGATCCCGGCGGGCCGGACGCCACGCCGAAGTACGTCTGGGACGGCTGGGACGGCGGCCAGGTCTGGCTCGCCAAGGAGGCCAAGGACTACGGCGTCAAACGGTTCTTCGCCGACGCCTGGAGCGCCCCGGCCTTCATGAAGACCAACGGAAGCGAGAACGACGGCGGCGAGCTGCGGCCCGAATGGCGTCAGGCCTACGCGAACTACCTCGTCCAGTACGCGAAGTTCTACGGGCAGGAAGGCATCGGGATCACCGACTTGGGGTTCACCAACGAACCCGACTGGACGGCCACCTACGCCTCGATGCGGTTCACCCCGCAGCAGGCCGTCGACTTCCTCAAGGTGCTCGGACCGACCGTCCGCGCGTCCGGATTGAAGTCCGGGGTGGTCTGCTGCGACGCCGCGGGCTGGGACCGGCAGGTCGCCTACACCGAGGCCATCGAGGCGGACCCCGCGGCCGGCAAGGCCGTGCGGACCATCACCGGCCACCGCTACAGCGGTCCGACCGAGGTGGCGCAGCCGACCGACAAGCGCGTGTGGATGTCGGAATGGTCGCCGGACGGTACCACCTGGAACGAGAACTGGGACGACGGCAGCGGCTACGACGGTCTCACCGTCGCGGCCGACATCCAGAACACCCTGACCGTCGGCAACGCCAATGCCTACGTCTACTGGACCGGCGCGTCCCTCGGCGCGACCCGAGGGCTCATCCAGCTCGCCAACCCCGGTGACGACTACCGGGTGTCCAAGCGGTACTGGGCGCTGGCCGCCTTCAGCCGGTTCATCCGCCCCGGCGCCGTCCGCGTGCCGGTCACGAACGCCGACCCGGCACTGCAGATCACGGCCTTCCGCAACACCGACGGCAGCCGCGTGATCGAGATCCTCAACACCGCGACCACCGAAAGCTCCGCCGAGTTCTCTCTCCGCGGCGGGCACGACCGCCGCCCCGACGGCTACGTCACCGACGAGACCCGCTCGATCACCCCGGCCGACATCGTCTCCACGCACGGCACGACCCTCAAGGCGACGCTCGCCCCACGCGCGCTGACCACGATCGTCCTCGACTGAAACCGCCCATCGCTGGAGGAGTAGTCCGTCATGTCAATGTCCCGGATTCTCACCGCTCTGTCCGCTGCCGTCTGTCTGGCGGCCGGTCTCGCCGCCGCGCCCGCAGCCGCCGAGCCCCGTCCCAGGACGCTCGGCGAACTGGCCAAGAAGCACCACAAGTACTTCGGCTCCGCCACCGACAACCCCGAGTTCACCGACGCCGCCTATCTGAAGCTCCTCGGCAGCGAATTCGGCCAGACCACCCCCGGCAACGCCATGAAGTGGTACGCCACCGAGCCCGAGCGCGGCGTCTTCGACTTCACCGCCGCCGACGAGGTCGTCGGGTTCGCCAAGGCCCACCACCAGAAGGTCCGCGGCCACACCCTCATATGGCACAACCAGCTCCCCGTCTGGCTCACCGAGGGCACCTGGACCGCCGACGAGCTGCGCGCCATCCTCAAGAACCACATACAGACGGTGGTCCGGCACTTCAAGGGCCAGGTGATCCACTGGGACGTCGTCAACGAGGCCTTCAACGAAGACGGCACCTACCGCGAGACGCTCTTCTACAAGACGCTCGGCCCCGGCTACATCGCCGACGCCCTGCGCTGGGCCCACGAGGCCGACCGGCATGCCAAGCTGTACCTCAACGACTACAACGTCGACGGGATCGGCCCCAAGAGCGACGCCTACTACACCCTGATCAAGCAGTTGAAGGCCGGCGGCGTCCCGGTGGAGGGCTTCGGCATCCAAGGCCATCTGGCGCTCCAGTACGGCTTCCCCGCCGACATCCAGCAGAACATGCAGCGCTTCGCCGACCTCGGGGTCGACGTCGCGATCACCGAGCTCGACATCCGGATGGCCCTCCCCGCGACCCCGGAGAAGCTCGCCACGCAGGCCACCTGGTACGCCGACTACGTCAAGGCCTGCCTGGCGGTCAAGAAATGCGTCGGCGTCACCATCTGGGACTACACGGACAAGTACTCGTGGATCCCCTCCGTCTTCCCCGGCGAGGGCGCAGCGCTGCCCTACGACGAGAACCTGCTGCCGAAGCCCGCCTATCACTCGATCAAGGAGGTGCTGGGCGGATGATAAGAACGGCGATCGTCGGAACGGGCGGGATCGCGGGCATCTGCCACGTTCCCGCGCTGCGGACGCAGGCGCACCGTGCCCAGATCGTGGCAGCCGTCGATGTGGACGCCGCGCGCGCCGAGGCGTTCGCGGCCGAACACGGCATCCCCGCGGTCTACACCGACCTGCACACGATGCTCGAGGAGCAGGGGCCGGACCTCGTGCACCTGTGCACGCCTCCGTTCCTGCACGCCGACCAGGCCGTGGCCTGCCTGGAGTCACAGGCGTGGGTGTGGTGTGAGAAGCCGGTGGCGCTGTCGCTGGCCGAGCTCGACCGGATCCGTGCCGCCGAGGGGCCCGGCGTCGCGGGCGCGGTGTTCCAGCACCGGTACGGATCGGGGGCCCGGTATCTGCGCGACCGGATCGCGGCCGGGACACTGGGCCGTCCGCTGGTCGCGCAGTGCGTCACGGCGTGGTACCGCGACGACGCGTACTACGACGTGCCCTGGCGAGGCACCTGGGAGAGCGAGGGCGGTGGCCCGACGCTGGGCCACGGCATCCACCAGATGGACCTGATGCTCGCGGTGCTCGGTGAATGGGCCGAGGTACGCGCGATGGCCGGCCGTCTCGAGCGCGACGTCCAGACCGAGGACGTGTCCGCGGCCCTGGTCCGGTTCGACAACGGAGCCATCGCGACGGTCGTCAACAGTGTCCTGTCCCCACGCGAGGAGAGCTACCTGCGCTTCGATCTCACCGATGCCACGGTCGAGTTGCGGCATCTGTACGGCTACTCCAACGCGGACTGGACGTTCACTACCAGGTCGTCCCGCGTGAAGTGGGAGCCGCCGGACGACCTGCCCAGCTCGCACACCGCCCAGCTCGCGGCCTTCCTGGACGGCTACGAGGCGGGGATCCGGCCCGACCTCGGCAGGCCCACCATGGAACTGGTCACCGCCTTGTACAAGGCCGCGATCACCGGCGTGCCGGTCCGGCGCGGAGAGATCGACGCGGCCGACCCGTTCTACGGTGCGCTCAACGGAGGGCACCCGGGGGTGTTCCGATGACGTTCGAACTCCTCGAGAACGAGGACTCGCTGATCGTCCGGGCTCGCGACGTCGACCTCTTCCGGTACGTGCACCGGCCGGTGATGGCCCCCTTCGAGGCGCCGAAGCCCTACCTGCATCCGGTGCGCACGCTCGCCGGCGACGTGGTCACCGGATACCGGCCGCACGACCACCGCTGGCACAAGGGCGTTCAGATCACGGCGTCGTGGGTGTCGGGGCAGAACTTCTGGGGCGGCGGCACCTACCTGCGCGGCCAGGGCTACGTGGACCTGCCGAACCTCGGCACGATGCGCAGCCTCACCCTGTCCGCCGAAACGGGCCACGGCCACGCCGTGATCATCGAGAACCTGGCTTGGTACACGATGGCGGGGGAGCACTGGATCGACGAGCGCCGCACGCTGACCGCACACGACGTCGAGGCCGACTCCTGGACGCTGGACGTCACCACCGCGTTGACCAACGTCCTCGACACCGATTTGATGTTCGGCAGCCCCAGCACACAGGGCAGAGAGCTCGCCGGATACTCCGGCCTGTTCTGGCGCGGCCCGCGCGACTTCACCGGCGGCGACGTGATCGGCCCCGCGATGGGCGAGCAGGGCGACTGGCTGGCCTTCATCGGCACGCACGACGAGGTCGACCGCTCCTCCACGCTCCTGTTCATGGACGATCCGGACGCCCCCTGCCACTGGTTCGTCCGCAGTGTGCCCATCCCAGCCGTCAACCCGTCTCTGGCGTTCGACAAGGAACTGCCGCTGGCCCCGGGCGACACCCTGTCGCGCCGCTACCGGATCGTCGTGGCCAACGGCGCATGGACCTCCAGGCGCCTGTCCCGCCATACCGCGGAACACTCGTGGTGACCCCGCTCCCCGGCGGCGTGGGGATCTCCGGGTTGACCGTGTACGACTGGGAGGCCGCCGACGGGCTGTGCGGCGGCACGCCCCACATGCACCTCGTCTGCTCCGAGGCGTACGTCGTCATCGGCGGCGCGGGCAGCGTCCAGACTCTCACCACCTCCGGCTTCGCCGATACCCCGCTGCACCCCGGCGATGTCGTCTGGTTCACCCCCGGCACGATCCACCGCCTCGTCAACGACGGCGGCCTGCGCCTCGTGGTGCTCATGCAGAACAGCGGACTCCCCGAGGCAGGCGACGCCGTCTTCACCTTCCCTGCTCCTGTGCTGGCCGATCCCCACGCCTACCAGACGGCGGCCGCCCTGGCCGGCGACCATTCCGCGGCAGCGCGCCGCCGCCGTGACCTGGCACTCGAGGGTTTCCTGGCCTTGCGCAAGGGCGGGCTGCAGGAGTTCCACATCGCGGCCCACCGCCTGAAGAGTGAGCTCCTGGACGCCTGGTGGATCCGCTGGCGTGACGGCCCCTTGGCCGCAGCCCTCACGACCAGCCGTCAGCTGGAACGGCTGAAGGCCGGAGACCTCTCTCACCTCGACCACGGCGAAGTGTCACGACTGGAGCGCCCGGAGCACCAAAGCTTCGGCATGTGCGGCCGCCTTCACACCTATCCCGTCCCTGACCCCCCAAAGGAGCTCTTCTGATGTGGTTTCGCCATCCGTCCGCGGTCCACCTGAGACGACGCCTGCTCGCCGTCCTCGCGCCATTGCTGCTCCTGGCCACTTTCCTCAGTGTGCAGCCCGCCGGGGCCGCGACGACCGTCGACCCCAACGCCTCGTACGTGCTGGTCAACCGCAACAGCGGCAAGGCCCTGGACGTCTACAACCTGGCGACCAACGACGGTGCCCGCATCACCCAGTGGACCAGGAACGATCAGAACCAGCAGCAGTGGCAGTTCGTCGACTCCGGCGGCGGCTACTACCGCATCAAGTCCCGCCACTCCGGCAAGGTGCTGGACGTCCAGAACGGGTCCACCGCGAACGGCACCTCGATCGTCCAGTGGGCCGACGTGAACGGGAGCAACCAGCAGTGGCGGCTGGCCGACAGCTCGGACGGCTACGTGAGGTTCATCGCGCGCCACAGCAACAAGGCCCTGGAAGTACAAGGCGGCTCCACCGCCGACAACGCGAACATCGTCCAGTACGACGACTGGGGCGGCACCAACCAGCAGTGGCAGCTCGTCAAGGTCGGCGGCGGCAACCCTCCCGGCTCATGCAGTCTCCCCTCGACCTACCGCTGGACATCGACGGGCGCGCTGGCGCAGCCCAAGGCCGGGTGGGCCTCGCTCAAGGACTTCACCGTCGTCCCCTTCAACGGCAAGCATCTCGTCTATGCGACGACGCACGGCGCCGCGGGAACGGGAGCGGGCTGGGGTTCGATGAACTTCGGCCTGTTCAGCAACTGGCCGGAGATGGCCTCGGCCAGCCAGAACACGATGTCGAACTCCGTTGTCGCGCCCACGCTCTTCTACTTCGCGCCGAAGAACATCTGGGTGCTCGCCTACCAGTGGGGAGGCGGAAGCGCCTTCTCCTACCGGACGTCGAGCGACCCCTCCAACCCCAATGGCTGGTCCGCACAGCAGGTGCTCTTCTCCGGAAGCATCACCGGCTCCGGAACAGGACCCATCGACCAGACGCTCATCGCTGACGGCACGAACATGTACCTGTTCTTCGCCGGTGACAACGGCAAGATCTACCGGGCCAGCATGCCGATCGGGAACTTCCCGGGCAGTTTCGGCTCGGCGTACACAACGGTCATGAGCGATACGACGAACAACCTGTTCGAAGCCCCGCAGGTCTACAAGCTCCAGGGCCAGGACCGCTACCTCATGATCGTCGAGGCGATCGGCTCGCAGGGCCGCTACTTCCGCTCGTTCACGGCCACCAGTCTGGACGGCTCATGGACACCCCAGGCCGCGACCGAGAGCAACCCCTTCGCCGGCAAGGCCAACAGTGGTGCCACCTGGACCAACGACATCAGCCATGGCGAACTGATCCGCACCAGCGCCGATCAGACCTTGACCGTCGATCCCTGCAACCTGCAGTTCCTCTACCAGGGACGCGACCCCAACTCCGGCGGCGACTACGGCCAATGGCCCTACCGGCCAGGTCTGCTGACACGGCAGCGCTAACGACGTGACACGGGTCCGGCTCCGGAGTGGAGCCGGCGTGGCGGGCTCGGCGGAAGGCCGAGCCCGCCCGGGTGCACGGGGTCAAGGGCCCGTCACCGTGCGCCCGGACGGGGATGGCAGTACGGCGCTGAGTCACCGTGCCGGCCCCAGGAACTGGGTGGCCGCCAGGCGTGCGTACAGGCTGTCCTGGTCGAGCAGTTCCGTATGGGTGCCCACCGCGCGTACGCGTCCTGCGTCCATCACCACGATCCGGTCGGCGTGGGTCACCGTTGAGAGGCGGTGTGCCACGACGAGGACGGTGGTCGTCCGGGCGGCCTGCGTGATGACGTCGCGTACCGCCAGTTCGTTGACGGCGTCGAGCTGCGAGGTCGCCTCGTCCAGGAGCAGCAGCCGGGGTTTGCGCAGCAGGGCTCGGGCGATCGCGATGCGCTGCCGTTCGCCGCCCGACAGCTTGGTGCCGCGGTGTCCGACCGGGGTTTCCAGTCCCTGCGGCAGGCGGTTCACCAGCATGTCCAGCTTCGCCCGGACCAGGACGTCGTGGATGTCCTGGTCGGTCGCGTCGGGCGCTGCGAAGATCAGGTTCTCCCGCAGCGTCCCGGCCAGGACCGGCGTGTCTTGCTCCACGTATCCGATGGCACCCCGCAGCTCCGGCAGCGACCAGTCCCGGACGTCCTTGCCGTCGATCAGAACCCGGCCTCCGGTTGTCTCGTAGAACCGCTCGATCAGCGCGAAGATCGTCGACTTGCCCGCCCCCGAGGGGCCGACGAAGGCCGTCATCCCGCCGCTCCGCACCTCGAAATCGACCTGGTGGTGGTCGGGCGGAAGGTCATCGCGGTAGCGGAAGCTCACGTCCTCGAAGCGGACCGACGCCGGGCCGTCGACCGCCGCCGATGTCCCGGGCCACTCGGTGCGCTCCTGTTCCAGGGGCTCCGTTTCAAGCCGTTCCACTTCGGCGATGCGGGCGATGGCCGCTGATCCCTCCTGGTACTTGGAGGCCGCCTCGACCAGCCTGTCCACCGGCTCGATGACACAGAAGAGGTAGAGCAGGAAGGCGATCAGAGTCGACACGGGGATCGCCCCGTAGGCCACGCGTGCCCCGCCGACCCCGAGCACCGCGAGGAACGACAGCTGCATGGCCAGACCGACCGACCCCTCCGCCACCGCCTCCCACTTCGCACTCGTCACGCCGTGCCGCCACGACCGCTGCAGTGCCGCGTCGGCGATCGCGTTCTCGCGCTGTTCGGCACCTGACGCCTTGACCGTCCGCAGCGCACCGAAGATCCGCTCAAGGACGGAGGAGACCTCCCCGACCGCCTCCTGCGCACGCTCGGTGGCCCGCGCGATCCTGGGCATCACCAGGGCGACGGCCCCGCCGATCAGCACCCCCACAGCCAGGGTGACGCCGAGCAGTACGGCGTCCAGGAGGGCCATCATGACGATGGCCGCGGCCAGGGTCACGGCACCCGTGGCACCGTTGACGATCGCCTGGGTAGTGACGGCACGCAGGAGCGTCGTGTCGGAGGTGACCCGGGACATCAGGTCGCCCGGCTGGTTCCGCTCGAATTCCGTGAGGCGCAGCCGCAGCAGTCGACCGACAAGGGTGCGGCGGGCGGCCAGCACGACCGACTCCGCGGTCCGCTCCAGCACGTACGCGCCGAGCGCCTGGACCACCGCGCCCAGTAGTACGAGTGCGGTGAGGGCCAGGAGGATCCTGCTGATCGTCTCACCGGAGCCCAGCCGGTCGACGAGGACCTTCGTGGCCAGGGGCTGCAGCAACCCGCTCCCGGCCCCGATCAGGGTGAGCAGGGCGGCGAGCGCGACGGCCTTGCGGTGCGGTCGGAAGTGGGCGTACAGCGCCTGGAACGTCTTCGGGGCGGTCAGGCGTGCGGTGTCGGCGGCCGACGGGTCGGTCGCGGTCATGGTGGGTCCCTTTTTGTCGTCTGGTCGTCCGGGGCTTCCGGTCGTCCGGTCACTGCGGTCGTGGATCGGAGCACCAGGTCGTGCCGCGCGTCATCGGGGCCGCAGGACCGCCAGGATTCCGGCCACAGCGAGCAAAGCGAGGAGGCCGGCTTCCCGGCCGCCCCTGAGGTGTCCGTGCGACAAGCACCTGCCCGTCGCGCACCTCTTGCAGGGCGGCGTGCCGGGGGCGTCCGGGGCTGGTGCGCGGCCATCCCGGTCCACTCGCTTGTCGTTCATGCGTCCAGGCTCGTCGAGGGGCAAGCCCACGGGTACCCGGCAGTCATCCGGACCCATCCCCCAAGTGGCTGGCGCACACCCCCCAGGGTGTGCCCACTTGAGAGGAAGGGCGTTGAGCCGCGGGCCGGGGTGGGGCATGAGGGGCGCCACCCCTGACCTCATGGGATGTACTCGGCGGGTTTGGTGGCGGCGTTGAGCAGATACTCCAGCGGTCCGCGGCGGAAGAAGCGGGACCAGAGCGCGGCGAACACGATCGCCCCGAGGATGAACGTCAGCACGGGCCCCCAGGACACCTGGCTGCTTTCGCCGGTCGGTATGCCCACTACGGACTGCACGATGAAGTGGCCGACGTACGCCGTCAGGGACATGGCGCCCACGGCGATGACCGGTTTCGCCAGGCGGTGCAGGAGCGGGAGACGGTCCATGAGCACTGTCGCGCCCACGATCACGAGGATCGCGACGCCCACGCTGCCGATGATGTCGAACGTGGTGCCGCTGTGCGGCCCGGCGGACAACAGATCCGAGGCCGACCCCTGGGCGTCGAAGGATCCGCTGCCGGAGGACGCCGCCTCGGAGCCGCCGGACGACTTGCCGCCCTCCGCCATGCTCCGCAGCGCGTCCTTGCCCGCGAGCAGCAGAGACATGCCGTACGCGGCCACGGTGAGGGCGGCACCGAGCGCGGCCAGGCGCCGCTGGACGGTGGTGGCGGACAGGTCGAGGCGGGCCAGCGCCATCCCGGCGACCACGAACGGCATCCACGTGATCGTCGGGTAGAAGCCGGTGAGCAGCAGATCGAGCACTCCCACGTCGCTGAGCTTCTCGAGCGGGTCGTAGGCGTTGACGCTCTGCTGGACGGACTCGCTCAGCAGGGACTTCAGGACGAACGCCAGCTGCGGGGTGACCAGTGCGAGCCCGGCCGCGATCATCGCCAGCGTCCTGGCGGACAGTCGCACCAGGGGCAGGGCGAGGAGGAAGTACACACCGTAGAAGGCGAGGATGACCACGTCCCCGTACTCCATCGACAGGGCGGTGCCCAGCGCCAGCAGGACCACGGCGCGGATCGCGATCCGCGCTTTCGCCTGCCGGCCGGCCAGACCGGTTTTCGGCTCCCGACGGCCGGCGATCAGTATCAGCGAGAACCCGGCGAGGGTGGCGAACAGGACCGATGAGTGACCGTCGGCCAGGTACCGGACCCAGCTGGCGACGCCGTCCGTGGCCGACAGCGGGGGGCCGATGTGGACGACGTACATGCCGAACACCGCCAAAGCGCGGGCCAGGTCCACCCCGACGAGGCGTTCCAGCGAGGGACTGCCCGGGGCCGGCACGGCGGGCTCGGGCGAGGTTCGAGGCTCAGGAGGCGACGTCTCCTGGGGCGGCTGTATCTGTGTCATAGGGAGAATCTCGCGGTGATGCCAGGAGTCGGGCCATCCGGCAGGCTTCGGTAACGGCACCGCCGGTCGGCGGTGACCACCCCGCCGACCGGCGGGGCCGTGCCTCGACCGGTCCGGCAGGATCGGACGGTCGGCGGGGTGATGCGCAAGGCGTGCGCATCACCCCGCCTGCCCTCAGCCCTCCAGCCCGTCTATCGCACGGTCACAGGTACCGGTCGATGGCGGGCAGGAGCGCCTGGAAGGTTTCCCCGGCGGCGGGTTCGCCGATGGCTGCCAGCTGCCAGCCCTCGGGCAGGCGGACGACCTTGGCCATGATCTGGGCGGTGTGGGAGCCCCCGCCGGACAGGGTGTAGCGGGCGAGTTCGCCGCCCGTGGTGTCGTCCACCAAACGGCAGTAGGCGTGTCCGACCTCGTCGAAGGTCGCCCCGGTGAAGGAGTTCACGGTGAAGACGATCTGATCGACCTCCGGGGGGACCCGTGTGAAGTCGACGGTGATGGCTTCGTCGTCCCCCGGGCCGTCGCCGCCGGTGCGGTTGTCGCCTGAGTGACTCACCGCACCGTAGGCGCTGTCCAGGTAATTGAAGTAGACGACCTCCAGCACCTCCCGGCCCGAGTACAGCAGTGCGGAGGCGTCGAGGTCGATCTCCTTGGGCCCGATCAGTTTTCCGAGGAACCTCTTGCGCTGGGCTGCCTGCCAGCCCAGGCCCATGCGTACCCGGATGAGGGGGGTCGCGTCGGACTTGGCCAGGCTGATCGTCTGGCCTTTAGCGAGGTTTACGGACATGAAGGCTCCCGGGATTGATGGGGGGCTGGGGCCGGGCGAGTGCGGCGGCCCGGTGGGGCCCGCCGCCCGCACGCGGAGGGGGGATTCTGCGTGAACGGCGCGGGCGGCGGGGGCTGGGTTGCTCCGGTGTCAGAGACTGACGCCGAAGTCCTGGGCGATGCCGGTCAGGCCGGAGGCGTAGCCCTGGCCGACGGCGCGGAACTTCCACTCCGCGCCGTTGCGGTACAGCTCGCCGAAGACCATGGCGGTCTCGGTGGCGGCGTCTTCGCTCAGGTCGTATCGGGCGAGCTCGGCCCCGCCGTTCTCGTTCACCACCCGGATGTATGCCTGCCGCACCTGGCCGAAGTTCTGCGAACGTGCGGTGGCATCGTGGATGGAGACCGGGAAGACGATCTTCACCACGTCGGCCGGAACGGCCGTGAGGTTCACCTTGACGACCTCGTCGTCTCCCTCGCCCTCACCGGTGAGGTTGTCGCCGGTGTGCTCGACCGAACCGTCCGGGCTCTTGAGGTTGTTGTAGAAGACGAAGTGCGAGTTGGAGGGTACTTTGCCGCTCTCGTCGCACAGCAACGCGCTCGCGTCGATGTCGAAATCGGCGCCGGCCGTGGTGCGCACGTCCCAGCCGAGGCCGATCAGCACCGCGGTCAGGCCCGGGGCCTCCTTGCTCAGCGATACGTTGCCGCCTTTGGACAGCGAAACACCCATGGGGCTCTCTCCTTGCTCTTGGTGGGATCCGGCCCGGCCCGACGGTGCGGGCCGGTGCCGGTGGGCACATCTGCGGGGGCGGGCGCCGCCAGGTGCGTCACCGCGCCCGGGGCTTCACGCGGCGGACGCGGAAGGGGTCCGCTCGGCGGTGTCCGACTCGCCGCCGTCGGTGGCGCGGCGGTCCTTGCGACGGGGGATGTTCGCGGTCGAGGACGAAGGCGCCGGGGCCGGACGGAGGGGATCAGGGGAGGGGCACACCGACCGCGACGCGGAGCTGGATGCGGGCGTAGTCGTGGATGTAGGACCGGGCGCTGTCGCTCGTCATCGCAAGGACGGCGACGAGGACGGCGATGGCCGCGGCGGCAGCACCGGCGAGCAGGGTGCGGGTGGTGATCGACATCGGGGGCTCCATGCTTCTGCGCTCGGCCGACGCGCCGGCCAGGTGTCGGGGATGGCGTCCGCCGGACGGTCCAGACCGCCCTGGTAGGGGCTGGTCGTCCGGGAATCTCTCCTCTTGCGGAACTCCAGACTCACGTGCCGCCCTGGGTGGGCGGTATCCCACAGGTGTCCGGTTCTCCCCGCCGACCGGCGGGTGCGCCACCCGTCACCTGGCGGGCCCGCGTCAGCAGGCCGGGGCCCAAGGACCGGGGGTCGGCCACGGTGTGATGGGTGGCGGAGGTCATGCCGCAGCGGACAGCGGTTTGTGGCGGGGCCACGCGATTCCGCGCTCCGGCGGGCGGGCACCGCCTCCGGCGTGGAAGTCCCGCTCGCGCTCCTCCAGCTCTTTCCGGAGCTGGATCAGCGCCCGGTGCAGGGTGCTCTTGACCGTGCCCGTCGCAAGACCGAGCAGTTGCGCGGTCTCCTCGGTGCTCAGCTCTACCCAGTGGCGCAGTACGACGATGCTGCGCTGCCGGGGGGTCAGTATGCCGAGGACGTCGAGGAGCAGGGCGCGGTCGGTGTACCGGTCCGTGTCGTCCTGGACGCTGGTGTCGGGATCGTGTGCGGTGAGCACTTCCTCGAACTTGCGGGCCCGCCACCACTCCGTCCGGGTATTGATCATCACCCGGCGCAGGTAGGCGTCCGCGAGATTCTTGTCGGCGATCTGGTCCCATCGGACGAAGGTCTGCGTGAGGGCGGTCTGGAGCAGGTCCTGGGCGTCCACGGGGTCAGGAACCAGGCGGCGGGCCGTGCGCAGCAGCGCGTCCTGCCTGAGCCGTACGTACTCCTCGAAGCGAAGAGCCTTGTTGCCGCTGAACACTTCCGCGTCCTCCTCGTTCCGGGGCCGGCGTGCGCCCGCACAAGTGGAGGGAGAGCGGCCGCCGGAGGCAGGGCGGCGTGGTCGTGCCCTGCCTTGCAAACCTCGTTCAAGGGCAGGTCGTGGGGGTATCCGCCGGGCGTCCGGAGCCCATCCTCCACCTGGCGGAGCGCGCCCCGCCATGTGGAGGTCAAAGGGGCCGGGCCCCCAGTCTCAGCCCCGGCGCGGGTTCATGACGCGGTCCGCTCCGGGGTCGTGGTCTCAGGGGCCGACGGAGCAGGGGGGCCGAGTGAGAAGGCGGGCGATGGTGGTAGAGCCGACGCCGTGGAGCAGAACGCTGCCGAGCACGGTGAGTGTCGTCGCGTACAGGACGGTGTCCGCGTAGGGCCCGTCGGGGAGGGTGTTGAAGGCGATCAGCCCGAACACGATCGAGGTGGTGCCGCGTGGTCCGAGGGCTCCCACCATGAGCCGTTCGCGCCAGGTGAAGTCCGAGCCGAGGAAGGCGAGCAGGATCGGAACGATGCGGACGACGGTGAGTGCGGCGGCGCAGAGCGCGACGGTGGGCCAGTGGACGCCCTCGCCCAGTGCGAGCACCACGGCGTTTCCGAAGAAGAACCACATGCACATGGGCATGATCGAGTTGGTGTCCTCGATCAGCCGGAAGTCCGAGGCGTCGGGGGCCTGGGCACCCCCTCGCCGGGTCGGGGCCTGTCGGACGTAACGGAAGGCGATGCCGCAGACGAACGAGGCCACGAAGCCGTTGCCGCCGGCCGCCACGGTCACGGTGTAGGCGAGCAGGGGTGCGAGGAGCACGAGGATCCGGCGTGATTGTTCGGTCATCCGGTGCATGCGGTCGGCCGAGTTCATCAACCACGCCAGCAGTGGCCCCAGCATGATGCCGACGATGAGTGCCTTCGCCGCGGACGGAACGGCCGTGCCCAGTGCCTGCATGGGGGTGTGGGCCTGTGCGGTGGCACCGGCCAGGATCAGAGCGAACAGGAAGATGGGCGACACGATCCCGTCGTTGTAACCGCTCTCCACGTTGAGGACGTTGCGCACCCGTGCGGCGATGCGCGTGTCGCGTACCAGGGTCTCGGCCGGGGCGAAGTCGGTCGGAACGATGACGCACGCGATCAGCAGGAGGAGCAGCGCAGGCAGCGCGGGCAGCAGCAGCGAGCCCAGCAGGACCATCGCGGCCAGACTCAGGGGCAGCGCCACCAGCAGTGCCCGGGCGGCCGCGCCGGGATCCTTGCCGAACAGTCGCCCGCCCGGCAGCTCGGTCGCATCGACGAATAGCAGGACCGCCAGGATGACCTCGGCCACGTGCTGGGCGACCTCGGAGTTCAAGGTGGCGGCGATCTCGTTCTGGGTGAACAGTCCGGTGATGATCCCCGCGAGGACCAGCACCAGAGGGGCCCTGATGTGCCGCAGCTCCAGCCATCCGGCCACGAGCGACCACCCGGCGGCCGCAGCAGTAATCACGATCACGGTGAAGAGCAATTGGATTCCTGATTCGGGGCACAGAACGTGACGAGTTATGGGGCGAAGAAGGAGCCGGCCGCCCGTGCATGTCGGCGCTCGCACGCACGCGGAACGTGCACCGACCGGCGGGATTACCCACTGCCGATGGACCGGACTTCCCCGTGCGCGGTGGGCTGCGCGGGTCAGTCCGCGCGGGACGGGATGCGCATCCGCACCCGGTAGCCGCCCTCGTTGGTCGGGCCGGACTCGAAGGTGCCGTGCAGGATGTCGGCGCGCTCCTTGAGGCCCAGCAGGCCCAGGTGTGCGCCGGGCAGGGGCAGGGAGGTGCGGGACGGCGCGCTGTTGGTGACCGTCACGCCGACGGCGTCGCCGTCGTGCCACAGCTCGACGGTCGCCATGGCTCCGGGGGCGTGTTTGCGGACGTTGGTCAGTGCTTCCTGCACCGTGCGGTACAGAGCGCGCTGGGCGGGCGTGCCCACAGAGGCTGGGAGATCGCCCGTGAGCTCCGCTTCGATGCCGCTGGACGCCACCAGTCTGCGCAGGTCGGCGAGGGTGGGCTGCGGGGTGAGTTCCGTCGTGGCTCCGCCGGAGGCGCGCAGCAGCGTGACCATGGTGCGCAGCTCGTCGAGCGTATCCACGCTCAGGGAGCGGATGGTGCGTGCCGCTTCCCTGCTGTCAGCGTCCTTGGCCGCCACTTGCATGGCTCCGGCCTGAATCGCGATCAGGCTGACCTGGTGGGAGACGACATCGTGCATCTCGCGGGCCAGCTGGGCGCGTTCCCGGGCCAGGACGGCCTGTGCGTGCAGCTCGCGTTCGTGCTCCCGCGCCTCCTCGATCTCCACCAGGCGCCGTGCCAAGTCCCTGCGTGCCTGGACCAGCTGGCCCAGCAGGACCGGAGCGATGGCCGTGGCCAGGTTGTACAGCAAGTAGATCAGCGTCCATGCCCGGCTGTTCTCTGGGTCAGACTGCATCGCCACCGCCATGGCGGCCGCGGACAAGAAGGCGCATACGGCGAGCAGACGACGGTCACGCGAGCGTTCGGCAAGGGTGTACAGGGCGGCGACCGGGGCGACCAGGATGTCCTGGACCAGGGTGGCCGGCAGGGTGAGCAGGAAGGCGGCCAGCGGGAACCGCCGGCGCACGGCCAGGGCGCCGCAGGCGATCGCGGCGAGTGCGAGGCCGAGCGGGGTGCCGTCCCAGAAACTGAGCCATGCGTCCAGCGCGGCGAGGGCGACCAGAGCGGCATCCCGCGCAGGTGGCGGTACCCGGTTCCACAGCCGTTTCCCCTCAGCCGCGGCGCTCACCGGCCTTCCCGACCGGCATCCAGCAGCCCGGCCCGCTGGGCGAGCAGCGCCGCCTGGACCCGGCCGGCCACCCGCAGTTTGGTGAGGATGGCACTGACGTGGTCCTTGACCGTGCCGGTGCCCAGGTGAAGACGGATTCCGATATCGGCGTTGGACAAACCTTCCGCCAGCAGCACGAGCACGTCCCGCTCCCGGTCGGACAGCCGCTCCACGCGGGCCGCCTCCTCGTCCACGGCCGCAAGCCCGGCAGCAGGATGCGTGCGCAGCAGGCTCCGGGAGGCCTTGGAGGACATCACCACTCCACCGGCGGCCAACGTCCTGACCAGCTGGGGAAGTTGATCCGGTTCGGTGTCCTTGAGGAGGAAACCGGCCGCGCCCGAGTGGAGGGCCGTGAGGACGTACTCGTCGGTGTCGAAGGTGGTGAGCATCGCCACAACAGGGGGAGCGGGCAGGGCGCGCAGCTGAGCCAGAACCGTGAGGCCGTCCACGTCCGGCATCCGGATATCGAGGAGGACGACATCCGGACCATGCTCCCGCACGGTGTCGAGGGCATCCCCGCCCGACGCCGTGGCGACGACCTCGATGTCGTCCGCCGCGCCCAGGATGAGGCCGAAACCGGATCGGACCAGCGCCTCGTCATCCACCACCACTACCCGAATCACGTGCGTCGCACCCCGTCGTCAATCGATCCCCGTCGTACCCGACCGACCCTAAGGTCCCTCGCCATCCCCGGCGAGGTCGCGAGCCCGGTTCCAGCCGGTCGGGGGGTCCGTTCCCGCCGGTCGGCGGAGGCGTCGGTACGTGTCCGATACGGCGCCGACCGGCAAATTTCCGGCCTGGGGCGGGAACGTGAGACATGGTCACCGCAACGGCCCGGCCCGGTTACCGTCTCGGTCCCGCGACGGCGTAGGCCGTGGTGCCGGCGACCGTGAGAACCAGGGCCGTCCAGGTGCCCGCTGCCGTGCTGGGTGGCAGCAGCATCCAGGTCGCCACCTGCATCGGCGCACTCGTCGGGGGCGGGGCGAAGAACGAGAACGCGAGCCAGGCGAACGGCAGCGTCCAGGCGTACTGGCCGCCCGAGAGCGCCGCGCCGAGGGCGACCAGTCCCATCAGGCCCGCGCTGTCCCGGACGACGAACGCGGTAGTGGCCATGGACTCGCCCGTGGTCTGCACGGTCAGCAGCACCGTGCCGACGACCGCGCCGAAGAACAGTACGTGTGCCGCTCTTCGCGGTACCCAGCGGATCGCGGCCGTCCGGTCCAGCGCGACGTCTTGCCCGCCGAGCCCGATCGAGGCCGCCGTCGCCCCCGCGACGATCACGAGCGCGGGTATCCGCGGATCACCGGGCCCCCCGCTGCCGTCCCGGGCAAGTGCCCACACCACCACCGTGCTGATCACCACCGCGGCGAGTGACGCGGGTACCTGACGCGAGCGCACGTACAGCGTCAGCCATCTCACCGGGACGCACCTCCGTCCAGCGCGTCGAACGCGTAGCCCTTGCAGGAGAACGCGGCGGCGCGCATCGAACCGGTGGTCACTTCGCCTCAACCCGTGCGGGGCAGGGGCAGTACGGCCGGTCAGGCTTGATCCACGGCACGCAGGGCTCGCGCCAGCCACTCCAGCTCCTCGGTCGCGTCGGGAGACGAATGCTGACCGCGCACGCGGGCGACGAGCCTGCGGTACCGCTCCGCCCCTGCCTCGATCCCGGCCTCCAGGCACAACAGCACGGCGGCCCGATCGGCGTCGCCGAACAGCTCGGACAGCACTTCGGCCGCTGCCGGTCCCTCAGGGGCGATGCCGCGTTCTCTGGCCTCCGCGACGGTCTGCACGACCTGCCTGGCCCACCAGATTGACGCCCCGGGGGCACGACTCCGCCCGGGGACCGGGGTGCTCAGCTCCAGCATGGTGCGCATCCGGGTGCGGAAGCCGGGGTCGCGCACCAGCTCGGCCAGTTCGATCCAGGCGTCGACCTGCTCGGGTGTGGGGTCATCGGGCAGTTCGATGCTGAAGGCGCGCATGCGGTCACGCAGGCGCGGATCGACGTCGAGACAGCCGAACACCTCCTCCTTGAACTGGTCGATGATCTGTTTGCGTTCGGCGGCGGAAAGCCGTGCCAGCCGGTTCATCAGTGCTGTCTCCTCAGCGGTCGAACCACGTTTCGAAACGGTGGACAGGACGGCCCGGCTCACCTTGAGGGAGCGAATCTGCGCGTCGAGCGCGGCCACGTGCGCCTCGGCGACCTTGGCGACCGTGGTGCGGCCGCTCAGGACGCGGCACACGTCGTCGAGCCCGAGGCCCAGCTCCCGCAAGGTGCGTACCAGCTCGACGCGAGCCACGGACCCGGCGTCGTACAGCCGGTAGCCGCTCGCGGAGCGGGCCGCGGGCGGCACCGCTCCCTGGTCCGACCAGAAGCGCAGGGTGCGCACCGGAAGGCCGGTGCGGTGTGCGAGCCGGCCGATGGTGAGCATGTTGGGGCATTCGTCTTCCATGGGCCAGATCCTGGACCTTCCAGCCGCTGGAGACTCAAGCGCCCCGGGCGCGCGAGCCGGTGGATCTCGACGTCGAGGGGCTTCCGCCGCTTTCGTGGTGCTTCGGCCCGTACGCACGATGAAAGTGCACAGAAGAGAGGAACCCCAGCCGACGCACGGCTGGGGTTCCTCGAGGCGGTGAGGATCGGTCAGCAGGTGGAGTTGCCCGTGCCGTAAACCGCTCGTCTCCGCGCAGGCAGGCCGCTCCGCATCACGATCACGTGGATCGGGCAGGTCAGCGCTGCAGGGTGAGGACAGCTGGCCGGTACGGCAGTTGGTCGTAGGGGCCGTCGGCGGTGGGGGACTTGCCCTGGTAGAGGAACTGCAGGTTGCAGGGGTCGACGGTCATGGTCTGGTCGGGGTTCTCGCGGACCAGGTCACCGTGGCTGATGTCGTTGGTCCAGGTGGCACCGCTGTTGGCCTTGCCCGCGAAGGGGTCGCTTTCGCCGGCGGCCTGCGGGGTCCACGCACCGCTCAGGCTGGAGGCCGTGAACGAGCGGAAGTAGCGCCCGTTCGCGCCCCTCGCCTCAACGATCATGAGGTACTGGTTCTGGCCCTTGACCTTGTAGACCTGCGGCGCCTCGAACAGGTTGTCCGGCGTGTCGCTCATGACCGTCGTGTACGAGGAGCCGAAGTTGCCCGGGAAGTCTCCGATCGGCATGCTCGCCCGGTAGATCTTGCCGTTGTCACCGGCGAAGAACAGATACATGTTCTGGTCGTCAGCGATCAGGGTCTGGTCGATCGGGCCGGTGGGGGAGTCGGTGCGGGGGATGCTTCCGGTGAACAGCGCCTGCGGCGCGGACCAGCCGTTGGGGTTGGCGGGGTCGCTCGACGTGCGGTAGATGAAGGGCCATGCGCCCCACTGGTACGCCAGCACCCAGATCTTCTTGGGCGCGAAGTAGAACAGGGTGGGCGCCACCGCAGCCTGGCTCATGCCGGACTGGCCGGCCGACGCCATGTCCGACCAGTTCGTGAAGGGACCGAACATCATGGAGCCGTACGAAGATCCCGAGAAGTTCGACCCGTAGACCAGGTGCTTGCCGTTGTACGTCACGTTGGTGAAGTCCTTCAGCGAGGCCCACCCGTTCGCCGGCTGCGCCAGCGCACCCGTCGAAGTCCACCGGTACGTCGACGGAAGAGCACACGTGCCGCCCGTCGGCGCAGGCGTTGTCGGGGCCGGTGTCCCGGACAGGCCGGTCCACTTCTGGTTGCCGCCGGACCAGCAGGAGTGCAGCTGGATCTTGGTGCGGTTGGCGGTGGCCGCGCCGACGGCGTCGAGGCACAGCCCGGACTGGACGCCGGCGATCGTGCCGTTGGTGTTGATGTTCCACTGCTGGCCGGCGCCGCCGTTGCAGTCCTCGATGACCACCGCGGTGCCGTTGCTGGTGCCCTTGGCCCTGGCGTCCAGGCACTTGTTGCCGTAGATCATCAGCTGCTTGCCGGAGGTGTAGGTCCAGCGCTGGTTGGTTCGTCCGTGGCAGTCCCACAGCTGCGCCTGGGTTCCGTTGACGGTGGTGGAACCGTTGATGTCGATACAGCGACCGGACGCGACGCCCTTGATCGCCCCGGTACTGGTCCCGCCGGTGGTAGCGGAGGCGGCCTTGAGGGCGTTCACGACGGCGGTGTGGGCGGCCTTGGGGTTGCCGTTGTTGTCGAACAGCAGGGGGCTTTCGCCGCTGCGCCAGGAATCGCTGTCACGGATGCCCCATACCGTGATGCCGGTGCACCGGGCCACGGACAGGCAGGCCCTGACCGTGTTGGCGTAATGGGTGGGCGACGCCTGGGCGATGTCCAGCTCGGTGATCTGGACGTCAACACCCAGGGCGGCGAAGTTGGACAAGGTGGTCTGGAAGCTGGACGGAGGGCCGCCGGTGCCGAAGTGGCTCTGGAACCCGACGCAGTCGATCGGCACGCCGCGGGACTTGAAGTCCTTGACCATGCTGTAGACGCCCTGGGTCTTGGGGTCCGACCAGTTCTCGATGTTGTAGTCGTTGTAGCAGAGCTTGGCCGAGGAGTCGGCCGCCCGGGCGGTGCGGAACGCTTCCTCGATGAAGCCGTTGCCCAGCACGTTCTGGAACACCGAGCTGCGGTGCTGGGTGGAGCCGTCGGCGAACGCCTCGTTGACCACGTCCCAGGCGTAGACCTTGCCTTTGTAGTGGGTCATCAAGGTGGTGATGTGGTTGTTCATCACGCTGCGCAGCGTGTTCGCGTCGCCGATGGAGCTGACCCAGGACGGGAGCTGCGAGTGCCAGACCGCGGTGTGGCCGCGCAGGCGCTGGCCGTGTGCCGCGGCACGGTTGACGATCTGATCGGCGGGGCCGAAGGTGAATGTGCCGCGGGACGGTTCGATGGCGTCCCACTTCATCTCGTTCTCCGGGGTGATCATGTTGAACTCCCGGTCCGAGATCGCGGCGTACCGCTGGTCGCCGAGCCTGCCGGCGGCCACAGCTGTGCCGAAGTACCGGCCCGAGGGGGTCGCCTGCGTACCCAGGCTCGCCGCTCCGGCAGACTCGGGGAGAAGCGTCACGACACTGGCCAGCAGCGCCGCGGCCGACAGTCCTATCGTCAGTGTCCGGCGGCGCCGGCCGAGCCGGTGCAGGCCCTTCATGATTCTCCTCGGGGATCGCGGGTCGCCCTCGGCGCTGTGATCGTGTGCGCATCGGCCGGTACGGCATGGTCCGCCGCGGGGTGGGTGCGGTGCAGGACGTGGCGCCGTTCCTGCGTACCGGTCGCCCGGTGTTCGTGGGTGTGTCGGGTCATGGGAGGCGCTCTCTTCAGGAGATACATCGAAGGGGAAGTGGGGGAACCTGTAACGCCGGCACGCGTGGTGAACGGCGGGAAGGACACCCCACAAAGTGGAGGCCTTCGAATTCGTGGTCGCGTAACAAAAAAGTCGCGCCGCCCCGACGATTTCTCAGTGATGCATCTCGCAGGAAAAAAGCGTTATGCCAGGCCTCGCAGTCTGGTCGCCCTTGTGGAAAGGGCGCGCCACCCTGATCACCAGTGACGGTTCCAGGAGCGGCACGGGTGGGGGTTGCGACGATCAGACTTCAGGCAGGTCACGGCGAGGAAGCCGTCGACGAACGCGGCTCGAAGCGGGATCCGGCGCAGCAATCGGCTCACTGCCGGGCTGAGAACGGCGTGGTGCGAGGTCGCGGTGCAGGGTCACCGGCCGTCACTGCGCGACTCGGTCCAGAATGCTCAGGGAGCGGTTCTCAGCCGAGGCCCCTGCGCACGATGAAGGAAGCCTGGTCGGCGAAGGCCCGTGTGCCGTCAGAGCCGTCGAGCCAGATGCCACTGTCGCGGTGGCGGATGACCGATCCGGGATAGTTGTGCGCGTGCAGGGTCACCGACCCGGCGACCGACCCGGCGCGGGGACAGAAAGTGGCGTCTTCACGGAACAGTTGGCTGCCGTCGTCGGTGCTCAGCCGAAGCCGAAGTTCACGATGGCGCAGATAGCGGCCGTCGGCGGCGCGGAAGGTGACGCACCGTGCGTCGGCCAGCCCCCGGAGGACGGTGAACGTGACCCGCTGCCGTGTCTGCGGGCTGCTGGACGCGGAGACCCGGCCGAGCGTCGCGAAGTCGCCGGCATACGCCAGGTACAGGGCGGGTTCGTCCACGGACTCCAGTGTTTGTGCGCCCAGCGGCACAGTGCCTGCGTCGGCGGACGGATTCACCGGGGACGGTTCGGCCGACGTCGTGGTGCTCGACGGGATCGGTGTGGGGTTGCCGGCCGTGGGAGCGGCGATGACGGCGGGCGCCCGATGCGCCGGTTCGGGCCAGGTCGCGTAGGTGGCGGTCCCGGCGATGAGCACCGCGCCGGTGGCGAGGCCCACCAGCGGATGAGCGGTCACCGCATGGAGTTTGGCGATCAGCGAGCTGTGCAGACTGCCTCCACCCGTCGCCGTGCCGACGGCGACGGGTGCCGTGGCCAGCCCGGCGGCGCTCGCGGCCGTACCCGACAGCAGGCCCTTGGCGGCCAGCGCGGCGACGAGTCCGGCCGGGACGGCCAGAGGCGCGAGGCTGAGGAGCAGGAGTTCAGCAGGGACCCGTTTGGTCGTCGTCGCCATGCAGACCTGGCAGTCGCGGGTGTGCCGTGCGATTCGCTTCCGCCACACCGATGTACGGAGACCGTCCCAGCCGACGACGGTCTCACCCAACTGCGGACACCGCGGGTGGGCCTCCAGCGCGGCGACGATCGTCCGGCTCAGGTCCAGCTGCTCGCGCATGCGTTGCAGGCGCACTCCGACGTGGGCGACAGTGAGCCCCGTCGCGGCGGCGATGTCGTCACGGCTCAGCAATCCGGCGCATTCCTGCCACCACAGCGACAGCAGCACCCGATGGTCCGGGTCGAGCCACCGGCCGGCTTCGACGACCTGACGGCGCTCGTCCGACACATGCAGACGCAGGATCGTCATGTCCTCAAGTTCGGCGCCGGCGTCCGGTATCCGGAGTGCCTCGTCGATGGCCGTTGTCCGGCCGGCGAAGGCGCGTTGTCGGTGCCAGTGGGTATTGATCTGGCGGAGCGTGATCGACACCAGCCAGGACCGGAAGCTCTCCGGCGCACGCAGGGCAGGCAGGTCGCGCACCACGCGCAGCAGGGTTTCCTGGACGACGTCGTCGACGTCGGCCTGGCCGTTCAGCGCTCGCCGGACGATGTTGTAGAGCAACGGCAGGTACGCGGCGATCAGTTCCTCGCGCGCCCGATCGTCACCGGCCTGCGCCGCGACAACCAGCCCCGTGTGATCCGTATCCATGAGACCCATTCCCGCCTCCCTCAGGGGAGCGATCCGCCGCGCACGGCGCAACACCTTGACGTCGGCAAGGGTATGCGGGCAAAGCCTGTGCCCTGGGCCGGGGTTGACGTCCGTGTTCGAGCCGCAGCACCAGGCGTCAAACCCGGCCACTGATCAACGCCTACCCGCACCTCGAGGTGACCTGTAAAAGTTTCCCGGCTCAAGGCAACCCTTTGCGGGGCCTGTGACCACAAGGAGTCGGATCCGGCCGTCCGGCAGCCGTATCCACCTTTCCTCCGGTGGCATGCAAGGAGAACACCCCCCCATGAAGAACCCCACGAACGGCGGACGCCGCGGGCGTCACCGCCGTCGCTGGACCGCGACCGGTCTGCTGCTCGGTGCGCCCGCCGTCCTCGTGCCGTATCTCCTGTTCGTGCAGGAGGACTCGCAGGCCGCTACGGTCGACGGCGATGCCTACTACCGGCTGGTTTCCGTACGCAGCGGCAAGGCGCTGGACGTCAACGCCTTCTCCACCGCCGACGGCACCCGCATCCAGCAGTGGACCGACCAGAACACCGCCAACCAGCAGTGGAGGCTGAGGTCCACCGGGGATGGATACTACGAGTTGGTGAACCGCAACAGCGG